>JAJECV010000006.1 GCA_022821875.1 Rhodothermales bacterium
GCCCCCGCATTATACATCACAGACATGCAGCAAGTGTTCCTGTGTGAACGCAAAGAATCGGCAAAAGCAGTCCGAGTTTCTATGTCTGGCGTGCGGGTACCAAGCGAATGCGGACACGAATGCGTCCGTAAATATCCGGGCGTCGGGGATGGCGTCCTGGCACGAATTGTGCCGAACGGGTTGTGGAGCCTATGGTTGACCTGTCATTGCGGAGCGCAAGCCTGCAATGACAGGCAACGGGCGATGAAACACCAAAAAGACCATGAGAGTTGTTATTCATGGATATAATTCCCTAAAAATTCCATGCATACCGTCTCAGTTGCTGTGAAGCAGATTTTCCTGTCTGCCTAGACGCTGTGCTTCCCCGACAAACAGGGAAACGAGTTCCTGCACAACATTCATGTTCACACCACTCATGTTGACCATGGCTGCCACGACCACACCGGTATCCGGTTGAATGACAAGGAGAGAGGTGCCGCCAATGGCCCCTCCACTGTGACTGAAGTAGCGAAGACGGTCAGAGCGGGTTTCCACCTGCCAGCCAAACGCGTATCCGACCGGTTCGCCGGTGGTGGTTCGCTGTTCGGTAAAAAGTAATTCTCTGGCTTTCGGGTCAAGGAAGAATGAGTCCAGATGGGCAATCCCGAATCGGACAATGTCAGTCGGTGTAGACAGAAAGCCGCCACCAGCCCATTTATAACTGTTGTCCACATAGGGAGCATTCAACAGGGTTCCGTCCTCATTGCGGACATAAAACCGGACGCGGTGCGCAATCAGGCTGTCCGGGTGATCCTCCACCGTATTCAGCATACGCAGTGGAAGAAAAATCTCCTGCTTCATATGGTCGAGGAAAGATTCGCCCGAGGCACCCTCAATCACAGCACTGAGAAGGTTCCAGCCATAACTGGAATAGAGGTACTCTGTACCCGGCTCATGTATCAGCGTATCCGCTGAAAAAATAGCCAATCCGTCTTCAACGGTGGCATAGGGGACCAACGAGAGCATTTCGCCGGGGCGATACCCCCGAATCCCCCCAAGATGCGCACCCAGTTGGCGAGGGGTAACTGGCCAGCGTTTGGCGGGGAAATCCGGTACGTATTTCTGAATATCTGCGTCCACATCCAGTCGTGACTGACTGTAGAGTTTGGCCGCGGCGGCCGCGGTAAGCGGCTTTGAGATGCTTGCGATTCGGAAGCGGCTGTGCGGCCACAGAGGCACCCGTTGCTCCAGATCCGAAAAACCGACTGCATCAGACCAGATCAATTGTCCGTTCACGGCCGCAGCGACGGCGATACCCGGGAATTTCTGTTCCTGCCATGTCTGGGAAATCATTTGATAGGCAGAGTCCACAGCAGACCGGTATGGATCCGGAATCTGGGCATATTGTGCTGCAGCACTCTGTAAAAGCAGCAGGGGGAGCAGCAGCAGATAGCGTCGATAGTCCATGATTGATTTTGGCATTCAGCAGGGGCAAAATACGCCATCATCTTATATTTTTGCTCAAACATTTGATCGGCTTCCGCCGTTAAAATCTCCTTCATCTTAAGTAACAATTTTCATGCATCGCACCAAATTGATGATTTCCGCCATTCTTGCAGCCCTGGTGCTCGGGTGTGGCATATCCGAGGAACCCCGGACGGAATCGGAGGAGTATGTCCGGATCGTGAGTGCTTTTTTTGCCGGGGTGTCTGCGATGGAGGTGGGGGAAGATCTGCGTGCTGCGGCGAAACTGACACTGGTCACCGAACTCGCTCCCGAAGAGCCGGCCGCCTGGGCGAATCTGGCACTGATGGCGATGCGCCGGAATGAACCGGATGCGGCATTTGAGCATCTGGAACGCGCCCTGGAACTGGAGCCGGAAAACAGCGAAATCCTGCTTCTGGCCGCCGCTCATGCGCGAATGACCGGCGATGGCGATGCACAACTACGCAACCTGCGCAGGATTGTGTCCGTTGATTCATTGAATCTGCGTGCACTCTTTGGACTCATTGAAGTGCTTCCCGAAGACTCGGATGAACGCCGGTCCTCTATGCGTAACCTCGGGATTACGGCTCCGGAGAATACGGCCGTCTTACTCCATCAGCTTCAGCAATCTGCTTCATCAGGAGCACTGGACCTTGAACTGCTGAATATATTTGATTCCTTCACATGGGGCGAAGATGTACGCGGGCAGATTGAACTGCTCCATAATGCATCCTCCAATGAAGAGGCCGCAATACAACTCAGGTTTTTGCGCAATATCCTGCTGACCGAGCCGCGATATCGCAAGGATCTGGCCGACGCACGCGTATCCGATGAACGCGTGGGAAATCCTTTGACCCGGTTTGTCCGTCTGGAAAATCCATCTTCCTCTCCCGCGCCACGGGATGATTCCCTGCAAATTGTAGCGGATCAGCAACTCATGGTTTCAGATACATCTCAGGAATGGATTGCTGCGATTGCACTGGGGAATGAGGCATTGCCGGCGGTATTTTATGCCGGGACGGATTCGGTAAAAACACTCCGGGGGGAAGCGTGGCCGGCACCGGCGGTGCGCGGGCATGATGCCGGGGTCGGGGTGGATTATAATTTTGATTTCAGGACCGACCTGATTCTGGCCGGAGCAGAGGGGCTGCGTGTATTGCGTCAGGATTCGCTGGAACAGTTTGTGGATGCAACCAGCGAGTTGAATCTGAGCACGGCGCTTACTCATGCCGCCTATACAGGTGTCTGGGCGGCGGACATGGATCTGGAGGGAGATATAGATCTGATTCTGAATGATGCCGAAAACGGACTGCGAACACTTCGGAATAAGGGGGATGGCACCTATGAGCGCTCCGACTGGTTTCCGGTGGAATCAGCGATCCATGCATTTACGTGGGCCGATCTGGATCAGGATGGCGACCCGGATGCGGCAATACTGGATTCAGAGGGCAGATTGAGGGTGCTGGCAAATGAGCGGCAGGGCAAATTCATTCCCGTGTCGAACCCCATAGCAGACGATTCTCTTCTGGATATAACGGTCAGTGACAGTAACAGTGACGGCAGGATAGAACTTCTCGTCCTTAAAGATACCGGACAGATTCTGCGTGTAACTCTGGGAAGTGATCCCGCCGTGGAGATGCTGTTGGAGGGGGCGTTTCAGACACCGGATGCGCAGCTTTTGACCGGAGATCTGGATAATAATGGAGGCATTGACATCGTGGTGACTGCAAGTGGCCGATCACAAATTTTCCTGCAGGATCACGATGAAGCATTCTATCTGCAGGAGACGCTGACCGAACTGGAAACGTACGCACTCAGTGCAACACGGTTTACCGGGAGACTGGATATGATTGGTTTGAATGTTCAGCGCCAGCCGGTCCGGTACGGGGTCATCCAGACCAAAGAATACCAGATGCTCCAGATTCAGCCGCGGGCCGCGCAGGCGGTTGGAGACCAGCGGATTAATTCGTTCGGGATCGGCGGAGAGGTTGAAGTCCGGGCAGGACTCCTGTACCAGAAGCAGCCAATCACCCAGCCGATTGTACATTTTGGGCTTGGAGAACAGTCGTTGGCCGATGTTGCACGCATTATCTGGCCGAATGGATCGGTGCAGGCGGAATTCGATCTGCTGTCGGATGAAATTGTCAGCGCAACCCAGCGACTGAAGGGCTCCTGCCCTTGGCTTTTCACCTGGAACGGGGAGGAGGTGGAGTTTATCACCGACTTTATCTGGCGCTCACCGCTCGGACTTCGGATCAATGCACAGGAGACCGCAGGTATTATGACCACCGAAGACTGGGTGAAGATCAGGGGAGAGCAGCTCCAGCCGATGGATGGATATTATGATATTCGGATCACCGCAGAGTTATGGGAAACTCATTTTTTTGATCATATATCTCTGATGGTTGTAGATCATCCGGTCGGTACGGAGATTTTTGTAGATGAACGATTTGCCTTTCCTCCGCCGGAACTGAACGTCCATCTGACCTCGGAACTCACCCCCCTTGCGGGAGCATGGAATGATCTCGGAGAGGATGTACTGGAGACCGTACTGGTTCAGGATGAGCATTATGCAGACTTCTTTGGACGCGGTGACTATCAGGGGATTACCAGAGATCATTATCTGGAAGTAGAGATCAGCGAAGCAACCCCGCAGGATGCCTGGCTGATTGGTCGAGGCTGGATCCGGCCAACGGACAGTTCCATCAATGTCGCGATCAGTCAGGGGAATCATGCCCCTCCCCGCGGATTACGTGTGGATGCGCAACTCCCGGATGGATCCTGGGAAACGGTACATGCCAATCTGGGATTCCCCAGCGGGAAATCCAAAACAATCCTGATTGATTTAGCACCGGTGGCCAGGAATTCGGGAGCCCGGCGACTCCGCTTGCACACAAACATGGAAATCTACTGGGATGCACTGTATACCGCAGAAAAACTGGAGGATTCCGCTTTGCAGGTCACGCATATGCTCCCCAGAGAGGCAGATCTCAGATACCGCGGTTTCTCGGTCGTGAATGAGCAAGATCGCTCCTCCCCCGAACTGCCCGTGTACGATACATTGAGCGGCACCGCACAGATCTGGCGTGATCTGGTTGGGTACCATACCCGTTTTGGGGAGGTAGGTCCGCTGTTAGAACAGATTGATGACCGCTATGTCATCATGAATGCAGGGGACGAAATGCTGCTGCAGTTTACAGAGGTGCGTCCGGTCGCCGCAGGTTACCAGAGAGATTTTGTCCTGATCGGTGATGGCTGGGTGAAGGATGGAGACTATAATACGACGTTTTCCAGAACCCTCCGCCCACTGCCATCGCACGGCGACCCCACGTATGATGAGATTCCAGGGCAATTAAAGGATGACCCCGTCTATCAGCGATACCCATCTGACTGGCTGGACTATCACACCCGATATGTTGTGCCGGAGAATCATGCAAGAGGGTTGGCTTTTCCGAACGAGCGGGATGAATAGCGGCGGCAGGCCTTGTGCAGAATATCAGTCGTGAAAGTGTTGCAGCTACGGGGGCTGTGTTACGAGATCAGATCCTGAAAAATCTCTCTGCGGCGTTGAAGTTGGGGTATGGAAGGGGGATACTCCACGGGGGCCGTCAGGATTGGAAGCAGTCTTGGGACGGGAGGTCAAATTTCAAGACTAAGGGCTGGCGAAAAAATAACTTATCCTGTAATTTTTCCATGAAGACACCAGAATTATGCGGTTTGATGGAATGGCTCCATTGGGGTGTGGTCTGATGGGACTTCAGATCAGGTTTGCCGTGTACCGTAAAAGGCGCAGACAAAGATGAATCTGGGAATGTCTTTCTGCCTGTGCATCTAGTCCGGCAGGTGCCTGTGGAACAGATATAGCCTCTTTAGTTGTACTGTCTACACGGGGCCTCATGTAGATAAACTCCATTTTTTTGCCGGCGGTGTAGCTGTGCTGAATGGCAACTGGGAGTTTTTTTGCGGCGATAGCCTGCAGGTGCCAGACGCGCATAGGGAACTCGTTCCCGGTTGACCGTGCGCAGCATATGGTGCGGGGAACCCCGCCGGGGTTCGGCTTGTCTAATCTCTCCCGTAATCTCCAATAGCGATGAATGACGGTCATACCTCAGACTGGGCCGACGATATAGACGACCGGGGAAAAACCGAGTACTTCCACGGGAGAGAGGAAGTACTGGGTGCCTTTCGAAAGCGTTTGCAGTTCACGGTGGATGACGGTACGAAGGGGACGACGTTCCTGATTCAGGCCGCGCCGGGTGCGGGCAAGAGTGCACTGCTTTATGAGTGTGCGCGGCGGGCCAGAAAGCAGGGATGGGAGACGCTGAAGATCAACACGAAGGCACTCTGGGATACGGATGCCATGTGCCAATTGCTGGAGCGCTGGAAAATCTGGCGGGCTCTTTTGGACGCAATTGCTATAGAGGCGGGATTTGATAAATGGATCAAGGGAGGGGCGGGAGCGAAGTTCAAACTCCCCGGTCACACTCCCCAGAGTATCATCAGGCTAGGGAAGTCCCCGCTCCTGCTCGTCTTGGACGAAGCACAGACACTGGGTGGAGGGATGACCCCGTCGGATGCACGTCACGAGACGGTGAAGGTGTTTCTGGATAGACTCCATAACGGCGACATGGGGCGCCCTATGATGCTGCTCGTGGCAGGGCTCGGTGGAACGAAGGTGGCATTCCAGAAAATGGATGTGTCCCGCTTTAAGCCCGGCTGCTGCGTGGATTTGGAGCCTCTAAAGCCGAATGAGGAGCGGAGGGTCATCGCAGACTGGCTCCAGCTGGAGGGGAAGGCGAAGGGAGATATCAGGCCCTGGGTGGATGCGATCATGGCGGAGACGCACGGCTGGCCTCAGCATATTGCTTGCTACGCGCAAGCCGCGGCGCTACAGGTGCGGGCGGACCGCAGGCGGATGACCCCGAATGGGTTGAATGTGGTGATGGAGACGGGGCGGAAAGAACGCACAAAATTCTACAAAGCGCGGGTGCAAGGCATTCAGGATAGCGTACTTAGATGTATTGCTCACAAGCTCCGGGAGGTGCCGCCCCGGTACAGTTTTGCCAGAGAGTATCTGACGGACGCGCTCACGGATGCGTACGGGGAATCCAAGGCGGAAGAGTTGTTCCGGCGGATGCTGCACAAAGGCGTGCTGGAAGAGTTCGATAACATGTATGTCATCCCGATCCCGTCCATGCAGGTGTGGCTCGTTGAGAATTTCGGGATGGGGCAACCCCCTCTGTTCCGTCCCCCGCCGGACCGGCCGATGGGCACATGATCACCATCTAACGACGAGGGGCTGCATCGGAGGGGGCCGCGTCTAGCGGCACTTCGCGGCCGTGTTGCCCCCAACAGCAATCCACGGATATCCTTCTGGAACCTCTCGTGGATGTTTTGTGCCACAAGTTACAGATATTCACAGCGCTGCGGGATTTAATGCAGATCCTGATTGCGTCAGTGGTTATTCAGGGTTTGCAGGCTTCGAGGGTATTGATTTGACAATTCGTGCAATCGTGAACATCTAATTTCTTCAGATTTTTACTGAAGTCACTGAAAGGTGTCATTTCAGAGAGCAGCGGGCATATCCATGCCGTTGTGCGGAAAAAACAAAATTCGCCAACTCCCCGCCAGATATCACCAGACAGCCGCACTCATTGAATACAGTCTGCTCGACCGGGAAAATGAATAGGCGGGATGAGGTTCAACGGTTGAAATGCCGACGGATGACGCGGCCATTTTAAGTTACCCTTAAATGATTTTGAGATCCATTCCCGGGTCCCATATAGGCATAAGCGATCCCCGGATGGAGATGAAAGGAAGGTGTCGGTTCCGCTCACAGTACATCGGACCCAGCTGCGCGTTTCCTGCGTATCATCAGACATGAGTATCGTTCACCAAAACTGAAATATCGGGATGCCCCTGATCGATTTACGTCACCAGATCACGATCCGAACGGGAGATGATCTGGTCTCTCATTTAAAGTCCTTTGAATTGACCCCCAGGTTTTCTGCAGGGATCTGGTTCTTTTCGCCGGCAGACTCAAGATTTCATGCCAAATACAAGCCGGATGAATCTATGGAAGCCCGTCTGGAAATTGCCGCATCCCTGAAGGATTACGGTCTCCACGCATTGGAAGCACACTATCCGAATGAAATTAATGAAGACAACCTGACGCTCTGGCAGGATTTTACCCGGGATACGGGCATTCGGTTATTGACCGTCATCCCGCTGTTGTTCTATGATCCGGAATTTGAATTCGGTTCACTCTCCAACCCCGATGACAGGTTGCGTCAGATGGCGATTGACCGCACTGCACGCGCATTCCGTCTAGGGAAGGAACTGGGATGTGATTTTTCGGTCGTATGGCCCGGAATTGACGGGTACGAAAACCCGTTTGGCATCAATATGGCCCATATGCGCCAAAGATTTGCCGGGGGATTAGCCGAGGCGTTGGATGCGGCACCCGGTTCCCGGATTGCATTTGAGCCGAAGCCCTATGAGCCCCGCGGGCGGATTCTCTACAGCCTCACACCGGAAGGCGTACTGCTGGGAAAGCAGGTAGAGCAGATGCTGGAGCATCCCGTCAATCGAACTCTGCTTGAGGAAGGCCATAAACTCGCGTGCATGAATCCTGAAATCGGACACCTGCTCATGGGGTTTGAGGATATTGCCTATGCATTGAGCTGGCCGCTGTCCGAGGGGCGTCTGGCACACACCCACTGGAATAGCCAGCCGCTGGGGAATTACGATCAGGATTTGAATGTGGGCCTGATCTCGCCGGAGCAGATGGAAGCCGGTCTCTATGTGCTGAAAATGCACGGGTATGAGGGCTGGTACGGCCTCGATATTAATCCGGAGCGTATGCCGGTGGATGTCGCGCTCAAGATTTCCATGGATGCCCTGCGGGCGGCGTGTGACCGGATCAATGACCTGGATCATGATCTTATTGTTGAGGCGGTGGAGGCGCCAGATCAGCATCGAGGCTTTCTAGAGGCATACATGGTGCGTGCAAGAGCCCCCCGGCGTACCGTTCTGCCGCCGCTCAAGGACACATTGACCTCGCTGCGCCATTAATTCGCCCAGACTTTCAGATGAAATTGGGGGATCGCAATCCGGAGTGTTTTCCCTGTTGATGTGGACATCGTATAGTGGCCTTCCATGCTTCCCTCAAAGGATTTGAGAATACAGAAACTGTTATAGTAATAGGACTCGCCCGGCCTGATGAGAGGCTGCTTCCCGACCACCCCTTCTGCGTCCACCTCTTTTGCGGTCAGGCCCTGTTCGTGGATTCGCCAGTATCGCCGAAGAAGCTGGACAGGATCCCGGCGGTTGTTCGTAATTGCAATGAAGTACGCAAATACAAATCGGTCCAGGAAATAACTGGATTCCCCATCAAGATAGACGGGGGACACCGTGACAGAAATTTTCTCGGTAACCGAGGTGTAGTGAACCATGTTAATCAGAATGCTCCAAGTTACGACAATTTGCTCCTTTCCCGTTATACGCAACACACAGATAGACCGGTAGTTGAAGTCGGCATTCATGGTAGAAGAAAACGCCTAAATCATTGGCAATCTGATGGAGGATGACTCCCTAAATATCGTTACTGAAACGAAATCTGTAAAATCTCTCAGCGAAGCAACCGTGCTTTTTGCAGGGGATTCCGGTGATGGAATGCAGTTAACCGGCTCCCAGTTTACTTTGGCAACGGCCTTTGCGCAGAATGATCTGGCCACCTTGCCGGACTTCCCGGCCGAAATCCGCGCCCCTGCCGGAACGACGTACGGAGTGAGCGGCTATCAGTTGCATTTTGGCTCAATCAATGTCCGCACCCCAGGGGATGAGGTGGATTTGCTGGTTGCCATGAATCCGGCTGCACTGAAGGTCAATCTGTCCCGGGTTCGACTCGGCGGGGCCATTATCCTTAATGTGAACGCCTTCAAGTCCCATAACCTGAAACTTGCCGGATACGGGGAAACGAATCCGTTGGAGGATGAGGAACTGCGGAAGAACTACCGGGTCTTCGATGTTGAACTGTCCCGAATGACCGAGGAGGCGCTCAAGGGCTTCGGGCTGGACAAAAAAGTTGTGGATCGCAGCAAGAATATGTTTGCGCTGGGCTTAACGCTGTGGCTGTACTCCCGCCCGCTTAAGCCTGCACTGGACTGGTTGTCGCATAAATTTGCCAGCCGCCCCGAACTGCTGAATGCGAATCTGCATGTACTGAAGAAGGGGTTTCACTACGGTGAGACCACAGAAGACTTTATTGTGCAGTACAGGGTGTCCCCGGCGCAGCTGGAACCAGGGATATATCGTGCAATCCGTGGAGTGGAGTCTCTGGCACTGGGGCTGGTTGCCGCCAGTCATCAAAGCAGCCTTGACCTGTTCTACAGCAGTTATCCGATCACACCCGCATCCGAACTTCTGCATCAGTTGAGCAGGCACAAGAATTTTGGCATCAAAACCTTCCAGGCTGAAGATGAGATTGCCGCAATCGGTGCCACGATTGGTGCAAGCTTTGGCGGGAATCTAGGAGTCTGTGCCACCAGTGGTCCCGGATTGACGCTCAAGACCGAGGGGATTGGATTGGCGGTGATGATGGAACTCCCCATGGTGATCATCAATGTGCAGCGAGGGGGGCCGTCGACAGGATTGCCAACCAAGACAGAGCAGAGTGATCTCCTCCAGGCCATGTATGGTCGCAACGGCGAAGCGCCCCTGCCGATTCTTGCGGCATCCACCCCTGGAGACTGTTTCCATGCGGCGTACGAGGCATGCCGCGTTGCCGTGCGTCATATGACTCCGGTCATTCTGCTGGCAGATGGATATGTGGCTAATGGATCTGAGCCCTGGCGCATCCCGTCTGCCAAAGATCTGGACGATTTCCCGATCTCGTTTGCGCGTAAGCCCAATCAAGCGGTGGACGGGAAGAAGACGTTTCTACCCTATCTGCGTGACGAGGCGACGCTTGCAAGGCCGTGGGCAAAGCCCGGTACACCAGAGCTGGAGCACCGTTTAGGGGGATTGGAAAAACAGCATGAGACGGGAGAAGTCTCCTATGACCCGGAAAATCATGAATTCATGACAGATCTTCGTGCGGACAAAGTCATGCGGGTTACCCGGTTTGTTCCACCGGTTGAGATCTATGGGGATTCCGAGGGAGATATCCTCATTATCGGATGGGGATCTACCGAGGGAGCGATCAGGACGGCGATAGATCGGTTGCGGGATCTTGGGCTGAAGGCCGGGGCCGTACAATTGCGCTATATCCACCCGCTTCCGTCTGACCTGGGAGGTGTGCTGGGATATTTTGAACATCATCTGGTCCCTGAGCTGAATAAGGGGCAGATGATTCGTATTCTCCGAGATCGCTTTCTGTTACCTTTTGTTGCCTTGAATAAGATGCAGGGGCAGCCGTTTAAGGCAAGCGAGATTGTAGATGCTGCCGCTTATCAATGCAAAAAACATCACTGATGCCAAAGCTGCCGCCTGTAAAGAAGCCAGCCCTGCCGCCGGGTCGGCGGCCGGGTAAACCGGGACCTCCCAAAGCCAGAATTGATCGTAAGGCCTTCGCAAGCGATCAGGATGTGCGGTGGTGTCCAGGTTGCGGAGACTATGCAATTCTGGCCAGTGTTCAGCGGTTGATGCCACAGCTGGAGGTGAAACGGGAAAATGTTGTATTCATCAGCGGGATCGGCTGCTCAAGCCGGTTCCCCTATTACATGAATACGTACGGGATGCATTCCATTCACGGACGTGCGCCGACCATGGCCACCGGCTTGAAGGCTTCACGGCCGGACCTTGATGTCTGGGTTGTGACGGGAGACGGAGATGCTCTGTCCATTGGCGGCAATCATCTGATCCATGTACTGCGCCGGAATGTGAACCTGCAGATCCTGCTCTTTAATAATCAAATCTACGGACTGACCAAGGGGCAGTACAGTCCGACGAGTGAGATTGGCAAAGTGACCAAGAGCAGTCCGTTTGGCTCCATTGCGCCCCCGTTTAATCCACTTTCACTTGCTTTGGGTGCTTCTGCTTCTTTTGTTGCAAGAACCGCCGACCGGGATACCAAACATCTGATACAGATACTTCGGCGTGCACATACGCACAGGGGGAGCGCGTTCATTGAGATTTATCAGAATTGCAATATCTACAATGACGGTGCCTTCTTTGAATTCACAGAAAAGGCAACCAAGGCGGACCGGACGATTTATCTTGAGCACGGGAAGCCCATGCTGTTTGCAAAGGGAACCAAGGGAGTCCGGCTGGATGGATTTAAGCCCATTGTCTTTGATCTTGATGCAGGGCACTTTTCGGTTGAGGATGCGATTGTCTACGACGAGAACAGCCTGGAACTGTCGGGAATCGTGAGCCGGATGTCGCAGCGGCCCGATATGCCGTGCCCGTTTGGGGTCCTGTTCAGTGAGGAGCGGCCGACCTATGAGCAGCTTTTACAGGAGCAGATTGCCACCGTGACCGCAAAGCGCGGCCCCGGCGATCTGGATACACTTCTGCATGCTGCAGATACCTGGACCATTTCGTAGTACAAAAGCCCGAATGAAACGCACCCGGTTGCAGCTGGGAACCTCGTCTCTGGTTGTTGCAGCTTTTGTGGGGCCCGGTACGGTGCTGACGTGTGCGACGGCAGGGATTGATTTTGGTTACGCGCTGGGCTGGGTTCTGCTGTTTTCGGTTGGCGCAACGTTTGTCCTTCAATCTTTTACCGCCGGCGCGGGAATCCTTTCCGGTCTTGGTATGGGGGAGGCACTCCGGCAGTACACCCGGGATTCATCTATGCGATGGGTGGTGATCTCGCTGGTGGTTCTGGGACTCTGGGCGGGTACGGCAGCATTTGAGACGGGGAATATTGCGGGGGCTGTCGCAGGCATGAGCAGCCTGGTGGAGGTGCCGGAGGGCACATTGGTGTTCCTGATTGGCGGACTGGCCGCAATGGTGCTTTTTTTACAGTTGCGCCGGGTAACCGGAATTCTGGCGGTTCTGGTGCTGCTTATGAGTGTGGTATTTCTGGTCACGATGTTTTTAGCACCTGTAGACTGGTCACAGGCATTTCAGGGTCTGATCCTTCCGAGCATTCCGGAAGGCGGGCTGCTGCGTACCGTTGCACTGGTAGGGACAACCGTCGTGACCTACAACCTCTTTTTGCATGAGAGCGCGGCCAAAAAGTACTGGACCGGCTTTAATTCGCAGGTTGCCTGGCGGCGTGAGTTGACAGGGATGGCAATTTTTCTTCCACTGGGTGGAGTGATTTCGGTCGCCATTCTGCTTTCGGGTGCAACGCTGGAGACGGCTTCGGTGGGGGCGGTTGCAGCGATTGCGCCGGTCATCCGGCCGGCGGCGGGGGCATTTGCCGAGTTATTTTTCGGGATTGGTCTGTTTGCAGCGGGAATCACATCTGCCGTGACCGCGCCGCTGGCAGCGGCATGTGGAGTCCGCGAAATCTTTGGATGGCCGGATGATCCTGGGCATGCGGGGTTTCGGGTTGTGTGGATCTCCGTACTTTTAACAGGGATGGGCTTTGCGTTTTATGGGCGCAATCCCCTGGAGATCATTCTTGCAGCACAGGCGGCGAATGGGCTTCTTCTTCCTTTCATCGCGGGTTTTGTGCTGTGGCTGGCAACCCGGCAGAAGGCCGTTTCTCTGCCACGCTGGTATCTGGGGCTTGGAATTCTGGTAACGCTGATCTGTGCGATGATGGGGGTACGCACCCTCCTGTGGGTTTGGGGACAGATGCATTAATTATCATCTCCAAACGCTTTGTTGAGTTCACGAATCCGTTTGCGTTCGGTCCAGACAGCGACAATGATGGAGCCCTCGTAGAGCAGGTAGAGTGGCAGTGCGGCCGCAAACATAGAGAAGGGGTCGGCCGGGGTCACGAATGCGCCGACAATGAAAACGCCCAGGAACGCGTACTTGCGGGCTGCACGCAGACGTTTCGGGGTGGCAATGCCCAGTTTCGAGAGGAAGTAGATGACAACAGGGAGTTCAAAAAGGAGGCCGGACCCAAACGCCCACCAGGTGACACTGCTGAAATAGCGGGTAATATCAAACTCGTTACGGATAATGTCGGAGATATTGAAGTTGTTAAAGAAATTGAGCGCCAGCGGGGTAATGACCAGATAGCCGAACAGGATTCCGAGCACAAAAAAGAAGGTTGCAAAGACGGAGACAAATTTCATGCCGGCCTTCTCCCTTGGATAGAGTCCCGGCTCAATAAACTTCCAGATATAGTAGATCAGGATCGGGGAGCCGGCGACAATCCCCACGGCCATCACAATCCCCACAAGTGCAAAGAATTGTCCGGTTACCGTCCGGTTTTGCAGATGCAGGTCGGTAAACTCGAGACCTAGAAGGCGGTAGGTAATGAAGTCTCCGCGTGCGGGTCCCATGAGAACCACATCCACCACCCAGTTATGGAAGATGGCGGCAAAAATGGTCATAAGGACTACCCCGCCGACCCCTTTGATGATCGTCCAGCGCAGATCTTCAAGGTGATCCAGAAAGGGCATTTCACTACCTTCCGGCAGCACATTTTCACGCGGCTCTGCGACGGCTCCGGTCTCTGCTTCCTGAATGGCAGCAGATGTCTTCGCCGCGTTACGACGCGCCAACAGTCTTCGCCAGTTGAAGCCCATTTTTCTTAAGCACGAACCGCCGAGTCAGAACTTCCCGCCGTAGTTTTTTGATTGAGTGCCAACTCCATCAATGCATCTACCCGGAGGCCCTCTTTTTCAAGCTTTGCCCGTCCGCTCCCCCAGGTGAATTCAAAGACGGTAAAAAATCCCGCTACATGAAACCCTTCACTTCTGAGTTGATGAAGTGCGTGGAGTGCGGATGTTCCGCTATTGAGCAGGTCGTCAAGGAGTATGACGGGGAGGTGAGGATCAAGGGGGCCTTCAATCAGGCGCTGCCTCCCATGTGGTTTGCGCTGTAACCGGATAAATCCGCCCAGAAGGTGTGGGTATCCATCGGCATGGATGGTTGCACAGACCATTGCATTGCCCCCGAAGCCGTAACCGGCGACCTGCCTGCATCCCGTCATACGTATCCGGTCCGCAATCAGATTTCCCAGTCTAGAGGCGACGCTGCCATCAAGGAGGGGGATCCGCATGTCCAGAAGCCAATCCACTTTTGTACCTTCAGGATCAATGATCCTTTCCTGCTCACCGGATACCAGTGCCATATCGTAAATCTCTTCCGATAAGCCTGAATCATGTAAGCGGGTCGATTCTGCTATTTTTCCGACCGTCATAGATCTCTGTGCAAGGGGAGCGTCTGTATACAAAAGCTGACCTCATCGGTTCAGAAAAAGTGATCCAGGGGGCGTATTGCAAAGCATGCTGCATTCATTCTGATTGATCACATAAAAGGTAGCCCGGCCGTGAAGCAGGTTTGCAGGGATTCAGGCCGTTACAAAGTCATAGAGCGGGTGGGCTTCACAGAGCGCATGGATTTCAGTTTGCACCTTGTGCCGGACAGACGCATCCGTTGGCGCACTCAGGACGCGGTCAATCAGCGTGACCACCGATTCGATATCTGTTTCCTGAAAACCGCGCGTGGTGACCGCAGCGGTTCCCAGCCGGATTCCACTGGTCACGAACGGACTTTTATCATCAAAGGGGACCATATTTTTATTTACGGTAATATGTGCGGACTGCAAAGCATGTTCTGCATCTCGTCCGTTGATGTTCCTGCTGCGAAGGTCGACCAGTATCAGATGATTGTCGGTCCCTCCGCTCACAACTTCATAGCCGCGCGACAGGAAGGATGCGGCCATGACGGCTGCATTTTTTTGCACCTGTCTGGCATACGAAATGAATTCGGGCTGCAGCGCCTCCCTGAAAGCGACTGCTTTGGCGGCGATGACATGGACGAGGGGGCCCCCCTGCATTCCAGGAAAGACCGCAGAGTCAAGCAGTTCGCTCATTTTGCGGATGCGGCCGCTTTTGGGGGCAACCTTGCCGAAGGGGTTTTCAAAATCACGCCCGATCAGTAGCATCCCTCCGCGCGGCCCGCGGAGCGTCTTGTGTGTCGTTGTGGTGACGATATGTGCATGCGGCAGCGGATCATTCAGGACCCCTGCGGCAATCAGTCCGGCAGGGTGGGCCATGTCCATCCACAGGAGTGCATTGACTTCGTCGGCGATGGTACGGAATGCTTCGTAGTCAAAATCACGCGAATAGGCGCTGGCCCCGATGGAGATCAGTCTGGGATGAACGGATTTTGCTTTATCCCGCACACGATCCATATCAATACGCCCGTCATTTTCTACCCCGTAGTAGGTTGGCTGAAACCAGATGCCTGAAAAATTCACGGGGCTTCCATGTGTCAGGTGTCCGCCATGTGCAAGGTCAAGTCCCAGGAAGGTGTCTCCGGGTTTCAAACAGCTCAGATAGACGGCAGCATTGGCGGAGGCCCCTGAATGGGGTTGCACATTGACCCAGTCACATTGAAAGAGTTGTTTTGCACGACTGCGGGCCAAATCCTCTGCGACATCTGTAAATTCACATCCTCCATAATAGCGCCGGCCCGGCAGTCCTTCGGCATACTTATTTGTGAAGACGGAGCCTTGGGCCTGCATGACACTTCGGGAGACAAAATTTTCCGAAGCGATCAGTTCCAGGCCGTAATTCTGCCGGTGGACTTCCTGTTCAACAGCGGCGTAGATTTCGGGGTCTTGTGATGAAAGATGATTCATGTGAATGACGGATCAATTGGTTATTTGCTCCCCATCATGGCGTAGATGAGAATATTGGTTCCCATTTGGAGTGCGGGGGTACGGATTTCCGGCGGCAGGTCGTGCACTGATTCGGGTTCCCAGCCATCGCCGAGATCACTTTCGTAGCTGTAGAATACACAAAGGCGTCCATAGCGGTCAAACAAACCGAATCCCTGGGGCGGTCGGCCGTCATGCTCATGGATTTTCGGCAGTCCATTCGGGAACGTGTAATGGGTATGATAGATGGCGTGATCAAAGGGAAGTTCGGTGAACTCCTGCTGCGGAAACACCTTGGCCATCTCACGGCGGATGGCTTCATCTAGGCCGTAGTTATCATCAATATGCAGGAAGCCTCCCTGTTCCAGGTATTGACGCAGCCGGGTGGTCTCGTGCTCTGTGAACACGACATTTCCATGTCCGGTGAGATACAGGTACGGAAAGGTAAAGAGTCGGTCATTTGAGAGTTCCACCACCTCGGGCGCTGGCGCAACATTCAGCAGGGTTTCAGATCGAACATGGGCCAGGAGTTCGGGGAGTGACTGTTCGTCGCTGTACCAGTCTCCGCCTCCGCCATACTTGACGCGTGCGACAAAGAGCGCATATTCCTGCGCCTTACACGGGACGGCAAGGATCATACACAGATACAGCAATCGGGTCACGAAACCGGGGAGCAAGTTTTCATCGGGTTGTACGATCTCAACTCCAACTTGATTGCATTGCGTGCAATTTCAGATCCCGTGACACTGATTCAGGGCATTTATGCGGATCCGTACGGTGTTCCCCTGCCGTCCGAATCTGGTTGAATGCAGGCCAGCAACAGAGCAGACACCACTTGCACCAGGACATGTGCAATCTGACAGGGGGCATCATGCCAGATCAGCGAAAAAGACCTTTGCCCGTTCCGACAGGCTAACGTATGTGCATGCCTATTTTGGGGGCTGGGAACTTTTTACGGAGGCAGGAATTCCAGCATCCGGAACCTGAGCATGTGCGGGGGGCATAGACATCACAAACTTTTCTGATTAACGTTATGGAAGCACCGGTTATCATCTCAATTGCGGCCATTGCTTTAGGAGTTGTTGCTCTGTTGTGGCGAATGCACATCTCAACGATTAAGCGAATTGACAAGATCTACCACCTTCTTAGTGGTAAATATGACCTTCTTAGTAAGAAATATGACTTTCTTATTGAGAAAATTGATGTTATGAATCTTGAGACGCACAAGAAAATCGATGCTCAGGGGCTTGGGACGCACAAGAAAATTGATGCTCAGGGTATTGAGATGCGCAAGAAAATTGATGCTCAGACTGTTGAGCTAAATAGAAGAATAGATGCGATTTACAGTCTGTTAGACTCGTTGAAGGATTTAATAGTTGCAATGAACGGTCGGCTCTCAAGGATAGAAGGTGTGATTTCAAACAGACCATGGGAGGTTAATTCGTTAGGTGGTTCCGCGTCATTTCCAGTTACGCAAGGCCAGCGGTCCATGGAAACGTCTCGCACTTAGTTGCTTGCGAGGTGCTGATAGAGGTTGTACTCGCTAAAGGAGCCGGGTGCAGTCAATAGTTGACTCAATGGAGCCGGTGGGGTACTGTTAGTTGGCTCGTCCAGTTCTGGGATGAGAAATTCTTTCGACTGGATCTTCTTCGTTTCCCCATATTTGAGGCTGCATTTCCGGCAGGAATCTAGATTTGGGGGTTTGCATGGAGTTCAAATGTGTCCACAGCTTTTTGGCTGCTCCATTGGAATGAATCACAGAACCATCGGGTACGGTCTGAATCATTGCTCACCAATCCAGTTCAGATAAATTAATAGTCGTTTTCGGCAGAAACAACCCATTAGGTGGTGTTCCCTTGCTCTTATGTATGTAGGGACGCAGCACCGACATGCAGTAGTGTGAGGCGAAGCATCGGAAGTGGTGAGCGTGGTGTTTGTGGAATTAAGATGGCGGAATTTGGTCAAGCGTATTGGTTTCACTGTACTTGGAGGGACATTTCATGAGAATATGTTCCGCCTCAAAGATATTTCCATTCAGACGGCCCTCCACGACCAGTTTTTCTGCATTCTCAAAACTGGCTGGCTTTGTGTTGTGGTAGTGGACTTTTCGTACGGTCCCTTCATCATCCTGCATATGAAAGGTGAAGAGATTGACTTCCGGATCATAATGTGCGGTTTCCGGCTGTACCCAGTAACCAACTACATGAGCATGTGCTCCTGAAGCTTCCGCTTCGGAGAAAAGCATATAGCCGCTGACCTGTTCCCCGAAGTTGAACAGAAGCAGTGATGCAAATGCTAAGAGGGCAATCAGACTGATAACGGTACGAGGTTTACGCATGGATTGAATCATCTGGTTGGTGGATTCTACTACGGTTCGTCCGAATAGTCCCCGTGCAGTATTTCAGAATCCCAGGTTTCCGATTCGGTTGGCGCTCAAAATGGTTCAAGTATGCCTCCCCGTTGATGGATGGATGGTGTTTCTGCAAAAACTAGAGGAAGGATACATGTCATCCGAAGTCTGTCAAGATTTCACCGATCTGCCATCTTATCGGGAATATCATTGAGCGATTATGATTATTGGACGTTCGAATCAATCGCTTTGGAAATTCCAATGTTATGCGCATTCGTGTTCATTGCTTCATTGTCTGCAACCGCACGGCGGATGGCCAAGACCTCTTCATAGTCCTCGGTGAAGATTCCATGGGGCCAACTTCCCATTTGACCGCGTTCATTTATCGTGATTTTCCTGAGACCCGCCCCATCGTCAGGATCCATATAGAGCCAGTACACAAGTACATCCTCGGGCGAAAGTCGCTTTTCTGCAATCCAGCGCCGCGTACGAAGCAGTATCATTTCCGAGTGGGTCTCAAGAATCATGGATCGTTCACGTTTCGCGAGATGTTCCAGAAAAAGTTCTGCGACATGAGCATGGGCGGCGGGCTGAAGTCCCGTTTCTGGATGTTCGATGATGTCAACTCCCGGCCCCGCCTGGTTTGCAGTCAAGGCGGCCATCGCTACGGGTAAGACTTGTGAGAGTCCAGCACCGGATTGGTCAAAGGGGATACCAGCACCGTTAGTGTTTGATCTTACGATTAGATCAAAGTATCGACCCTCGGCTTTACGTTCAAGCCTCACCCCAAAAGCTTTTCGATACCATTCTCTGACAGAATCCCACAGATCATTGTCGGCCGCCAATGCCATAGGCGCATGCATTCCATTTGTATTATGCGCATCAGGAGAATAGGATTCCGTCGTAAAATGTGATGAAGCAATGCGACGGGGACACTTAAGATAGCGAACACCGTTGGCCCATTTTCTGATTTCCTCAATTTGAGGATCAATCCAGTTTGGGAGTTGATGCGTTTTCTGAGGCAATACCCCCCTCCAGACGATAGGACGTTCATCCGGCTCTCTTCCAGATACAGATACATCATACAGAGATTGCGGATCAAGGCTTTTTCTTTGCGCTTCAATGCGATCTGTTCCGCTAGCCAAACACCAGTTTAGAATCTGGCGCTCGTCTGGTTTTGGTGGTTTTTCCACATTTTGGACGGTTACATTTAGAAGAGATTCATTGCTCCCATTTGCCAGTTCAGCAGACAGGGACAACTTGCGATGTATGGCATGTCCATTCACTAAATCTACAAAGGTTCTCCCGTGACGGATCTCATCTGCGCGGAGTAATAGCAGTTCATGGCTATTATTCTCCGAGACAACAAGACTGCTCGCCAATAAATGAATTGCCCGGACCAGCGCTGTTTTGCCGGAATTATTCGCCCCAACAAGGATGGTTAAAGGGGCAATTTCAAAGTTTAAATCCTCACGAAAACACTTGTATCGCTTGAGATTTAACTTTTGAAGTTTCATAGCCAATAAATGCAAGATAAGCCTGACGGGATGTTAACGGCAGCTTCCTCGCATGGTTTGCGGTGTCATGCCGATCAGATACCGTCAAGGCTGCAGGGCCCCTTTGGTCAGGTGTTCATACAAAAGATAAACAGGTCAGAATGTGAACATCTGTGCTTGCACCAGCAGGATTCAGAGTCATGCGGACTCAAATCGCATCGGCATTCACTTATTCGTGCGTCTCCTTCCGTTTGAGAAGATGTTGCACCGAGGACTCAAGGCGATTGATTTTCCGGTCGGTTGCGTAGATGAAGATCACGATCCCCGTCCAGATGATCAGAACCACCGCCAGAACAACCATCAACTTATCATTGTCCAGCATCGTCGCTTCAAAGCCGGAAGTTTGCAGGAGTAGAGAGAACATAATACGGTAGGTTATGAATGCTTTTCCAGAATAGATTGCAGGGTGTCCGAGGCATGCGCTAACCGGACGCGCTGCGTATAGAGCAGCCATCCGAGTCCGATAAATCCAAGGACCGCCGGGTAGAATACCACGCGCATGATTGGATCGGTAATGTCACTGAATGCCGGATTCCCCTCCGCACCAGGATGCAGACTCTCCAACTGGCGCGGAAGCACGTACAGAAGAAAAGGCACTGTTGCAAATGCAAAAATATTGTAGACAGCGGCAATCCTTGCCCGTATGACCGGATCATCTAACGCACCCCGAAGGGCAAAATATGCACAGTAGATCAGCACCTGGACTGCGGCCATGGATTGCTTTGGATCAAAGTTCCACCAGATATTCGTCCCTTCATACCAGGTAAACCGTGCCCACATACTCCCGGTTGCCAACCCTAACAGCCCAAACACAATCGCCACCAGCGCGGCAGTGCTGGACCGGAGGTCACTCACCGGGTTCTTCGTTCGAAGGTGTTGAATCGCATGAACGGCGGAAAGCGCCGTCAATGCCATCATCGTAAACCACATTGGAACATGGAAATACAGATTCCGGGCCGTGTGCTCCAGCATGGCGACATGTGGGATATTCAGCCATGCTCCCGCAAAAGAAAATGCTCCCAGAAGAACAAGTGTTACCCAGATGATGATGATCAGGCGGATGCCCTTGTAGTTACGAGGCATCAGGTGGAATTCTTTTTAGGTTTCCCAAACATAGTCGAAAAGAAGGATAGACGCGGCAATCACAACCCCGGAGAAACTCACCATCGTCACTAAGGATCCAACCGCGGCACTCCATCCATCTGTGGCAAAAGATTGCCCTGTAAAACTTAAATGAGTGGCTTCAACGGCAGAAAGCAGTAAAGGGATCAAAATCGGGAAGAGCAGCACGGGAAGCAGCGGCCCGCCGCGTGCTGTTCGTGAAATAATTGCTGACAGAAGCGTGGCCGCTCCCGCAAGCCCCAAAGTCCCCAGACAGATCGTCAAAACAAAAAGACCCGGCAATGCCACCTCAACATTCAGCAGCACCAGAAATACCAGCGAGGAAACCGCATTCGCACACAGAAGTGTCAGGAAGCCGTAGCAAAGTTTGCCGAGATAGACCATCTGCGACTGCGTATGCAATTGCAAAAAAATTGCAGTTCCGCGTTCCTGCTCAGACAGAAATGCGCGTCCCAGCCCCAGTGCTGCCGTAAAAAGGACAACAATCCAAAGTAACCCGGCCTTCGTTCCAGGGGCAAGGTCAGTGCTTGCTGCTGCAAATGAGACTACAAACAGAGTGCTGAGTACGAAGATGAGCAGGGTGCCCAGCACGGATTTATTACGCAGTTCCAGTCGGAGATCCTTCAGGAGCACCGCCGTTGCCCCGGCAATCCAGCTAGATGGCTCGTTGGACATGCTCATGGTGCGTCACGCACTGCTAATTCCTCAGCCGTAATCAAACCTTCGGGCCGGGGCAGAAAGACGGGGCCTCCACGGGTCGGAGGAGCAAAGTCGCCGACAAATTCAATTTCCGTTTCCAGATGGTATCCGGTCTGTCGGGCGACCTCTTTTTGAACATAGGCGACAAGCGCCTGGAGATCGGCTGCAGTTCCGTCTGCGTGATTAACAATAATGTTGGCATGGCGGTGTGTGACGACCATGCCTCCAAAACTAGCCCCCTTAAGGCCACATTCGTCAATGAGCCGCCCGGCTCCAATGCCCTGAATTTTTTTGAAGATGGATCCGACGCTCGGCTCTGTCTTCAGGTCAGGATGCCGTAATGCACGCCAGGCGAGGTTTTCCTTCATGATCCGGTAGATGTCGGCCTTGTCGGTTTCTAGGAGCCGAAATGTAGCGCTCAGCACAATGTCATCCCGCCAGTGCAGAATGGATTTATCGTATCCGAACTCAAAATAATCAACTCCGACACGTTTGGATTCATTTTTCTCGGTCAAAAGATCCGCATAGTCCAGCACCTCTTCAATGAACATCGTGCGTTCCCGGGCCGGGGCAGGGGAGAGAAAATGGAGATTCTGCCAGAGCGCACCGCCGACGGTGGAGGGAATTCCAACGTAGTGCTCGAGGCCGGAGAGAGACTGTGCTGCAGCAAGTTCAATAAGTGCAGGATACACGGTTGCACCGCTTTCTGCGGTAATCAGGTTTCCGTTAATGCAGATTCGGTCGGCAACATTATGGATCACAACGCCGCGGAAGCCTGCATCGCCAATAACAATATTGGCCCCCTTTCCCAGCAGAAAATGGGGGACTTCCAGTTCACGGACAGCCCGGACCGCACACTCCAGTGCCGAAGCACTGGCGGTTTTTATGAAAAAATCTGCCGGCCCTCCGACCTGCATGGTCGTATAGGGAGCCAGCCGGACATTCTCTTCAACAGCAGCCTCTGTGCCAATTAGCTTTTTAAGCGTTTGTATCATTTCAATAAAGAGAAATCAACCGTGGAACAAGTGATCGGGTAAATCGTTGAAGCGGTTTTGTACACATCACCAGACTTCCTTTAAGGATAAGAAATGAACAGCAGATCAAGTATGCCGAATGTGTCTCGCCTGTTGACGCGAGGAGCAATACTCGCCGCAATCGTCCTTGTTATCGGTGCAATGGCGGCCGGTTGCATGACCACGACACTCGTCTCCGGTGAGGCGGGTGTCCGATATTCTCCCTTCGGAGGAACCGACCGGGATGATGTATACGGCGAGGGACTCCATCTCCATGCACCGTGGGTCACGGTCATCAAATATGATGTTCGCGTACAGGAAAGGCTTGAGAATATGGAGGCCCTCTCCTCAAACGGGCTGTCTATCGGCACGGATATTTCGGTGCGCTGGCGTCCGAGTTCGGAGACGCTTCCAGTCCTGCATATAGACTACGGGGTTGATTATTTCCGGAAACTCATCGGCCCGGAACTTCGAAGTGTCGTTCGTGAAGTGATTGGGCAGTTTACTCCCGAAGAGCTCTATTCCAGCCGGAGAACGGAATTGCAGGATCAGATTTTTGCCAGAGTGAAGGAGAGTGTAGAGAGTGAAAATGTAATCATTGAGGCGATTTTAATTCGGGATGTACGGCTTCCAGAGCAGATCAAGATGGCGATTGAAAATAAACTGAAAGAGGAACAGGAGGCGGAGAGATACGAATTCACCATTGATAAAGAACGCCTGGAAGCAGAGCGTAAGCGCATTGAGGCCGAAGGGGAAGCTGACTATCAGCGGATTATCACGGCAAGCCTCACGTCACAATTCCTCCGCTTCAAGGGAATTGAGGCGACGCAGCAACTGGCGAATTCACCGAACAGCAAAACGGTCATCGTTGGCGGTGGTGGAGACGGGCTTCCCCTGATCCTGGGTGGCCAGTAGTTTCTGGCGAATGGGATTGGGCCGGGGAGCCGGGTCAGTTTGCCGGCTTCGTGACAGGGTTGTATGCGAAAGCGGGGTACTGCCCGTCAATGTGTGGGAGGCTTGACGGGTCGCGCTGCTTTGCCTCCTACAGATTTGGTCCTGTCGAAATCCTGAAAGACGGCTTTGGAGCGCTGATCTTACAGGTGCACATTCGTCCGGGGCGGATCTGCCTACATTCATAAATGATGCATGCCTCAGCATCTGATGAAAGGGGGGTGTACGTCGTAATTGCAGGAGACCATTTGTGGAATGGAGTCCCCCTTTTCCATTGGTGGATTCGTCAACACAGTTCTCAAAACTGTGCACTGCAGCCCTGATCCCTGCCCGGAAAACCTGACCTGTCCCGACCTGATCAGGAAAACACCCAAATTGTGAAGTTTGTGTGAATTCGAGAAAAAATTGCGATAATACGGGGAAAAGCGTTTATATTAGGTGAAAATTACAGTTTGATCTGTGTTCCGTAGGCCGAAAGGTTGCTCCGTAACGTTGCGGATTTCGGAGACAGGGTGGAAGGTGTTCGCGAGCGAAGGGACGTATGCCTGCTGATTCAGATCTGTGCTGTGTGTAGCTTTTTGATGCTGTGTAGCAGCAGCCTACTTTTGAGATGCGCATTCTGTATATATTGGGTTTGATCGTCGTTTGGTCGGCTGGGAACGTTTTTGCCCAGTCCGGCAAAATCGCGGGTCAGGTGACCGACGAGTCTGGAGAAGGGCTTCCCGGAGTGAATATTTTTATCCCCTCGACTCTGCAGGGAGCAACCTCGGATCTGGATGGATACTATACCATCCTGAACGTATCTCCCGGCACGTATACGATCCGCTCCTCATTTATTGGCTTCGCCAGCCAGGTTGTTGAGGGCGTTCGAGTAAATATTGAGCAGACCACGACCGTCAATTTTCAATTGATGGAGGATGCAGTGGGGCTGGAAGAGATGGTTGTGACGGCGGAACTGCCGGTTGTGCAGGCGGATGTGTCCAACAGCCAATTGAATGTGAGTTCTGATCAGATTGAGGCGTTACCGGTCTCGAGTGTAAACAGCGTCGTTGGCCTGCAGGCAGGGATTCAGGGACTTTCTGTGCGAGGAAGTGGTTCCGATGAACTCTCCTTCATGGTCAATGGCCTGACCTTAAGAGATGAGCGGAATAATGCCCCCTACACCAGCATCAGTCTGTCCTCTGTGGAAGAAGTGCAGGTTCAGACGGGCGGCTTCAATGCAGAGTATGGGAATGTACGTTC
This sequence comes from Rhodothermales bacterium, assembly GCA_022821875.1. Taxonomy (GTDB): domain Bacteria; phylum Bacteroidota; class Rhodothermia; order Rhodothermales; family Bin80; genus Bin80. The sequence continues at coordinate 25,135 of JAJECV010000006.1, forward strand.
AGGTGTCGTGAATGTGGTGACCAAAGAGGGAGACCGGAACCGCTATTCGGGGAATGCGATCTTTCGTTACAGTGCTCCGGCACAGAAACACTTTGGACCTCGTGCGGATGATCCTGATTCCTACTGGATTCGTCCATTCATCGACTCGGATGTTGCGTGGGCCGGTACGGAAGCCGGAGGATGGGATGAATTCACCCAGGGCCAGTATCCGCGGTTTGAAGGATGGATTGCGATTGCCGAGGAACGGCTGAAAGATGATGATCCTGCCAATGATATGACTCCGGAGGCACTGCAACAGGCATTCCTCTGGCAGCACCGTAAAGCGATGGAGGTGGTTAAGCCTGACTATAACGTTGATGTTGGCTTTGGCGGACCGGTTCCTTATCTCGGTCAGAACTGGGCAGGCCTTCGTTTTTATGCCTCATTTCGGGCAGATCAGAGCATGTACCTGATTCCACTGAACTCGGATCGCTATCAGGAATGGTCCGGGCACGTGAAGGTGACTGCGGATATAATCCCGGGAATGAAGGTTACATTTGAGCAGTTAAGGGGGCGTATCACAGGTACCTCAACCAGTCGGGCCGGGCAGCCGGGGATTTTCCGGTCCTCTTCCAGTATTGCCGGCCAGTTGAGCCGTGTCAGTTTCATTGATGCCAGAATTTACTCAACCGATTACTGGACCCCCACGGAGGTCAATAACTCAATGAGTGGGTTGAAACTCACGCATACCCTCAGTAATTCTACATTCTATGAGATCCGCGTTAACATTTTCCGCTCAAAATATGATACAAATCCAGGGCGGCTGCGGGATGAATCACCTGTAGTGCAGTTCGGGGGAGTGGGATTTGACGAGGCACCATTCGGGTTCCAGCCAAGGCCGACCTTCGGGGTAGACGGTATGCGTACCGGCGTAGGCATGAGTAATGCCCGGGATACCAGTATCGTCACGGCCTATAATATCAAGGGAGATCTCACCAGTCAATTGAACCGCTTCCTGCAGATCAAAACCGGGGTTGAGTATAATCTTTCGGATTCGAAAGTGAACTACGGGCGTTATGATGCATTCCTGCCAAGCAGCAACTCGCATTCCCGGTGGGACCGCACACCGGTGCGCGGAGCCGCCTATGCGCAGGGCAAGCTTGAATTCTCGGGCATGATTGCGAATCTGGGACTTCGGCTGGATTACTTTAATGCCGGGGGGGACTGGTACGAGTTTGAGCCATTCAATGCCGCGTTCAGTGCGCGGTTTGCTCCAGGCATTGATACGCTCTTAACGCAGGAGCCGACGCGCCACATCTTTGCGCTGAGCCCACGGATGGGGGTCTCGTTCCCGATCACAGAATACAGCAAACTTTACTTCAATTACGGACACTTCCGCTCGCTTCCGGACCCGAATAATTTATTTCTGTTACGGGAATTTACCGAAACCGGGCAGATCAGCCGCGTTGCCGATCCCAATAATCCCCTGCCGAAGACCGTTGCCTACGAACTTGGCTATGAGCAGTCACTTTTTGACCAGTTGCTGATTCGAATGGCCGGCTACTATAAGGATGTTTCTCTGCAACCCTATCTGACCGAATATATCAGCCGGGACGGGCAGGTGAATTATACGATCTCTGAGCCGAACTCATTTGAAGATATTCGGGGCTTTGAATTTACGTTATCCAGGAATCGGGGCCGCTGGATTCAAGGCTTTGTGAACTATACCTATATGGTATTTACGTCGGGGTATTTCAGTCTTCGGCGGAATTTTGAGAACCCCACTGCGCAGAGAGAATTTGCGGAAAGTGATGCGGAGCGGCGCCGCGCCTCCTCCAGACCGCAGCCCCGTCCCTATGCCCGGCTGAACCTGGACTTTTTGACTCCAGCCGACTTTGGGCCGCGCATTGGGTCCTATGCGATTCTGGGAGACTGGCGAATCAGTGTGATCGGTAATTGGCAGCAGGGAGCAAAATACACCTGGACAGGCGGCGGTGCCGTCCCCGGTGTCATCAACAACGTTTCGTTTCTGGACTATTGGAATGCAAACCTGCGTTTCACCAAAAATATCGTCATTGCAGGCAGGCGTGCACAGTTGTTTGTGGATATTTTCAATGTGTTGAATACCCGCAGGCTTTCCTTTAACGGGTTCATTGACGGAAACGATCAACTGTCCTATCTGCGATCTTTACATCTCCCCGAGTCGGAGGATTATCAGACCAATATTCCAGGTGATGACAAGATTGGTGCCTACCGCAAATACTCGGTGGCGTATCAGCCAATGTTGCGCATCCCGACACGAGAGAGTGTGACTGCTCCCCATGAGGGGGTCATTTACTGGGAATATGAGACTCGGCAGTATCTGGTTTATCGCAACGAGACCTGGGGGGCCGCCGATTCCGGTGTGGTTGATCAGGTGCTGGAGGACAAAGCATACATTGATATGCCAAATCAAAGTTTTCTCACCTTCCTGGATCCGAGGGATATTTTCTGGGGCATCCGGCTGTCCTTTTAGACCATGACGCAATCCATCACAACATGGCTTTTCCGGTGCTTTGCGCTGTGGATTTTCCTCATGTTTTCCGTTTCCGGTTTTCCTGTTCAGGCGCAGTTCGTCAATAAATGGCTGTCAGCAGGCTCCATGCATAACTGGTACTCGGAAGTGGGGAGTGAGTGTGAGGTATGCGGATTTGTGGGGGAACAGCAGGATGGACTTCGCTGGCCCGGAATTTACCGGTTTACGGACATGCAGGCGGCCAAAGCACTGTGGATCGGTGCCGTGAATGTAACGGATGCTATCGGAACGAATTACCCCTATCGGGTGGTGCATGTCGGGCCGCGCGTATCCGGCGGCGGAGAGTTTTTTCCGGTCCGCTTTGAACTGATCAGCCGCCTGCCTCCAACGGCGGTGTTAGTGGACGGGGCCATTACCGAGCCGGAGGCCGCCATGGTCACCGAGTACAGTGATCCGTCCATTCCCGCGGATGTGATGATTATGAACGAGGCCAATACGCTTTTGGGGATCACAATGGAGCGAAAAATTCTCCAGTTTACCCAGGAGTATCACGATAACTATCATATCCTTGAATACACGTTTACAAATACGGGGAATACCGATGATGATTCCGAGATTGAACTTCCCAACCAGACACTGGAGGGCGTGTATTTCTTTTTTCAGTGGCGGCTTTCGGTGGCCAAGGAAACCCGGTATGTGATTGGCAACGGTACAAGCTGGGGGCTGAATGCCATGCTGGATACCCGGGGGGACGGCGTGAAGGAGGATCCTCCCGGCGAGGATTTTCGGGCCCAGTTTGTATGGCACGGCAAGTTCCCCCCCTTCAGCACCTATGACAATATTGGCGGACCGATTCTGCCGGATGCACTGCCGGCCCTGAACATAGCGCCTACGGACACCACCGGCCGATTGGGTGCATCCCAGTTTGTAGGAGTCGTCACTCTGCATGCAGACACCTCGCCTTCGGATCAGACCGATGATGCGAGTCAGCCGAGCACGACCTCCTGGATCGGCTCCGATGACCCCTACACATCCCAGAATGATGCTTTCAATCCAACGAAAATGGAGGTTGAGTATGCGGTGATGTCGGCGGGGCATAAATCCCCGCGTCATGCGGATGTGGTGGAGCCATCGGGACTTCCGGGCTTTCTGGATCCAACGGGGGACCCGAGTCTTGGCACGCCAGGGGGATTTTCGAATGCGAACGGGTACGGTCCCTACACATTGGCCCCTGGGGAAAGTGTCCGAATTGTCGTTGCAGAGGGTGCATCTGGCCTGAGCCGGGAAGCAAATTCAGCGATTGGCCGTGCCTATAAGGACTCCGGTGCGAATAACAGTACCGAGATTACGTTGGATGTTCATGGCCAGTCCCATACGATGACCAAGAATGAGTGGGTATTTACGGGGCGGGATTCATTATTCCAGACATTTCGGCGGGCGATTGCCAATTATGAATCAGGGTATACGATTCCCCGTGCGCCGGCACCCCCAGGCATCTTTGAGGTGGATGGGGGCGGGGATCGGATTCAGTTGACCTGGGCACCGCACAGCACAGAACCGGTTCCGGATCGCTGGGAGGTTTATCGTGCACAGGGCCGTTTTGATAGCACCTACACCCTGGTTCACACGGCTTCAGGTGGAGACACGAGTTTTGATGATACCACGCCGATTCGCGGCATTGACTATTACTATTATCTGGTTGCAGTACAGAATGCCAGCCAGAATGATGGCACGGGGCTTACTCCGCCGGGACGGGAATTACGAAGTTCCCGGTATGCCACCCAGACCTATACTCCGACTCGATTAAAACGACCGGCGGGCGAGTCATTGTCGGATATCCGGATTGTCCCGAACCCGTTCAATATTGGATCCAGCCCGTTTGTACGGTTCCCGGATCAAACGGATAAGTTGGCGTTTTTTAATATCCCCGGCCGCTGTACGATTGTGATTTACACAGATTTGGGCGAGCTCGTGGATGAGATTGAGCACACTGACGGGAGCGGGGATGAGTTCTGGGATCATACCACCTCATCCCGTCAGGTTGTATCCAGCGGTGTCTACATTGCCGTCATCACCGATCTGGATACGGGGGAGAGGATCATCAAGAAATTTGTCATTATCCGCTAAGGTCTTATGAAGCGCTGGGCTGCCATATTGATTCTCTTGCCTCTTTTGACGGCGCTGCCTGTGTCTGCACAGCAGGAAAAGCTTGCGCAGACTACCATGAAATTTTTGTCGGTGTCGGTGAGTCCCCGTGCCGCAGCGCTTGGAGACGCGCTCACGGCGATTGACCATGGATCTGCCTCGCTCTTCTATAATCCGAGCGGAATGGCCTGGCAGGAGAGTAATCTAGATGTAGCTCTTGGGCAGATGCAGTGGATTGCGGAGATCAATTACTCAATGGGAAGTCTCTCTTTCCGTCCGGGCAGCGGTCGTCTGGGGGTACTCGGCTTTTCATTTGTGATGGTGGATTATGGGGAGCTGGAGGAAACGATCCGTTTTGATAATGAGCAGGGATTTCTGGATGTCGGGAATTTCTCGCCATCGGCATGGAGTTTTGGGGTTGGGTATGCACGGAAGTTCTCGGACCGCTTCTCGGTAGGCGGGCATGTTAAGTGGGCAAACCAGTATCTGGCAAACTCGGTGTCTGCCATTGATGATGCGGGAGAGTACACGCGTGAGAAGGTGGAGGAGGGGGTATTGGCCTATGATTTTGGGGTGCTGTATAAAACGGGATTCCGGAGTTTGAATTTTGCGGTCAGTGCCCGCAATTTTGCTCCGGAGATTACGTTCAGCGAAGAGAGTGTTGCATTGCCGTTGACGCTCAATATCGGGGTTTCTATGGATATGATGGATGTGATCATGCAGGGATCCAATATGCACCAGTTATTACTCTCGGTGGATGCGGCGAACCCGCGTGATTTTTCGGAGCAGATCAAGGCCGGTATGGAATATGTTTTTCTGAACACCTTTATTCTCAGGGCAGGGTATGCGTTTCCAACGGATGAACAGGGATTTAGTGTTGGCTTAGGATTGAAGCAGTCTCTCCGGCGGTTCGGGTTCGGGGCAGACTATTCCTATACTGATTTTGGAATTTTATCAAATGTACAACGTCTTGCTATACGATTATCGCTGTAGGGCGGGGCGTTGGTCTCCGCTGATTTTAGCACTGCCGGTGTGCTTCGTGCTGCTTTTGGGTTGCGACGCTGGCACTGCGCCAAGTATTTACGATCCAGATCGCGGCAGTTTGCCGGATCCGGTCATTGAGTCGGTTGCGCCGGAGGGGCGGGCTTTGGCCGGGGTGGATATCGTGACGCTCACGGGGCAGAATTTCTCCAATGAAGTCACGGACAATCTGGTCTATTTCGGGGATGCCCGTGCGGATGTGGTGGAAGCCTCGGGCACGCAGCTCCGGGTTGCCGCTCCGAATACTCCCCTGCCGGAACTGGAGATTCGGGCGGCGGTGATCGGGGCGGAGAATTTCAGTAATCGTGTGTCTTATGGGCTTGACCCGCCGTTTGTTAAATTTGGCGATGTGAAAGATTTTGAGGATATCTTCGGGATTACGACCGATCCGGCGGGGAATCTGTATGTATCTCTGTTGGCGTTTAGTCTTCCGGTCGGGATTATCCGTATCTCTGCTGAGGGAGAGCGGAGCGATTATATTACCCCATCCACCTTCGTCTGGGTCGACATGGAGTTTGGGGCAGACGATTATCTGTACGCGGTCCGATCTGTGCGGGCGATATTCCGGTTTGCGGGAAGCGGGGCAAGTCCCGAAGTGTTCGCGGTCATTCCCACCAGTACGGTCCGGTTAAATACCCTGACGATTGACTCTGATGGACGAATATGGGTCGCGGGGGATAACACGGAGATTTACAGTGTCACGCCGGACGGAGACATCAACAGTTATGCGTTTGAGGCGGATGTTCGAGACATTGCCTTGTTTGGTAATCACCTGTATGTGGCGGGAACGCAGGGGGATCTAAGCGGGGTATGGCGTTTCGGAATGGACTCCAATCATACCCTTCGGGAACCTGAGATGTTTTTCGATGTTACCACCTTTAATGGCGCAACGGCGTATGCCTTGGAGTTTTCCGCAGCCGGGCAATTGCTCGTTGGGACAGATGCTGCCGATCCCGTGATTGTGGTGGATTCTGAAGGGACGGGCCAGGTATTGTATCCTGGAGTTTTTGAGCAATCTGTCCGGCAGTTTTCATGGGGATTGGATTTGCAGCTTTATGCAGCGACCAGTTCAACCGAAACTGCTGATGCCGGCATTATACGTATTACAACGCGCGACTGAGCTATGGGGAATTTTTCTTTTGGCTTGAGGAGCATTATCTTTACACACGTAATCTCTTAACAAACTTTCTTTTTACCATGATTCGTAAAACGTTTCTATTCGTATCAATCCTGTTCATCACCGGCACGGTAAGTGCGCAGAACTGGATTGACCAGGGGCCATTTCCCCCTGATTCATCCTTCACTCTCGCTACTCACGGCCTTGCAGTAGATGGTCAGGGCAAGATTTGGGTTGATCAGTTCACGCGTACTCCGGCGCTTGATATGAAAGGCGATACACTGCGGGATGCAAACGGGAAATCTTTTTTGTCTGGTCCAATTTGGGTTTACAATCCAGATGGGACTTTGGCAATGGAGCCCATTCACATTATTGGGGAAGATACTCTGGGCACCTTCGGGGTAGGTGGCTTTGTCGGAGGAATCAAAACCGATCACGAGGGCAATATAATTGTCGCGATTCGGCAAGGTGGGGTTGGTGGCATTTTATATCGGTTTGATCAGAATGACAAGACCGGGATCCCAAAGGATAAGCTCGTATCCGAGGATTATTCTCATGCCTCACCCGGGATTGATGGGAAGGGTAATATTTATATTGCCAATGTAGGTGCCTCGGGAAGTGGTATATTTCAGGTCGTACCCAGTTTCGGTTTTGGGGGGCAAATTGTCACGGAGAACCTTAAGTGGGGGATTGGCCGCAGCTTAGAAGTATCCGCTGACGGGAATGCTGTATACTGGGCGAATTCGGTTGCAACACAGGCTCCTGGCCTGATTAAGTTCTCTCGTTCCGATGAATTTTCGCCTTACACGACCAATTTCAATCCTCTCGACTCTACGGGGATCGTCCATCCAGGACTCACTTCTGAATCCGGTACCCGTCATCCGACCAACGGACTGCTCTATTTTGGGCATGCCAGAGATTGTTGCGGCAGTGCTGCTGATTCCGTTAGCCTAACCTTCCTGACGTGGTACGGCCTTGATCCTGCCACGGATGAAATTGCGGATAGTATTCACTTCAATTTGCCTACTGATTACGCTGGTGAGAACACCCGCGCCATTGCGTTTTCACCTGACGGACTCACCGCTTATCTGGGGATATTTAATAACGGGCAGCCAACCGTTAAAAAGTTCATGCGGGGTATGGTCTCCAGCATTGACCGTGATCCAACGGAAATTCCGGACGGGTTTACCTTATCGCAGAACTATCCGAATCCGTTCAATCCTCAGACCAGTATTGAGTTTGCAATGAAGGATGCAGGTCTGGCTACACTGAAAGTGTACGATATACTTGGCAGAGAGGTGGCCACACTTGTGGACGAGCATCTGGCTGCCGGTAAGTATACGGCGACCTTTAATGCAACGGATCTCAGTTCGGGCACCTACGTCTATCAATTGAGCACCGCCGGACATCGTCTCAGCGGTACGATGACGCTGGTCAAGTAATCCTTTGCTGAAATTTACATGAAAGGGGATCCCCAGGTGTGAGTGAGGGGATCCCCTTTTTTTGTATCTTTGAGCCATGACTCACAAGTTTTTCGCATCATGTCCATTTTTCTGATCACTTGCGTCGCAAGTATTCAATCTGGACAGATCCGGCCCCGTTTTCTGTCTCAACCATTTTGGGGATATGAACTCGGGGGTTCCCGTGGATGTTGAAAAATCCAGGTCTGGACTCCACAATACTTTTCCTAACCATGGATTCTTGTGAGTGGATGAGTTATTTTGTAATTGATGATGTGCCGGACACTCTTTTTCTGATCTCTGTCCACAAAAATATCGTTAGAACCAACAAGTTCTCTTTTTGCCATGATTCGTAAAACATTCCTATTCGCATCAATCCTGTTCATCACCGGCACGGTAGGTGCTCAGAATTGGATTGACCAAGGGCCATTCCCTGACTCGACCACCCAATGGAGAGGAGGGCACGGTGTTGCTGTAGATGCCGAAAACAAGGTATGGGTGATCCATTACTATCCAGATTTCAGACCTGCGCTTATCGCCGAAGATACATTGAAAAATGCGGAGGGCGGAAACATCCGCTTAAGTGGTATTGCCGTCTACAATTCGGATGGGACGAAAGCAGAGATTGGCCCAATCCATTCGTTCGTTCACGAAGGTGTCGGGGATACCCTCTTCTGGGATGCTGCTGATGGGCTGCGAAAGGATCTTCGCGGGATCAAGGCAGACCATAATGGAGATATTATTGTGGTTCTGGGGGGCAATGCCAGTACAATGTACCGGCTGAATCATAAAACAGGCGCGGTGATGAACCGGGTTGGAGATTTCAGATTCGGCTCGCCGGCTTCTCCGGGAATTGATGCGGCTGGGAACATCTACGTTGCCCCTGTAATTGCAGATGCACCGATTTCCATATTTAACAGTGATTTTCGGTGGATCGCTAACGTATCCCTGAATTCACCCGGTATTGGACGAAGTCTGGAGGTCAGTGCGGACGGAAATACGGTCTACTGGGCTTCTTACACGGAGCGGGGAATCTATAAATATCATCGTGAGGATGAATTCTCGCAGTTCGATTCATTGGGGCTGATTCATGAGGGGATGATTGTTACCTCCGCTGCACGTCATCCAACTACAGGATACATTTGGCTGGGGCACTCGATCGGGGAAAACGATGCTGTTGCGGACACGGCCGGTATGTTCGGCCCTGAAAGTGAATTGACCTGGTTTGCGATTGATCCAGATCAGGATGACATGATTGTGGATCAAATTGAGTTTGACTCTCCCTTTACCTATTGTGGGAGTGGTCTTAACAGAGATGCTCGTGCGGTCGGTTTTTCCCCTGATGGGATTTATGCGTATGTGGGCATCTTTGATGTGATACAAGGGCTTGACGCAGCTGGAGATTGTGTATTTCTTGCGGCTGCCCCCAATCGTGGATTTATCTACAAGAAGTTCATGCGGAGCATGGTCACCGGCATTGATCGTGATCCGACTGAAATTCCAGATGGATTTACGCTGTCGCAGAATTATCCGAACCCGTTCAATCCGCAGACCAATATTGCGTTTGAGTTGCAGGAGGCGGGTTTTGCTACACTAAAAGTGTATGATGTACTCGGGAGAGAGGCGGCCACCCTTGTGGATGAGCATCTGGTTGCCGGAAAGTACACGGCGACGTTTAATGCCACGGACCTTAGTTCGGGCACCTACGTCTATCAGTTGAACGTTGCCGGACAACGTCTCAGCGGCACAATGACGCTGGTCAGGTAGTGATCCAGGCGAAGTACAAAAAAATGAAGTTGTGCTCCATGCCCTTGTATACGATGGATGGACATTTACTCCAATGGAAGAGTTACACCGGTGTTTCAGTCGATAGTGTCTGTCCAAATACGACAGGCTTCAACTCATTTCAGGGTCGTATAGGCTGCTCAGTGTGAATGTGCCGGGACCAATAGCCGATATATACAATGTCTGGAAGCGTGGTATTCTTCGCTTATTGAAGTCTGTTTTGTTTGGCAGACGATGGACAGCAACTGATAAATGGCAGGATTGATTGCAGGGCAAGTTGCTTGGAACCAATGCTCTGTACGGACTGTTCTGCATGGTTACTCCCTGCATCGGAAATCCCCGCGAACTGGACATTTCCATCAGGAAGGAAATCCATTAATGCAGAGGTATGGCCCAAATACCACTCAAGTTGCAGGGTGCCTTCAGGGGTGATTCCAATCTCTGGGTGAGGGATGGAAGCGCCATCTGCAGTGAGGAAAAGCGCCAGTTCACGCAGTGAATCAAGTTCCATGTCGGGATCGTCGGGGTCACTGTGCGGGGTTATGTCGTGAAGATACCGGAGGCGTTTTACGATTTCCCTGTGATCTGATTGATCCAGGATCATGAAGATCTCTTCACGGGCCGTCGCCTTTCTGAGTTGAGCGGCAAAATCACCATTTACAGATCGTTTGGGAACTGCAGGGGTAGTTTCAGTCATCGCAGGGGGCGGGAATTTTTAATGGAGTCCGTTATTGATCCGTTATGTGGGCGGAAATGTCCTTGAAAACTTTTTTGATCGCCGGATCAAGTATGCGGTTGGTTGCCTTCTCAACGGAAAAACCAAAGTAGGCAGAGATGACAGCAAGCCCCACCCACATATCAATTTCATCTTGGTCCACCCTAAGGGGGCGTTTGTCAGGAGTTTGCTCCAGCGGTTGTTTTTTTGGCTTCATGTTTCAAATTTGATAATGATTGATCACATAATTCGACTATGCCAAGATCCATTGCACAACCGACGTTGCGCAAATCACACTTGAGCAGTCATCTCATCAGGAAGCATTCTCAGAGACTTAACGTATGAAAGCCTGCTACGATAGCTCTCCCCGATTCTGTTCCGTATATGCACATCGTAATTTGACACTAATAACCCAATTTACGAAAATAGTTGCCCAAAATGACACGTTACTACAAAGAATCGAAGGATAACCCTCATCGGCAACCACTTCCTCCGCGACCAAATGCCCTCTCTCAGAGACTGCTTTAATCCAAACCTCATCAGCGCCACCTTGGCGTAGGATGTCTTGATGCCGAACGATTTCTAATCCAGAGTCTCCTGTAGAGACTTAATAAAATCATCGCTGTCAGGGCACTCGTCTATGTAATACGTCGGTGAATAGGCATCCCGTGAATAATACGGTTTTATCGTAATCGTTGAGGGTAGACGTTTGAATGAGTGCAGAATTAATCCGGCCATTCTTTGTCATCCATATGGTTGTGCGCTAATCCTGATTATGCATGTGTAACCCAGGAGTTCGCTGAAGGAATTCTTCGTAAAGTTGGGTGTGTCTGCTTTCCATGGGCATCTCGTAGCCGGCAATGAAGACATGGTGGATCGTTGTTGCCGTTTCAAATGGATCCCCGTCGGCAACAAAAAAGGTTGCTTCCTTACCGACCTCAAGAGATCCGAGCCGGTCATCTACACCAAAAAATTCAGCAGGATTAATGGTGACGGCACGAAGTGCTTCCTCCAGAGGCAATCCGTAGGCAGCCGCGAATCCGGCATGGTAGGGTAGGTTGCGCGCATTGGCCGTGTCATCGGAGCGGATGGCAATCTTTACCCCTGCTGCATGCATGAGTCCGGCATTTTTGTAGGCCTTGTCAAAGCGGTCGCTCTGCCGAGTCGGAACGCTCAATACCGGCCCAACCAGACATGGGATCCCTGCTTCGGCGATCTTATCCGCAACACGCCATCCCTCTGCAAGCCCGCTGAAAAGTACACGCTCAATGCCGCGGGTCTGAACCCACTCAATGGCCGCAAGGATGTCCTTCGATGTATTGACATGAATAATGAGCGTCTGGTCACCTCGAATGACATCCCTTAATGCTTCCATGGAGGGGACATATTCCGGTCTGCGTCCATCCTCCGGGCGAGCCTGATAGGTGGAGTCAATCCGCTGATGCAATTCGGCACTGTTCCAGGTGTCATTGAGCTTCTTCATGGCCTCGTCGGCCGCTTTCTTGATGTCTTCCTCGGATCGGGAATCAAACCGCCCCCTGCGGCCTGTAGCAGGAAAACGCAAAACAACCCCCTCAAATCCGGCAAACATCTGTTGCGGGGTGTATCCGTGAAGGTTGATCAATGCGGCCTGTCCAGGAAGCATGCCGCCGGACGGGACAGTGAGGACCGTCGTTACGCCGCTGACCCGTGTAACCGGAATCGCAACCCCATTCGGATTAACCGCGGTAAGGGCTTTCATCTGCGGTGACAGATCGCCGAGCTCCGAAGCGTCACGGGTTTCCGGTAGTGATCCTACCTCTACAAGCCCCATCTGTGTTCCCGAGTCAATCATGCCGGGATATATGCTCAGCCCCTCCAGATCAATTACCCTCGCATCCTCCGGGATGTCTACGCCGGTGCCAATCTGAATGATCGTACCGTCCTGAATCAGGATCGTGCCATTTTCAATGGTTCCCTGCGTGATGGTGATAATCCGTGCATTGGTGAGTGCCGTCACCGTATCTGTCTTCCAGGAAGACGGGGGGATCAGCAAGACAGCAGCAGTAAGCAGTGAATACAAAAGGGACATCATTAATTACTTTCCAGAAAGTCATAAAGGTCCAGTGATCCTTCATACAGGCACTGGTGTGTATCTTCGTGCGAATGAATGACCGCCGTATCAACGGTACTTTCGGGATCTACGATTAAGCGCATATCATCGGCATCTTCTTCAATATCAAAGTAGACAATACCGTCAACGACCGTCTTTTGGTTGATTGCATAGATGGAGAGCGGGTGACGGTCAAAGATCGCTAAATCCCCCTCCTTACCGACCTCAATAGAACCGATGCGGTCACCAATGCCGAGTTGAATAGCCGGATTGATCGTGATGAGTGCCAGCGCCTCGTCATCGGTGAGGTCACCGTATTTCTGGGATTTTGCTGCCTCATGGTACAGGTGACGATTCAGTTCTCCCGAGTCGGAGTTAATGGAGGTGAGCACCCCGTTGCGGGTCAGGATTGCCGCGTTATAGGCGGTTGAATAATAGACCTCAAACTTATATCCCCACCAGTCAGCAAACACGGAGGCGGTAGCGCCAAATTCGGCAAGTTCAGGGGCAATCTTGAATCCCTCATTGACATGCTGCAGAGTGATTTGGTCAATACCAAAATCTTCCAGAACTCCCAGAAGCATCAGAATTTCGTCTGCTCGATAAGAGTGACAGTGAATCATAATATCTCCATTGAGGATGTCCGCCATAATCTCCAATTGGCTGTTATAGGCAGGGGGGATCGCACGCGGATTTGTTTTTACGTCCTCCTCGTACTGAGCCCAGGCCTCCCGATAGCGCTCTGCTTTTGCAAATGTCTCACGCAGTACATATTCAACGCCCATACGGGATGCGGGGCGTTTGTTATTTCCGCGGCCGTGTACACGGGTAGGATTTTCTCCGAGGGCGAATTTAATGGTGCGCGGTGCCCCCGCCATGCGTAGTTCATCGGGGTCCAGAAGCCCCCAGCGGTGCTTGATCGTTTCATTCTGTCCTCCAATTACATTGGCGGATCCATGCATCACATGCGAAGCGGTTACTCCCCCTGCCAATGCGCGATAGATCGCAATACTGTAGGGATTAAGGACATCCCCGACGGAGACCTGAGCCGTGACAGGAGCAGAAGACTCGTTCACATTGCTGATGCCGATATGCGAGTGCGCATCAATAATTCCCGGCATCACATACATGCCGGTGGCATCAATGACAGGGGTATCCTGTGGCGCATTCAACTGTTCACCGACCGCAGCGATAATCCCGTCTCGTATCAGCACATCCGTGTTTTCCATGGTTCCATTCGTGACGGTCAACACAGTGGCATTACGGATCAGCAGGTCCCCGGTGGGGAGTTCCTGCGCCGCAGAATTTATCGCAACAGAAAGCAGTGCGATGAAAAAAACCGTTTTAAGTCTCATTCTATCCGTCATTGGACTGTGGTTGATTTCTCGGGTCCGGATGTTCGCGTACCAGATACGGATACCGGACCAATATCGGGAACATCAAAAGAGCCATTTATTGAATTGGCATCTAATGTGAGTGAAGAAGTGATGTTGCCAAACTCTCCCGCATCAAAGGAAAAGGTCAGCACATTACCATTCATGGCAATAGATTCAAGTTGGGATGTCTCTGGTGTAATGTCCACGATTAAAGTGCCGGACCAGTCATCATCTGATCCACTGATGGTGAGTGTTCCCGCAATCTCTCCATCGGGCGATGAGATACTGAGTGACCATGTTCCGGCAGGATTCGCCTCTGCGTCAGCATCGCTGCCGGAAGTTTTTTTTGGCGGCTCTATTTCATATTTGCGTCCATCTACGAAGACATACTTAACCTGCCCCTCTTCATCAAAGATGGATCCTCTGGTAACCACCAGATTGCCCATTTTCCCCACCTCAACGGTTCCCATACTGGAAGTAAGTCCGAGGATTTGCGCTGGTGTGGTGGTGAGGGCAGCCAGAGCAGCATTTTCCGAAAGCCCCTCTTCGATCATCTTTCTGACGTTGGTCAGAAGATCGGAGGGAGATGCACTACCTGTTGAAAATCCAAAGGAAAGCCCTTCGGATTCAAGTACCGCGGCATTGCCGACATGGGTCTTATAAGCGATGGTGCGGCGGGCTTCCAGATTTGCTTTCTCCGATTCCAGATCCGTGAATGAGGTGACACGATGATCAGGATCGTAGTCCAGATGCATAATTTCAGGCAGTTCAGCCGGAGCATCCGTCGGGGGAGTTTCCGTAGAATCTGCCGGCGGCTCCTTTTTGTTTTGTTTTGGCTCTTTTGGAAGTTCAAGAGTTAGCAGAAGGGGCAGGTCTGCCGATTTTAGTTTATCTATTGCATCAAAACTCTGGCTGAGCCCTGTAAGTACGGCAGGGAATCCCAGTTCTTCCTGGACAGACAATACGCGGTGCAGATCAAGGACCCCATCAGTATGAAAGAAAATCGGCCGTTCCCCTTCCAGTACAGGAAACATGGCATAGTGGACGGGATCGTATTGTGGACGCTCAAGTCCCGTTGGATCTTCACGGTATAATCGGTCAGCCCGGTGTCGCCGCTCAGATTCCTTATAGAGTTGACGCAGTTTTGCAATGACCGCCATGTCGGTTCCCGGGTACATTCTGCGTGCTCCGCTCAGTTGTGCATACAATGCAGTTTCTCCTTGATACACCATTTCGTTAGGGGTGTCGCCTCCAAGGAGAATAATGGCTCCGACACCGGGGAGCATACGACCCCTGGGAACGACATGTGCAGCCGTGAAGCCGGACTCCCGCATAGAAGCAATACGCTTGTCTTTGGGGTCAAGTAAAGGCCGCACATCCCGGTATGGCAGGATCCCCGCTAATTCGTCTGGCGGGTTGGCAGGATCGTCCGGGCGCTCCTGTTCGGGTTGCTGTTTTGGTTGAGGAATCCCTGTATGTGAAAGGCCATCAATGAAGCCGGCATAGACCGTCAGCGAGTCTGCGGGTATTTCAAAGGCATCAAAGGGGATCGCTGCATCAGGTCCGACTGCGATGATCAGGCCATCCCGAATGATCACATTGCTTCGTTCCTGAACCTGTCCGGGAGACGGGATGATCTTTGCGTTCGTAAGCGCAATGGTTCGCGTCACATCAGGAACCGACTCTCCGCTATTGACCTGTGCCTTTACAGGCAGATTCATCAAAAGAATACAGCATGCTGTGGCAGCAAAGACAAAGTAGTGAATACGCATGATAGACTGCAGTGAGGAGTGGTTAAGACAATATACGGACTGCAGGTCTATCAAAAGCATGCTTATGTGAGGTTCAACTTTAATTGAGATACACGCTGAACAATTTTCGCACGGTCCATAGACCGATATATTTCAGGCAGTGCCTCTTTGCTTGTACTTTCCAGTACCGCCACCAGCGCCTGGAGTTCTTTTTCCTCGGTATTCTCCGGCGGAATAAAGTCTTCTACAACGGAGGTCAGGATTTCGGCGGTGACAGCACCGGGATCGCCATGAATCGCAGCAGCCTGAAATTTTGCGCGTGTCAGCAGTGCCTCCATATCGGCCCCACTGTAGATCGTCTTTCCATTTAACAGAGCTTTGGGGATAGATGCTTCGGGAAGATCAATCTTTGTTCTGCGCATCATTACGCGCAGCAGTTCAAGACGATCTTCCTGGGTAGAGGGGTAAAAGAGCGCAATATGTTCTTCCGCTCTTCCTTGGCGTTTGAGGTCAACCGGCATCAGGTCGGGGCGTGCCGTGATCAGAAAGAATATGATTCGCCCGCGGTGTTCCGGTTTGCTCATAAAAGAGGCAATCTGCCCGAAAACGCGCTTGGAGACCCCCGAATCTCCTTCCGCATCCCGATTCCCCAGTGCTGCATCTGCTTCGTCAATCATCACCGCAACCGGCGGCATGGCTTCCAGAAGATTCAGGATCCGTTCCAGATTGCCTTCGGTCTGTCCCTGCCATTGAGAGCGAAAGTTCTTAAGCTTTACCATGGGGATTCCAATATCGTTGGCAAAGCAGGTAATCATAAAAGTTTTTCCTGTTCCAACCGGTCCGCTCACTAGATATCCCATTGGCATCACCTCGTGCATTCCCTGCTTTAAGGCAGATGCCGCCTGACGCAGGTGCGCTTTTGCTTCAGAATGTCCGGCGACATCATCCAGCCCAGTACTGGATTCTACAAATTCCAGCATCCCAAAGGCAGACTCCTCAATCAAAGACTTTTTGAGCGTGGATAGATGGTCAAAACTCAGATGGGTTTTGTTTTCCAGCGTGTCTGCAAGGATGGTTTGCAGTTGCGTATATCCGAGGCCGGGGGTGTTCTGTGAAAATTCTTCCAGTCCAAGATCAGAATGTTCTTCAAAGACAGGCATGGAATCTTTTGTCGCCCACTCTGCAAATGCAAGACGATCTTCTTTCTCGGGGAGGGGGATATTGATCTCGGCAGTCCAGGGGCTTTGTACATGCTGCTGATTGAGGTCACTCAGGTTTTCTGTAATCAGGCAAATTGTAAAGTCATGCTCTAGAAACAGCGGATCATGCGCCCAGCGCTGTAAATTTACGAGTGCACTTCGATCTTCGGCGGAATACATGGAGGCCTCTGCCATTGGAATAATGGTTTCGGCATAGTCAATGATGCAGGCAATCCGTTTTCGGGATCCGAGGCGCAGCCGGAAGTAGTTGTCAAGGATGGATAGAACCTGTGACGGGTTACGGGGCCGTTTTTTTGCAAACTCGGTTCCATACAGGCTGTCATGTCCTGAGACTGCACGGTTAAAGTCTTTTTGCATGTCTGCGTTCAGGAAATGGATCCCTGCCGCCCGGTCATAAAACACTACGAGATCTCTGGCCGCAAACAGTTCATTTGCCAGAAAGTGGGTCAGTCCGATATAGTCAGCCTTCCCGGATTCGGGGTTTTCATGCCGCACAAGGTCACGCACATTCCCATGAAGGATGAACTGAATCAATGTTTTCGTGAAGTACTTTCGGGCCAGCATCCGGGCCCATTCGGGGTAATGCGCGGCGTGCCGGTCAAATTCTGATGCCTGCTGTAGATCCTGCATAGTAATTTTATGGGTTACAGTTCCGGTAACGGGTTACTACGCTATAAGATACAGTATAGACCGTCACATTACGAAAAAGGAAACGTCTGAATATTCGTGGAATTGGAACCCATGCATGCAATCCACATCGTTGCAAGATCGGTTCATACATGTATAGATCAGAAGCCAGAATGCAGGATTGACTGCAAAATTCGGTTCTTCGATTGAAGAAGAGGATCTACTCAAGAAGCTGCATCCTTGCGGACATTAATGTCTGATTTCTTTTGATTCAAGAACTGACGGACTCAACTTTCCCAGATACCGGGCTATTTGCGAGATCTCTCCTGTTGGATCGTAATCGCTGATCGCTTTCAATCGTAACAGGTGATCGTTTTCATCGTAATAGTTACCAGTCACATGGCTGATTTGTTCGAAGCCATCCGCGCACATTCCGCCAGTTAAATCCGTCGGTCTCGTAGAAGAGTTTTTCCAGAACTTTACAGTCTTCCAGGGTGATCTGGTCAATAAGGCGGCAGCCCAGAAACTGCGACGGCAAGAATCAACGGAACAGCGCGGGCCATATGCACAGGAGTCTGTGAATCCCCTACCATTCTATGTCCGGGTTGTTCGTGATTCCGGGGGCTGCAGCTCTCGAATCACGCTCATCAACCGGAACCAAATTGCGGTGTATCCGCAAGTGGGCGTATGGGGGCACATCAAATTTTGCGCGGCGGTGAGATACAACAGCGCGGAGGGATATAAGTCCGAATCAGAATGTCAGCGCTCAAAAAGAGCCGTTCTATGAAAATAATTGGAGCGCCCCCTGAAAGAGTCCTAAGGTCAGGCCTATTCCGATTAACCAGCGCACGATCCGAACCTCAGTAGCACTGATTTTTGCATCCAGAGCACTGATTTCTACACGCAACCCACTGATTTCCACACGCAAGTCACTGATTTCCACACGCAAATCGCCAATTTCCACGCGTATGGAGTCTATTTTACCATCCGTGCCTTTCTGCAATTCACCAACATGAGTACGCACGAACTCCGTGGTTGCGAGATTCCCGTTCTGATGGCTAACGGCATCTGCAACGACATCTGCAATGGCTTCAGCTTGTTCTCGCTTAATCCCTGATTTGGTGAGTTCACGAGCAATCGTAAGTGTGTTAATCATGTTTCTGAAGATAGTTCAATTGCTGGTACATTGCTTTGGGGCTATGGTTCCCATTTCATATTGGCCATGACTGGAGATGTTCAATTTTCGTACGGATACCTGAATTAAGTTCAGACATGATGATCTGGAGTCGGCCCACTCCCCCACCAAAAGCACAGACGAACTGTTCGTATTTCACGATCTTTTCCGTTGAAACATAAGAACTCAATGCAGGATCAAAAATCCAGAACGAACCTCTAATTCGTAGCCATCCCTGACTAAACGCTTGAGGTCTTCTCTATGATTGGTCAGTTCTTGTGACATTTACAATCATCCCGTCGCAACCCTATACTCTCTGTCCTTCGTCCAGTTCTCCCTCTGTTATAGTACCTCTAGCCTCTCGAAACGTGATGGTAAATACAATCATTGGTCCCCTTACATGATTCGGGAACGCAAGGTCTACAAGTCCATCAAACGAGAGTTCATCATCACTCACTTCTTCTTTACGCCCGTTAACGGTGATTACATATGTGGTGCAATGTTATAACATTAAATCATGATCTTCAAGCATAAAATTCCATGTCTCCGCTGGGCCAGTGTATTAATGTCAACTAAGTCAGCACACTGGCATTTGGTCCCATGTGCGACCATCTAATACGCGCCCTGTACGTTTTTTGAAGACTCCTCCCCACTGTTTGAAGAAAAATGGGATGTCCTTTTGTAGACAGTCGTCACGAATTTCCCGGACCCAATCCGGCTCCATGGGTCTTGCACCCGGCCCAGATTCTCCTCCAACAATGACCCAATCAATCCCATTCAGGGGAATACCAGAAAGAGGACCAAGCAGTGGCTCAAGTGACAAAAATTTGGTTTGTGCCCCAGTGGCTCTGAGTTCTTCAAGGCGAAACTGCCAGCGTTGCGACTCAATGCTGGTCCCAAGCCAAATGTTTGGGCTCCATGTTAGGTGCTGATTGAGATCAAGAACACGATTTGGCCTTTTTGTGAGTACCTGAAAAGTATGATGCGAGGCTTGGTTCATTGTTTCAAAAACGGCTTTGATGAACGACAAGGAAACCTCCTCATGGAAGAGATCAGACATCGAATTGACAAAAACGAGGCGTGGTTTACGCCATTTCAGCGGATCTTTGAGTGTGGAGGGATGCATGGTAACGGAGAATCCGTTACGGTATTTGTCCACCCCCATCGCCTGAAGCCGCTTCGCCATACGATCCGCGTAGCAGAATTTACATCCATGGCTGATCTTGGTACAACCTGTAACCGGGTTCCAGGTTGTCTCTGTCCACTCAATGCCGGACTGTGTTGACATCACGAAGTCCCCATCCTAGACAGATTCAGAAGATGTTTCGCAATTCTCTTTGCGGTTCCAATCGCCCTATCACTGTCGCTTCCAACGCAGAAGATGAATTCGTATAACGGTGATCTCCTAGAATTCCTAAGCGTAGCGGATTGTTCAAGCAACCTGCTCTTGAATAGTCCTTGCAGCCGATCCTTGTAGATATTGATCAGATTCCCAACACCTATCTGTCGCACGGTTCTAGGCTCATCAAACAGTTCGCATTGTGGACTTTCTTGATAAAGGTCTCGCCAGCCCTCATCACCATAAACCCGGTTCAACGTATCTGCCCATTTCGGATTAATCTCATCGGGAATGTTTGATGTTGGTAGCATCCGTGCGACTGTAGATGAGGGGAAAAGAATCCAGATATCAAGTGCTTTACAGCCGGCAATCTTCTTCAAGGTGTCCCATTCAACCTGTGTCCCGAAAGGATCAAGGAATAGCACCCCTCGCCATTTCTGCCAATTCCTCTGAAGATTTTGAAGATAAGCATTCGCATCGGTATTCTCGATGATGACGTTTCTATTCGGTCTGCTCCCCTTTAAGGACTGTAAACGGTCGCATTTCCCTTTGTCTTGTTCAACAAAGATCAACTCATCAAAGGGTTTGTCGGCTATATCCATGGCAATTTTAGCGGATCCATCTCTAAATGAATGCCAATCTGTTCGGTCAGAACCCTGCATTTTAAGTTCCAGCGATCCTGAACCGGCAAACGCATCGATGTACAGTAAATCGAAATGCTGATTCTTGAGCGCGGTCGTATATGCATCAAGATATCTTTTCAGGATATCAAGTTTTATTTTGGTCCATGTACCGCCGAACGGATCCATGTTTTTGCCTTTTATGACTTAAAAAATTCGTTGACAACAATGTGGATTCTGATATAATATACATAAATTAACGTAAAAAAATTTCCATATCCCCAAACCTGGAATTCCGTTGGTGTGGAGTGCTGCGTCAGTTTTGTATTGGTGGATGATCACATGGGGCAGGGAGCAGGAGGGTTGAGCACCCTGCAAACCATCCATCCGGGGGGATGCAGGCGGATGCCCGGTGAGCACAAAAGCACAGCGTTCCCCCGGATCTGCCGGGGGAATGCTGGCTCAATCGGTTCAGCACTGCTATGCCACAGTGACGGATGAATCAAGGTAGACATCCTGGATTGCGTTCAGGATGCCAACGCCATCGTCCATCGGACGCTGGAATGCCTTCCGGCCGGAAATCAACCCCATACCGCCGGCACGCTTATTAATTACGGCAGTCTTGACCGCCTGCTGTAAATCATTGGATCCAGATGCACCGCCAGAGTTGATCAGCCCGCAACGGCCCATATAGCAGTTGGCAACCTGATACCGGGTGAGGTCAATCGGATGGTCGCTCGCCAGTTTCGTGTAAATGCGCTCATCAAACTTGCCGTAACTGGATCCACCATAATTCAACGCCGCATACCCTCCATTGGAGGTGGGCTGTTTCTGTTTAATGATGTCAGCTTCAATGGTCACGCCCAGGTGGTTTGCCTGACCGGTGAGGTCGGCAGATGCCTCATGGTTGACACCATCAATCTTGAAGGCGCTGTTGCGCACATAACACCAGAGAATCGTCAGCATCCCAAGTTCATGAGCATACGAAAATGCTTCCGTTACTTCCTGAATCTGCCGGTTGGACCCCTCTGATCCAAAATAAATGGTGGCCCCGACCCCAATACAGCCCATATCCCACGCATTCTGGATGCTGGCAAAGGGGATCTGGTCATGTGTATTGGGGTAACTCAGCAGTTCGTTGTGATTGAATTTCAGGATGAAAGGAATCTTGTGCGCATACTTGCGTGCGACAGCCCCCAGGACACCATACGTGGAAGCCACGCCATTACAGCCCCCTTCAATTGCTAGGCGGACAATGTTTTCGGGGTCAAAATATACGGGGTTTGGTGCGAAGGACGCACCTGCGGAATGCTCAATTCCCTGGTCAACAGGAAGGATGGATACGTAGCCCGTTCCAGCCAGTCGCCCAGAGTTGAACAGGGTATGCAGTGAGCGCAGCACACGGGGATTCCGGTCTGAGTCTGTCCAGACAGCATCCACAAAATCAGGCCCTGGCAGATGCAGGTTCTCGTGCGGGATTGTGGTGCACGTATGCGTTAAAAGATGTTCTGCTGAATCCTCAAGGATGTCAGCAATTGTGGGATTAAGCACTTCAGCCATTGGTAAAGAAATTGATTGAGTTCGAATTTAACGTATAGAGTGATGGAATCACCCATTCAGGGGCTTCTACGCTTTGAACCCGTTAATTATTCCGCAGGCGGAACTCATCGGGTACGCTCAAAGGAGTTTTTAGCCAAGTTTCAAGGTTTCGTCCGATATGTGATGCCAGTAATATTCCCTTGGATCCCAGCCCCGTCAGGATCCAGACATTGCGGGTTAACTGGTCGACCATTGGGAGCCTGGTTTCAGGAACGCCAACCCGGATCCCCGCAGATGCACCTAAAATTTTTGCCGATGCCACAGAAGGGATCATGCGCTTTGTTAGAGCAAGGATTTTTGTAATCCCCTCATTTGTAGGTTCCAGATCCTTATAGGAGTGTTCATAGGTGGTTCCGAGAATCAGTTTGTTCCCGGCTGGAACTGCGTAGCCGGCCCCGCTGACCGGAAGTGGCAGATCAGTTGACATGGATACATGCACAAGTTGCCCCTTGGTGCAATGCAGGTGCAGGTTTTTCAGTTTTGAGAGGAATTGGTATTCAGCACCGACTGCAAGAATCAGTTTCCTTGTTTGCAGGGAAGTCTCTGAGTCCAGCATCACGGTGACCTCCGATCCATGGTCTTCCCAATCGGTAAGATTCTGATGGATCACATTGCAGCGGGGCATCAGTGTGGTGGCCATTTGATCCAGCAACTTTGATATATCCGCCACCCCTCCCTTTGTAATGGTCGCGCCGAACGGGGCTGTGATGGATGGATACATTTCATCGATCTGGTCGGACTCAAGCCAGATCAATGAATCAGGATTGGTTTGGGAGATCACAAAAAAAAGTGAAGCCTGGGTCTCGTTGAGGGCAGGGCGCAGAATCCCGCATGGATTGTACATCTCAAGTGCATTCGCCCGGTGCAGCGTATGCTGAAAATCCTCATAAGCGGTCCAGGCATTCGGAAATCCTCCCATGCGCTGTCCTGCCAGCGGGTTGACCAGCCCCGCGGCAACAGCAGAGGCTGCCGGAGCTGTTCCAGAGAGTAACGTGACGCTGTTTGATTCGGAAAGCCACAATGCTGCACAGCTGCCCCCGAGTCCAGATCCCGCAATGATGACATCAACCATATACTTCTGAATCTAACGGGAACAGCTTTTCGTGATTGGAGTAATACCGTGGCATTGCACTAGTGCCCGTAGCTCAGCTGGATAGAGCGTCTGACTACGGATCAGAAGGTCGGGGGTTCGAATCCTCCCGGGCATACAAAGGCAGTCGTCAGGGGGATACTGGAAAACAGGTGTCTCCACAGGCGATTTTGGATAGATCAGAATTGGGTTTTCGGTTGACTGAATGCCGAATTCCGGCGGGTTCCACGCTCATGACCGCCGTCAGTCAGAGGCATCGTAAACTGTTTCCCGCTAACACTGCTTGATGGAATATCGGAAATTTCTTGAATTGAGCCGGGTTAATGGCAAACTTCGCCATGGTATGGGGATACTCCTTCAGTAATTTTTAGCACCAACCATCATCCGATACGATTTCTCCAAAATTTATAACCATGGCAAATCAAGTCCCGGAAGCACTAAAGACTGCTTCTCAAATTCTTTGGATTGCAAGCCAAAGAGGCAGGTATCTCACTCCGATGCAGATACTCAAGTTGTCCTATATCAGCCATGGCTGGACGCTCGGGATTTGCGAAATGCCCCTGTTCCGTGATGATGTTGAGGCATGGAAATATGGACCGGTGGTGCCCGAAATCTACCATAAATATAAGAGGTACGGGTATTCACCCATTTTGAAAACTGTGCGGCGGCCGAGAGATATATTCGCGGAAACTCCACTTAAAATCATTAACCGAGTCACAGACGTATATGGCAAGTACGACGGGCTTTATTTATCCAGTCTAACACACCGGCCGGGGAGTCCATGGGACATAACGATTAAGCGATACGGTGAGGGGGCAGCCATTGAGAATAACGTTATCATGGATTACTACAAATCCTTTGCGCAGGAAAATGAGTAAGAAGTCAAGGTAAAGTGTCTAACAACATTAACTTTAATCTATGTTCAGGTCAATCGTGTTATCTCAGGGCATCAGATGTCGCTCTTTGATGGATGCGAAGCTTAGCGGCTGACGCGCCCGGATGCGTCCCCCGAAAGCAGTTTTTCCACCTCGGCGACCGTTACCCGGTTGAAGTCGCCGGGAATGGTGTGCTTCAGACACGAGGCCGCAACCCCAAAATCAAGTGCACGCTGATTGTCTCCGTCAAAGGTTAAAAGCCCGTAGATGAGGCCCGCACCAAATGCATCCCCCCCGCCAACCCGGTCCACAATCGGCACAACTTCATAGGTGGGGCCATGGAGCAGTTCGGATCCGTTCCAGAGAACGGCAGACCAGACATTGTGTGAAGCACTGATGGAACTTCTGAGGGTGATCACGGCACGCCTGCAGTGAACAAAACGATCTGTCAGCTGCTTCCCCACCGATTCGTAGGCGGACGCATCCAGGTGGCCGCGATGAACATCTACACCCTCAGGATGAATGCCAAAAACTTTTTGTGCATCCTCCTCATTGCCGATAATCACATCACAGAAAGAAACCAGTTCAGGCATCACCTCGGCAGGTGTCTTTCCCCATTTCCAGAGACGGGCCCGGTAATTAAGATCCACCGAAATCATCAGCCCCCGGCGGCGGGCCGCCTCCAGCGCTTCCTGAACGGTCAATGCAGCGGTTTCAGAGATCGCAGGGGTAATGCCCGTCCAGTGGAACCAGGATGCCCCCGCAAAGACCCGGTCCCAGTCAATCATCCCGGGGGTGATGGACGCAATCCCTGAGTGTGCACGATCATAAAGCACCTTGCTTGCCCGGGCAGATGCACCGGTTTCAAGGAAATAGATCCCCAGCCGATCCCCGCCCCGATGGACAAATTGCGTGTCAATCCCCAAGGCACGAAGGGACTGGATAGCACCGGTTCCCAATTCACTGGAGGGGACCCGGGATACAAATGAGACCGGGATCCCGAACTGGGACAGCGAAGCCGCAACATTGGCTTCCGCCCCGCCATAACATGCATCAAAAGAGGATGCCTGGGTGAATCGCTGAAATCCCGGCGTGGAAAGCCTCAACATGATTTCACCGAAAGTAACGCAGCGTTTCATTCTGGATAGGGGTAAGGGTTCGTGATTGGATCAGAGAATAAACCGGATTACATGGCCCACTCCGGAATCGTTCCGGTCTCAATTCCAAAGACCCACAATATCAGTGAATAGGCACAGACGGTAATCAATACAAGGAACACGAAGTTAAGGGCAAGCCCTGCACGGGCCATCTCAAAGACCGTCACGCGCTCACTCCCGTATACGATTGCATTA
This sequence comes from Rhodothermales bacterium, assembly GCA_022821875.1. Taxonomy (GTDB): domain Bacteria; phylum Bacteroidota; class Rhodothermia; order Rhodothermales; family Bin80; genus Bin80. The sequence goes on from JAJECV010000006.1 coordinate 51,007, forward strand.
GGCGGTGTTGCCACGGGAAGCATAAACGCACAACTGGCTGCCAGAGCTGCAGGAATAGCCATGAGCAGCGGATTTTCTCCGACCGCTAATGCCAGAGCCGCCAAAACGGGCAGGAACGTTGCGGTGGTTGCCGTATTGCTGGTGATCTCTGTAAGAAAGACAATGATTCCGGTGGTCAGAAGAATGATCAGGATTGCCGGGAACTGCTGCAGCGGCTCCAGGGATTCCCCAAGCCAGGAAGCGAGCCCGCTCCCGGAAACCGCACCTGCCAGGCTGAGGCCTCCACCAATCAGGATCAATGCTCCCCAGGGCAGTTTCTTTGCGGTTTCCCAGTCCTGCACAAAAATCCCCCGCTTGAAGTCAACCGGAATGACAAACAGCGATAAGCCCCCAATCATTGCAATCCCGGCATCCGTGAGACCAGGAACCAACGGAGTCAGCAGCGGGCGTGTGATCCACAGGGTCGCAGTGATCAGAAAAACAATCCCCACAATTTTCTCCCCCTTCTTCATGGGTCCGAGTTTGCTCTGCTCCCGTTCAATCAGATCGGTACTTCCAACCAGATCATCTTTTGCAAAAGAGTAGAGAATTCGGGTGATCATGAAAAATACCAGAGGTACACCAATCAAAACAATCGGTACGCCAACGGACATCCATTTTGTAAAGGTAATCGTATAGCCGTATTCGCTTTCGAAGAACGCGCTGATAAATGCGTTGGGGATCGTACCAATGAGGGTGCCCATCCCGCCGATATTTGCTGCATAGGCAATGCCTAACAGCAATGCAACGGCAAAGTGGTGCCTGAATCGTTCGCCGCTGCTCTCTGTATCGGCCAGTGCAATGACGGAAAGGGCAACCGGCAGCATCATCAACGTGGTGGCGGTATTGCTGACCCACATACTCAGGCCCGCGGTTGCAATCATAAATCCCGCAATTAAAGCCCGGGGGCCCGTACCTGCACGGGAGATAATCCACATGGCAATCCGCCGGTGCAACCCCCATCGCATCATGCCCAGAGCAATCATGAACCCTCCCATGAATAAGTAGATGATCGGATGGGCATACGGCGTTGCGGTTTCTTCCAGAGAGCGCACACCGAACACGGGGAATAACACCAGAGGTAAAAGAGAGGTGGCCGGAATCGGGATAGACTCACAGATCCACCAGGTGGCCATGAGCAGTGCAGCTCCAGTTGTGTACCATGCAGCCGCTGCCAGCCCGTCCGGCGGCGGCAGAATGAGTACTGCAATCATCCAAAACGGCCCCAGAAACAATCCTGCAGACTGACGCAGCCCATAAGATGATGGTGCCTTCATAATCCCCGTTCGTGTATTGAAGGTGGCATCAGCAGTATTCGACGCAATCCGTCCTGTGTTCGGCACCTTAATGTCTCAGGAATATGGGATTTTTCCGCAGTTTGATCCAGCTTACTTCGTACATCTGTGAACGGTGTACGAATGAATCGGCGATGAGACTCTATGGTCTTGAACCGCGGAAACATTCGCGTCCGCATGTCCCCGCCTGCATCAGTATTGCCGAAAAAATCAATTTTTGTCATGGGACAGGGGCGATCCCGCCGTCTATGTTTCGTCCTTCTGCGGGTAGGGGTTGAATAGAGGCGGATGGCCGAGAGGATGAGGCGATCAGTCTCCTGTTGATCCGGCCTGTGACCGGTCTCACGATCTCGTAGAGCACCGCCTTCACGCATCTGACCATTGTGCTGCAGACCCGTTCCAGAAACATGATCTGTTTTTTATCAGGACGAATTCTTCGGAAAAAAGGATGAGGACAGGTACTTCGAGGCCGCCCTTTTCCAGTGACGGCATGGCGTATGTAGCGTCGGAGGGCCCATCGGCGGTGCCCGGTTCGTGTGCTGCTTTCGATCCGTGTATGCACCGGCAGGGTAATGTTGACCAGTTGTTTGGTGATCGGCAACCGGCGTAGAATATCGGGGAGATATCCTGATCTATCTTTTCTATTCTCCTGCATTGTCTGGATGATGCCGGAGAGCACCGCATTCGTCAGTTCCCGCCCCCGGCAGCACAACCGGCAAATCTCGCTCATCGCAGCCCGTGGATAAAGTCCGGGGAAATTTGAACAGCACTTTTCGGATCGGTTTTTGGGGATTAGACTGCTCAAAACAGCCAAACCATCTACGACACATAGTTGTGTTGCCTCGCTCTGTGATCATACTTTATCCACGGACTGACAGGGCTTAATCTCGGAAAAATCTAATACCTGTCTCTGGAGCATCCCATCGAAACGGTCGGGGTGGCAGGCGAGTATTCAGGGAGCACTTCTTTCGGCCGGGCAAAAAGATTCAGATGCCCGGTGCGGGATGGATGAGATGGGGTTACCGGAGATGCATGGCTCATGGCTCAACTTCTCCGCTATCGTGCTCCGTCGTTTGGTCGACGTTCGGATAATAATAGTTGTCCAGAAACCAGTCATGGAATGACTTGATCGGGATCGCATAGCGGGGAGCTGCGCCCTTCAGGATGCCCTCGTCCAGTGCACGGAAATAGGCATCCTGTGCGCCCTCCTGGTCATAGTCCTGCCGCAGAGAATCCATGATGTCAGATTCGGAGACCCGATCCGAATCTTTAAACGCCTGGGCAATGCAGTGGGCATCCTTTTCGGGGATCCCCTGCACCAGCGCCTCAAAAAATCGGTTTCGGTTTTCCTCTCCCGCTGCAAGAACCTTTGTGAGTCCTTCTGGGGTCATCACACCGCCATGCTGGCGTAGCCAGACCGCGGCCGGCTCCACATAGGACTGGATATGGCGGGGCCAGGCATAGGTCTCCGGGGCGATCGCATCCACCCACGCACCGGGATCCCCCTCTGCACCGCCCTCTCTCTGGAGCCAGTCCTGAATCACCGCACGGCACGCCGCATCGGTGAGCGGGTCCAGTTCAAGGTAACATCCAGAGGAGAACCTGGTCACATGCAGCCGCGCAAGGGCGGCACGGCTTCGCGCCCGTCCGGCTGCAATGAGCAGAACGGGGCGCTCCAGTTGCCCGTTGTGGATCGCCCTGAGGCACCGGGAGGCAGTCTTGAATTCATGCGACTGTTCAGGCAGTATCTCGTGGAGTGCCTCTGCTTCATCCAGCAGGAGCAGGAGCGGATGCGGTTGCTCTTTGAGGACATCTATCGTACTCAGCACGGTCGGGTTCGGGCCAGAGGTTTCCGCTTCGGACTGTCCCAGTGCGCTGCGCAATATATCTGCGTCCCAAAGTGCCTGCGGCCGTAAGACGGCAACCTGCCATCCCCGTGATCCGGCCCGCTGCCTGACCGCACCCAGCAGACCGGTCTTGCCCGCGCCGGCCTCCGCCTGGATCAGGATGGTGGTCCCCGGCGCTCCCTGGGTGATCTGCTCCATACGTTCTTCGAGTTTGCGTAATATTCGATTTCTTCCATGGAAGTACTTCGCTTCCTTAAGGTCATCCACTGGAGCAGGAGATGTGTTTCGGGGTTTAGTCATTGTGCTGCGAGGCGGTTAGATTGAACGAGATTACTACTTATAACTCGGACATCAGGTCAACTTTGGGCGTGGGAATAGGTTTCAGCGGGGCTTAGATATGTGAGTAACCAAAGTGATTGAAGCATCTTTTGATCTGACAGACACCGGCCGTCCGATAAGATCATAGGAACACACGCACGCTGTTGGGGATGTTTCCTTGCAAACCGTGGGAAATTTATGTCATTTTAGATGCCCATGCGTACAACCTCCTTAAATTGCGCCTTTCTTCCCGCTAAATAACTTCATCATCCCATGTCAGCGCTTCCATGTATTCTTGGCCTTGATGTCTCCACCACAGCATCGAAGGCCGTCTGTATCAATTCGGAGGGCGCAGTCCTTGCACAGGCATCCAATGAACACCGGCTGTCCAGCCCGTTTCCGCTTTGGAGTGAACAGGATCCCGCAGACTGGTGGCAGGCCATGTGTGAGAGCATTCGCAGCGTCCTTTCGTCTGTAGATGCGAATACCGTGCAGGCGATTGGGCTAACCGGGCAGATGCATGGCCTGGTTCTTCTGGATGCTCATGGAGAAGTGCTCCGCCCGGCCATGTTGTGGAATGATGGCAGGGCGGGTGCGCAGTGTGACCTGATCCGTGAACGGATCGGGCTGGATCGCCTGGTTGCAACCACAGGCAATGATGCCTTTACGGGGTTTACGGCCCCCAAGCTTTTATGGGTTCGGGATCGTGAGCCGGAGTGCTTCGCAAAAGTTGCCCAGGTCCTGCTTCCGAAAGATTATATCCGATGGAAACTCAGCGGCACCTATGCAACGGATCGGGCCGGGGCAGGAGGGACCTTGCTGCTAGACCTTTCAACCCGCACATGGGCGGCGGATTTGCTCAAAGATCTTGAGATCCCGGAAGACTGGCTTCCGCCAACCTACGAGGGAACGCAGAAGACAGGTATGGTGGATTCATCCTGTGCATCGGAGACGGGCCTTCTGAAGGGAACCCCCATTTATGCAGGCGGCGGAGATCAGGCGGCACAGGCAGCGGGGGTCGGGGCAATTCATCCGGATACCTGGGCCGTGACGCTGGGCACATCCGGCGTGGTGTTTGCCCCTTCAAATCATCCACGCACGGAATCACGCGGACGCGCTCACGCCTTCCCGCATGCTGTACCTGAAACCTGGCATATGATGGGGGTCATGCTCAGCGCAGCAGGGAGCCTCCAATGGTACCGGGATACGCTTGCAAGAGGTCTTTCTTTTGAGCAGTTGCTCGCGGAAGCGGCCGCGGTAGCGCCCGGAAGCGAAGGGCTGTTCTTTTTGCCCTACCTCAGTGGTGAGCGCACCCCCCACGCAGACCCGCTGGTCCGGGGCAGTTTCATCGGGTTGACCGCCCGGCATACCCGTGGTCATCTCACCAGGGCTGTTCTTGAGGGCGTTGCCTACGGATTAAGAGATAATCTGCAACTTCTCCATGATGCGGGGCTGCCGGTTCCCCGACGGATCAGGATTTCCGGTGGCGGGGCAAAGAGTCCATTATGGCGCCAGATCCTCTCGGATATCATGCGACATCCGCTGAGTGTGGTTGAAGTGACTGAAGGCGCGGCCATGGGGGCCGCACTGCTGGCGGGGACCGGGGCAGGAATCTGGGATTCCGTCCAAACGGCCTGTGATGCAACCATCACGGTTCAGGAACAATCCTCTCCCGGAGAGGCGGAAGCCGAATATGCCCGCCTGCACGAGCAGTTTAAGGAACTCTATCTCCGTCTGAAAGGGGTTTACAACGAGTAATCTCTATTTGTATTTACTCTCATGGCGGTATCGAATTCCCGTTTTTCCGAGTGGAGCGTTTGCAAGTGCAGCAATGCTGAGCGGGTCCGGGCCGCGTTCCTGATACAGGGAATAGGCTGCGCCGGCGACCATGGCTCCGTTATCCATGCACAGGTCCCTGGGCGGAGTAAAAATTTGGTATTCATGTTCCTGTGCGGCATGCTGCAGCGCTTTTCGCAGCGGTGTATTGAGGGCAACCCCGCCGGCCAGTGTAATCTGGCGGAGTTGATGCTTTTGTGCAATGCGCATGGTTTTGGAAACCAGCAGGTCAATGACCGCCTGCTGAAAGCTTGCACACAGGTCTGCCTGGTTCAGGTCGGGATCCCGGTCAATTGCGGCGGTGACGGCGGTTTTTAATCCACTGAAACTGAACTCTCCATCGGGGCGGTTCATCAGCGGCCGGGGGAAGGAATAGGCGTGCGGATTTCCATCTTTGGCCAGTTTCTCAATGGCGGCGCCACCGGGATAGCCCAGGTTCAGATGCCGGGCGACCTTATCCAGAACCTCCCCGGCTGCATCATCCCGTGTATGGCCGAGCAGTTCGTAGGTGCCATGAGAAACGACCTTGAGCAGGAGAGTGTGTCCTCCTGCAACCGTGAGGCACAGGAACGGAAAGTGAAGTTCATCGGAGCGTCCCATGAGGTTCGAGTAAATATGCCCCTCCAGATGATGGATTCCGATCAGCGGGATATCACAGGCCAGAGCAATGGACTTTGCAGCGGAGACTCCCACCACTAGTGACAGCATCAGTCCCTGGTGATGGGACACAGCCACCGCATCAAGATCCGCGAACGAGATCCGGGCCGTTTCCAGTGCGGACTCAATGATAAAACTGATGTTTGCGGTATGCTCCCGGGCCGCAATCACGGGAACAACTCCTCCGAAGCGTTCATGCGCTTCATACTGCGATGCAACAATATTGGAGCGTACTTGATGCCCGTCCTCTACGACCGCCGCCCCCGTATCGTCACAGGATGTGTCAATCCCTAAAATCAGCATGGATCAGCGGGATGCATCTTGTTCGACATGAGACGGCTGCAGGTAGACAGGTGTGAGCGATTTGATGTCGGCCCCCTGGATCCCCGGGGCGGCATGCATAGCCTGAACCAGAGCATCCGGCGGAAGGCGATCCATAGATCGGTACATCTCGTTTCCCGGAAATCGCTCCTTAAAGGTATCCCCGTATTCAAGAATACGGGTTAAATCCGGATCTGTATGGATCTGCCGGGTCACCGTGTCAATGGGTGCCACGGCCATCTCAGCAGAACCAGAGCTGGAATGCTGTGCGTAGTAGCACTGGCTGCGTCCGGCATTCATGAGTGTCCAGGAAGGTTTGCCCTCACTCGCTGCCAATACGTCCAGGGTATAGAGAGGGATAAGCGGGATTTGCAGCACCTGTGCGAGGGTTTTTGCCGCAGTTACACCGATATTCAGGCCGGTCCAGGAACCTGGGCCGACGACTGCGGCGATCCGGTTCAGATCCCGCGGGGAACTATGAATGGTATCCAGTGCGGTTTGGATTTGTTCGTGCAGGTGTTCTGCAGGGCGATCACGAAGGATGCAGCTGGCGGAGAGCGTACCATCCTTTGTGATCAGGACCGTGGTAAAGGGGCCGGATGTATCAAGGAGCAGGGTTTGCATGTGCGGACAGTTTATTGAGCAACTCCCGGTAATGGGAAGATGTGGAGGATATGCTGAAGTTTCTCAGATTGGGATCCTGTCCGGGTGAAATGGAAATTTGTAAAAACCCGGCTGCCAATTTGTGCAGAAATTTGGAGGCCCATTCCACAACGAGGATGTGATTTGGGTTTTCGAAGAGTTCCTGAAAGAGCATGTAATCCCCGTCCGTCAAGGTCTCTAACCGGTAAAAATCAATGTGGACCAGCGTTTGACCATTCAGAGGATACTCCTGAATCAGGGTATAGGCCGGGCTGACCACATGCGTTGAAGGAGGAATACCAAGTCCCTGAGCGAGGCCCTGCACAAAGCAGGTTTTGCCCGCTCCAAGCGGGCCGTCAAGTCCCAGGATTGATGAATTGGGGAGCCACGACCCAATCCGCAGTCCAAGGGATTGGGTTTCAGAGGGGCTGGAAGTCGCCAGATCAATCAAGTCGTTACAGAGATTCTTGCGCTGTGCAACGCGGAAGGCAGCAGACGGTTGCCGAGAGTTCGCAAATCTGCTGTATCTTTGGGGAACAATCAAAACTCCTGAACCATGCGACTGCACTGGATATTGCCATTATTTCTTATTACCGCCTGCCAACCGGAAACGCAGGAGGCATCGACGGACTCCGAGGCAGGGGCTGCAACCGCGTATGCTCGGCCTGAGTCGCCGGAGGGTGCGTCCGCCTATATCATTGCACCGCAGGACGGAGATGTCGTGCAGCGTGGAATGGTAACGGTCAAGTTTGGCTTATCCGGTATGGGGGTTGCTCCGGCCGGGATTGAATTCCCCAATTCGGGGCATCATCATTTACTGGTGAATGCGGCGGCACTTCCCGACATGAATATGCCGATTCCCGCCGATTCGGCCCATATCCATTTTGGACTTGGTCAAACGGAAACGGCATTAGAGTTAAGTCCAGGCACGTATACGCTTCAATTACTCCTGGGCGATTACACCCATACTCCGCATAATCCGCCGGTGATCTCGGAACCGGTGACCATTATGGTTGAGTAGTGTGGACTGCGGCCGCCATCCATGTGTACTTTGGCGGGTTACGCCAAAGCAGGTTGCTGCGGGGCGGGGGTATCCCGCCTGCCGCAGGATGTTAACGAAATTGATTACAGAGAGCGAATGAATACAGGTCTGGTTCGGAAGGGAGGCAGCATTTTATGGCTGCGCCGTGATCTTCGTTTAAGAGATCAGCCCGCATGGCATGCAGCACTGGCGGTGCCGGGTCCGGTTTGGCCGGTATTTATCCTTGATCCCCTGATTGAGTCTACGTATGGTGCAGCACCAAAATGGAGGCTTGGCGAGAGTTTACGCTCTTTGGCGGGCAGTCTGAAAAAACGCAATAGTCGTTTACTCTTGCGCAGGGGGAATGTACTGGAAGTCCTTCAGGAATTGATTCGGGAGACGGGGGCAAACCGCATTGTCTGGTCAAGACTTTATGATCAGCAGTCCATGGAAAGAGATGAAGCGGTGCGGGCGGGCCTGGCTGCACAGAGGGTGGAGGTTCAGGATGTGAATGCCAGTCTATTGTTTGAACCGTGGACTGTACGTACGCAGAAGTGCGGTTACTACCGGGTGTATACGCCTTTTTGGCGGGCAGTACAAGGTCGAGAGGGGCCACTGTTCCCTTTAAGTATTCCAGACGATTTATCCCCCCCGCAGGACTGGCCGCGCAGTGATTTGCTTGCGGACTGGAAACTTGGTGCTGCGATGTATCGCGGCGCAGCAGTGGTTGCCCGTTTTGCAAGGGTCGGAGAACAGGCCGCCCATGACCGCCTGGAGCACTTTACAGAAACCTCCATCCATCGCTATAAATCAGACAGAAATTATCCAGGCCGAAAAGCAACCTCAGGACTGTCTGAGAATCTGGCTTACGGAGAGATCTCCCCCGGCACCATCTGGCGTGCCGGCATAACTGCACTGCACATGGCCAAAAACCGAGAGGAGGCGGAGCATTTCCTGAAGGAATTGGTTTGGCGTGAATTTGCCTACCATCTTCTCTATCATACCCCCCATATCGTGAATGCGAACTGGCGGCTGGAGTGGGATAAGTTCCCGTGGCGTGAGGACAATGACGATGCGGAGATATGGCGGCGGGGCATGACCGGGATTGAGATGATCGACGCTGCAATGCGCGAAATGTATGTGACCGGCACGATGCATAATCGCACACGCATGCTGGTTGCGAGTTTTCTGACCAAACATCTGATGACGCACTGGAGAGTCGGGGAGGCGTGGTTTCGGGAGTGTCTGATTGACTGGGACATTGCCGCCAATGCGATGGGCTGGCAGTGGGCAGCGGGTTCAGGGCCGGATGCTGCGCCGTATTTTCGAATTTACAATCCTGAGATTCAGGCCAAAAAATTTGATTCCGACCACGGTTACAGGGACCGGTTTATTGCGGAGGGGCGTTTGGATCCTCATGAGGACGCGCGAAGTTATTTTGAGGCGGTTCCAAAATCATGGAACCTGTCACCGGATCAGACTTATCCGGATCCGATGATTGATTTAGGATTCGGAAGAGAGCGGGCATTGGCGATTTACGGCAGGTATCAATAGGGGCGAACGATCCCCGGTGCAGATTTGATGAGGCCCGCCACTGCCATCCACAAACTGGTGCGAAAGCGGTCCAGTGAGTTCCCGGAAAACCAGAAAGTCATGTAATTTGGGAGGATCAGTTGTCAAAAACGATGATTTTTGGAAAATCCTGATTTTATAGGGAGTATTCCGGTCCCCTTGAGATTCACCATCCCGCTAAACCTGTTCAGATTGGGTATGTCCAGCCGACGTGTGCATTTTTGTGGTTCAGGGGAACAGTTTTAGGGCGGCATCCGTTTTTTGATGTAAGACGTTTATGACCATGAGTGATTATTCCGATATTGTCCCGCGAGGTCCCAGCATACGGGACAGAGGCCCCGCCAAGCATTTTCACGGACGAACAGGGGCATTACAGAAATTTGCGGAGGCGATGGATGCGGCCAAGAAGGGAGCGGGTACGATCTTCCTGATTCAGGGAGCTCCTGGCTCTGGCAAGACCGCCCTGCTTGCCAAATGTCAGGAAGTGGCGGCGGCGAAGAAATGGCAGACTGCGCGGATTACGCCCGAAGTCTTCTGGAATGCGAACGAGTTGCCTGACGCATTGGGGCAGGACAGGGATCCGGTGCAGAAAGAGAGTGGGTGGAGCACGGCCGCGGAGGGGGAAGCAGGTCTTTTGGGATTGGGAAGCGCAAAGGGTAGCGGAGCATACGAATCCAGAAAAATACATGCCCCCCGCACCACACTGGATGTGCTAAATGATGGAGAGAATGCACTGCTGCTCATTTTAGACGAAGCACAAACAGTGGCAGAAAAAATCCCGAACGAACATCATCCTCGGGCCAAGATTGTTCTAGACAAAATTCACAATGGAGAGGTGAATCGTCCCATTATTCTGGCGGCAGCCGGTTTATCTACCACCAGCGAGGTATTCCACGATATGGGAGTGTCAAGATTTGAGGCACGATCCTTCGTAGGCTTGGGGGCGGATGCGCGAAGCGTATACGCGGGGTATCATTCGTGACTGGCTCATTAAGGATGGCGGGGCGAAGGAGGATCCTGCACCATGGATTGATGCAATTACACCAGAGACCTACGGCTGGCCGCAGCATATTATGTCGTATGTAAGGCCCGCGGTGTGGCATCTGGTTGCACATGAGGGAGAGATGAATAACGAAGGGCTGCAGGGGGTACTGGAGGAGGGGAGAGACGGGAGGACGCAGTTCTACAAAGCCCGTGCGAAGGGGTTTTTCGAGGAGCACCGCACCTGTATTGCCAGAGCATTTGCGTCTGTACGGGAAGATTACACGCAGACACGTACCGCAATTATGGCTTTTCTGGTACATGACTTCGGTCAGAGCGAAGCAGAGTTCATCTTCAAGCGTGCGCTCCACAAGGGCATACTGGATGATCTGGACGGGTGCCTTGTGATTCCGATCCCATCCATGCGTGACTGGTTCCTGGATAACTACGGCCCCGACCGGGAGTAATCTCATTCCGTGCTCCCATCCGAATGCCGTACCGCTTATTTTGGACGCAGTCCTTGTTCATACCCATTAATGTTGCTATAAAATCGTGTGAAGGTACTTCGTCTGTATCTCTGTAACCTCCGGTTTTGTATCCACACTGTGCCCGGATCACGATGTCTGACACACGGTACATGGTTAGTGGGTGAGCGTATAAAAGATGAAGTTGATCGCCATCTGGAAACTCACCGTTGAAGCTGATCCCAGATTGCGTCCGCCCGGCCATTCCCAGCCATCTCCAATGTCCTGATTATAGCAGATAATGATCATGGGCCGGCCGGCATCATCAAATACTGCGTAATAAATGTCGTCATCCGGGGCAAAATTCGTCTCGCCCCAGCCCCGAAACCCGCCGTTTTTTGTGGAGATGGCCGCGTCTGGATCAATGTCGTAATAAATCTGCCAGACCGGATGATCTGCCGTCAGTTCAACGGGCTCCCGATCTGGATAGACCCGCTTGATATTGTCATACATGTTGTTCCACTGCGGCCCCGTATATCCGCGCCCGTAGTCATGAAAATCATCAATAATCAGGAACCCGCCCCGATCCAGATAACGTCTCAGATTGGCCACCTCCTCTTCGTTGGTACGCCAATAGCCAGGCTCGGTCAAGTAGAGTACGGCATACTCAAAAATACCGGGATCCCTCAACGAAACCACCACCGGCGGGCCCTCCAGTTGGAGCCCCGTTGTACGGCTGATCGCTTCATGCAGGTTATATTCGGCAGTCGGATAATCCGTCGCCCATGCACTTTCCCGGAACCCCGGATGGCTCTCATACCAGACACGCGCAAATTGGAATCCCGCATCCTGCCCATGTACAGGCAGTATCCACAGGATCCCCAGAAACATGACCATGGCAGGACGGGCCGTGTGTCCAGACCCCGTGAAGCCCTGAAGATGCATGTCAAACGGGAATATTACCGGGTTGGAGTGTTCATGACTTCGGCAAATACATCAAAAAATTTTGACATCTCTTCCTCGGTGCCGATGCTTAGACGGCACCAGTCCGAAAAGGGCGGGAACGGCCGTCCGACCAGAATATCATGTGAAGCCATGGAGTACTGAAATTCCTGAATGGGGCGGCCAAGATGGAAGAATACAAAGTTGGTGTGAGATTCAACCACCGAGTGCCCCAGTTCCCGCAGCCGGCGGATGGTTTCCGAGCGGGTGGTTTCAATTTGGGACCTGCTGTAATTCAGGAACCGGCGATCATCCAGCGAGGCAATCGCGGCCCGAAGGGCCATAATGTTAACATTGATGGCCGTGCGGTAACGGTGAAGGAGCGCAGCATTCTCTAGGTTGGCCAGTGCGTAGCCCACACGCAGCCCGGCCAAGCCGTAGACCTTCGAAAAAGTTCGGGAGACAATCACGTTTTTACCCGCTCTGATATGAGTGGCCGAACTGCCATATCGGGGATGTGTGGCCAGTTCATGGTAGGCCTCATCAACCAGGACCACGGACCGTCTGGAAACCCTGCGGCAAAACTCATCCAGTTCATCCTTGTCGCAAATCGTTCCTGTTGGATTATTTGGATTACAGACAAAAACCAGCTTAACATTCTCGGTCGTTCGGGAATCCATTGCTGCGAGGTCAAGGGTCTTGTCTTCCTTCAGCGGAACGCGATGAACCTTCGCCTGAATTGAATTCGCATAGTTCTCCAGTCCCTCGTAGGTGGGATACGCGGTCACGATCTCGCCACCCTGAAGCCCGTAGGCCATTGCGGTCATGCGGAGAATTTCGCTAGACCCGGTACCGAGCACGACATGTTCGGGGCGAAGTCCCTCACGGACCGCAATCATTGCTTCCAGACCCTGATAGTGTGCATAAGGATAGAGATTGGTCTCCCCGATGGCCTCCAGGATCGCTGTCCGTGCAGCCTCTCCGGGTGCATAGGGATTCTCATTACTGTGGAGCCGGATCGGGGGCTGATCCGACCTCTGATGGATCGGGGAAAGGTGAGGAAAAAGCGGCAGGGCACTGCCTGCAAGACCGAGGCGGATCCAGTCACGGCGGTTCATGATGCAAGGGGTTGAGAGGCTGGTTGGAACAGAAAGTCATGCATCCGTTATCTGCTCACAGGGAACCCATGTGCTGGTCTGTGCACTTTGAAAGCATGCGTCAATAACATGCATATTCTTTAACGAATCCCGAATTGGAGTACAGAGCGGTTGCCCGTCGTGGACGGCGGCAGCGAATGCATCACACTGCTCAGAAAACTGATTGACAGGTTTCAGCGTGTAGGTGCAGTGCTCACGATCCTGATAAAGTTCCAGTCTGGCAGGTTCATTCGGGAGGAGATTGAAGGGGGAGCGCAGGATGATTTTTCCTCTGCTGCCCACCAGTGCAACATGCTGAAACCGCTGCATCTGTGTGCCGCAGACCACGGTTGCACTTCCCTGCTCAAAATCCATCAGAATCGTCGTCGCCGTGTCTGTTTTGAACTCAGGATGGTGCGCCATGCGTGCACACACTCTGTTCGGCTCCGCATCGTAGAACCAGCGGGCGGCCGAAATGCCATAGCATCCAACATCCATAAGTGCCCCGCCGCCGAACTCCGGCCTGTTCCGAATGTTGTTCGGGTCGCTGTTTCGGTAGGAAAAGTGAACATGGATATTTTGCAGTGTGCCGATTGCATTGGATTGAACCAACTCGTGAGCACGGAGCCACTGAGGGTGATGGCGATACATGAACGCCTCGGCAACCAGTTGCCGGGGGTACATCCCGGATATGCTCAGAAGGTTTTCTATATCTGTTGCATTCAGTCCCAGCGGTTTTTCACACAGTACATGTTTTCCTGCCCTGATTGCTCTGGATGTCCATTCTACATGCAGATGATTCGGTAAGGGAATGTAGACCGCATCAATAGAATCCAGATGAATCAGATCCTCGTAGCCAGCACAGGGGATGGGAATCTGATGGGTTTCTGCGGCGTGCTTTGCACGATCAAAATTTCGGGAAGCGATCGCCTCCACATTCCCGCGCCGGCTCTGCTGAATTGCGGGAATGACCTTCTGGGTTGCAATCTTAGCGGTCGACAGGATCCCCCAGTGAAGTTTGCTCATGGTGGTTTAAGGTTTACAGATGGAATCGCAGAGGATTTAGCCGGGTCCTCAACGAAGATATTTCCCCCTTTCCCCTCATGGCTGCGTCTTAATCAATGCGCCGGATTTTGATACTGCGGAAGTGGACTTCATCTCCATGATCCTGCAACAGGATATGGCCCTGCGGCCAGTGTCCGAACCCCTCCCAGATCACATATTTACTGCGGGCCACCAGCGCATCAAAGACGGGGGTTCCCCGCTCATATTCCAGTACTTTCCGATCATTGAGCCAGTGCTCTACACGAGCCCCCTTGAATTCGGATTGCGTCATGCGACTTCCGGTAACGGTTTCTTCCACCCGGGTTCCCGTCACGACAATGCGTGCCCGGTTCCACTGGCCGGGCTTACGAACGATCTTCCCCTCATGCGCGGGAAGCAGGTCGTAAAGAGATCCCAGCGTCCGGTTCCCGGCAGCCCCCTCGGTCGCATCAGGGTGGCGCTCATCATCAAGAATCTGATACTCCAGACCGATGGCCGAAGCATCACTCCCGTAGGATTCCGTAATGAAGTACTTGATCCCGCTGTTTGCCCCTTCGGTAATCTTAAAATCCAGACTAAGTTCAAAGGTGGAGTATTCCTCAACGGTCACGATATCTCCTCCGTGCGCTGCTTCTGCACCGCCGGAGGCTTCCACAGTCAGGACACCGTCCATCACGTTCCATCCTTTTTCCGGAAAGGATTCCTTCCCGGCTCCCCGCCAGCCTGCGGTCGTACTTCCATCAAATAGCAGGGAAAACCCCTGCGCAACCTCCTGCTCACTGAGCGAATTAGGGACGAGGTTTACGACATAATTCCCCGTCCATTCACGCGGGGTGACATTTTCGTCCATGATGCGGATATTCCGCCAGCGTACATGACGGCCGGCGAGCTCGGCTCGGCCAACGCTGTGCACCTGCAGGGCAATAAAACCCGATGCGGTCATGTCATCATAAAGCGCAGCACAGGGAACATCATTCACCCAGGTTCGGATGGAATGGCCGATGGCTTCAACGTAGTACAGATTCCAGCCCTCGGTGTTAAAGGCACCGCGGCAGTCTTCATTCACCGAAAGCGGATACAGCCAGCCTCTACGGGCCTCATCGTAGATTCCGCCGCTCCAGGATCGGGGACTAGGGTCAATTTCCACCTGATATCCATGAACCCGGCCGTTGAGGTAGTCTTCTTTGGATTCGCTGCGGATCTGAATCCCGGAATTAATATCAGGGTCAACCCATACTTCAACACTGAGTGCAAAGTCACCGTAGGATTCCTTTGTGGCCAGAAATGTATTGGGCGTATTTTCGGCAGTCGTTCCGGTGACTTCGCCATCGGAGGCCATATAGGTTGCATCTCCCCCGAGTTTTTCCCATCCGGAGAGGTCGTCGCCGTCCACCAGGGTAGTCCAGGTCTGTGCCTGCGCCGTGGAGAGGGTACAAAGCGTAACAAATGAAAGTGTGAGGGTGCGCAGCATGTCAGAATGTGATTGTGAGACGGATAAGAAACTCTTTTGAAACGTCCAAATTAACGATTTTTCGAATTTCGATGCATCTAGGCTCAGATTGGTACCCTGAGAATGCAGACTAGGTTTCGGGGGAGGATGTTCGTAGCATTCTGGCCGCCATGCGCCATGGATCGAAAATTTTCGGGACTTCCAGAGCAAATCCAAAACTTTTGAGAAAGGGTTCCGGCTCAACTGAGAAGAGATAGATGTATTTATACCGAATGAAGCGGACTGGGCGCGTCCAATTGGCCGTTTGAATCAGAGATGTTTCCATGACCGGAGGACAATCCGGGATCGCTCCCTCGATTCTTTTGCATTCGTCCCCATATTATTTTGTGAATCATAGATTGACGACCGACCGCCAATCTATGAACAATCCCGGCAAAGCAAGGCCGACATGTACCAAAGATTCCCAGGATATAACGATTTCCACAATAATGGTCGAAGCGCTTTAAATTATTCGGGGAAGCAGGAATTTTCATTCGGATCAATGAGACACACTTTCCGGGATGACGTATTCGGCGGCATCACTTCCGCAATCGTCATGTTGCCGATGATGTCAGCCTTCGGGGCTGCCCCGGGACTGGGGCCTGCTGCCGGAGTCTACGGTGCAGTCGCAGTGGGTTTCTTTGCCGCCGCGTTCGGTGGCACGCCTGCGCAGATCTCCGATCCCACCGGTCCAATGACGATTACCATGGCTGCAGTCGTCACCCTGTATGCCCACGACCTGACAACGGCCTTCACCATCGTCATGCTGGCCGGTCTGATACAGATATCCATGGGATTTCTCCGGGTCGGTCGCTTTGTAAGTTACGCGCCATATTCGGTAAGTTCAGTCTCAAGGTCTTTCAGCACGTTCCCGCCGGGAATTTCGTGGACAGTCTTGACGAGGCGAAACGATTATCGAGGAGTCTTCTTCACGAACGCAGCGCCGCCGCCGAAACTCAGCGTTCATGAGGAGCGCACAAACAGAAGGGACAAAATGCCAGAGGCGCTGCGCCAAGGCTCCAATCGGTTCTACGCCTGTTGAATCCGCCGTGCGGCAATTCAGGAATGGATATGGATGGGAAATGCAAAGGGAATGGGATCTTACCATCAGGAAGGGGCGGTTTGTTTTTTTCTTGCCGGAAGCAGTCACTCCGTGACTTCACGTAACGTCATCCCCTCATACTTCGGGTTCATCAATGGCCTGACCGGCAGGCTACAAAGACGGCGGGCAGGCGGAATCGGACCGAACCAGTGTCTGCAGGTCACCCTCATTCATTGCAATTGGACATCAGTTGGAGAAAATCCTTTATCCATGTCTTAGGAACAATCTCCAAATTTTAACGGAGCACGACGCATCCTCATGGCAGTATATTTTACTATCTTTACTGGAAGGTCATACCCATCCCAATCTCATTATGATTACAAGGAGAGAGTTTTTAGCGCAGTCCGGCGGGGGGATCCTCATGGCCGGACTCCCTCTGAAAGCCCCCACGATACAGGACGTGATCAATCTGATTACGAATGAAGTTCCCGGTGCTCCCTGGCAGCCAACCGTAGATACGATAAAATCGGGGGATCCGTCTCAGCCGGTGCGTGGGGTTGTGACGACCTTTTTGGCAACGCATCGCACCATTGACTATGCAGCGCGGCACGGCGTGAACTTGATCATCACGCATGAGCCGACCTACTATAATCATCTGGATGAGACAGACTGGCTTGAGCAAAATCCGGTCTATCAAAAAAAGCGGCAGATGTTGGAGGAGAATGGGATTGTGGTGTGGCGGTTTCACGATTACTGGCATGGATACAGGCCGGACGGTATTGCTACCGGTGTACTGAAGCATCTCGGCTGGGAAGCGTATGCGGATCCGGAGCGGCCGCAATTATGCCGGATCCCGTCCATTACGCTCGGTGAGCTGTCGCAGTTCATGAAAGTTCGCTTCGGTGCAAAGCGTCTGCGGGTGATGGGGGACGCAGGAATGTCGTGCAGCAGTGTCGGGTTACTTGTCGGGTCTGCGAGTGGACAGCGGCAGATTGAAATGCTCTCGGAAGTGGATGTGCTTGTGGTCGGAGAGGTTCGGGAGTGGGAAACCACCGAATTTATCCGTGATGCAAACTGGCAGGCAGAGCAGCCGAAGGGACTGATTGTGGTCGGACATGCACTCAGCGAAGAGCCGGGGATGGCGTGGCTTGCCGAGTGGCTGAAACCGCGCCTGCCCGGTACGATTGTGGTGCACCAGCCCTGCGGGGATCCATTTTATTTTGTTTAGCCGGGGAGAATGAACCCCACACCACCGGCGACTGGCGGCGGGCACGGGGGCATCTGCACGCGTCGGTGCATACACCAAAATACCTGACTGTCTATGTTCGGGAACCTGTTTAACCGGCCGGGAGCCATTGCTCCGGTCACCTTCATTCTTTTGATGCCCTGTACCGGGCCCGTTTCCACGGGAATTTTTGACGGATCCACCGATGTGGGAAATCCTTTATTGAAGGGGAATCTCATCTTTGATCAAGATACGGAAGTGTATACGGTTACCGGTGGCGGTGCAGACATTTATGGCACCCGGGACGAATTCTTTTTTGCATGGAAAGAGGTGAGCGGAGACCTTGTCCTGAAAGCGGATGTTGCGTTCACAGATACCACCGGGCATCCGTACCGCAAGGCAGGATGGATGGTACGTGAAGATCTGGATGCAGATGCCGCGTATGTGGATGCGCTGATTCATGCGGACGGGCTCATTGTGCTGCAGTGGCGTTCGGCGAAGGGGGGAGAAACCCATGAGGTCACGCCCCCGGTTCGTGCGCCGGCAACCATTCGTCTGGAACGCACGGCAAATCTGTTCTCTCTCTATCTGGACAGACCGGCACAGAGATCAGTCGTTGTCGCTAATATTACGGTGGATTTACGACAAACTGCATATGCAGGTCTGGTGGCCTGTGCACACGACTCCACTGCACGGACCACGGCCCGATTCGAGAATGTTCATCTGGAAGCGAAAGAAGTGACGGGCGAGCGGATTGTGGAAAGTACACTGGAGATCATGAACAGTCAGACCGGCGAGCGCCAGATTGTCCGTCAGGCAGAGGAGCATTTTGAAGCGCCCAACTGGTCGCCGGATTCGCTCACACTGCTCTATAACCGTGGAGGCCGCCTCTATCATATGCCCGTAAGTGGCGGAGACCCCCAAATGCTTGAGACGCAGTTTGCTGACCGGTGCAACAACGATCACGGGTATTCCCCTGACGGGACCGAGATCGCGCTCAGCCACAATAACCCGGATCAGGGCTCGCTCATCTATATTGTACCCGCTGCGGGCGGACTTCCCCGACTGGTCACCGAATCAGGGCCATCCTACTGGCACGGCTGGTCACCTGACGGGCAAAAACTGGTTTACTGCGCTCGGAGGAACGATAACTTTGACGTGTATGCAATTGGACGCAATGGCGGCGAAGAGGTGCGGTTAACCGATGCTGAGGGTCTGGATGACGGCCCGGAATACTCCCCGGACGGTCAGACCATTTATTTTAACTCTGTGCGCACCGGTCAGATGAAAATATGGCGTATGGACCCGGACGGTAGCAATCAGATACAGGTGACCCCGGAGGATGACTACGGAGACTGGTTTGCACATCCATCACCGGATGGCAATTGGATCGTGTTTCTATCCTACGATAAGTCTGTAGACGGGCATCCCGCAAATAAGGATGTAAAACTCCGGCTTATGCGTACGGGGGCTGCCGAGGATCCGAAAACCATCGCCCATCTGTTTGGTGGTCAGGGGACGATGAATGTCCCGTCATGGAGCCCTGACAGCCGCCATTTTGCGTTTGTCAGTTACCGTCTGGTTGGTCCGCGTAGTCTGGATTCGGACGGGGCATCTGTGCATTGACTTCGTCCCGCCACGATTGCAGGCGGCGGAGCAGGTCCTGGGTTACGCTGGGCTCAAACTGGCTGATATCGGTGGTTTCGCCCGGATCCGATTCAAGGTCATACAGTTCAGCGGGGTAGTCCTCAAACCATTCAATGAGTTTATATCTGCCGCGGCGTACTGCACCTGAGGGGCGATTGGCGGAGCCGTGATAGTGGGGAAAATGCCAGTAGAGAACTCTCTCAGAGACGGGCATCTTGAACAGGTCCAGGCCGTCTATACGGGCAGGAGTTGGGATGCCGGCTAATCCGGCCAGCGTCGGAAGCAGGTCATCGGTAGTGCCCGGTTGATCCATAGTGGGGGGCATATCCTGAACTCCCTGAATGATCAGGGGAATGCGGAGTCCCCCCTCATACAGCCATCCCTTGCCGGCACGAAGGGGCAGGTTCGCGGTCGGAGCCCATCTGCGATTTTCGCTCAACGTGGATAGGCCCCCGTTATCGGAGGTGAAGACCACAATGGTATTTTTACCATGCCCCGTGTCTTCCAGGGCCTGCAGAATTCGTCCAACGCTTTCATCTACCGATGCAATCATGGCGGCATAGGTTGCGTGGTCCTGTGCCATGCGTGTGACACCACCGAAGCGCTCGGATTGGTATGCCGTATCTGTATTCCCGGAGTCAAACTGCCGAACATCCCGGGGTTTTGCCTGGATGGGGGTATGCACCGCATAATGGGACAGGATCAGGAGGAATGGATGTTCCTGATCGGTGGTGATCCAGTCTACAGCAAGGTCTGTAAGGCGGTCCGTCAGATAGGTGCTGTCGGGATCGGTTTCGAGACCGGGTACATTGGAAGCCGGGAAGTTTGGGTTTTTGTAGGGGGCGAAGAAGGAACCGGGCTGCCCGGCATCATTGGTTGCCCAAGCTGTTTCAAACCCCTGATGTTCGGGGCGTGCGTGACCGGCGCCCAGGTGCCATTTTCCGATATAGGCAGTACGGTAGCCGGCATCCTGAAACACCTCTGCTATGGTGACCTCTTCCAGCGGGAGCGCGTGTAGATAGTCGGCCTGGAGCAGCCGGTCGTTGGCCATTCCGCCGATCCAGTTTGTGATCTGGAGGCGTGCCGGATGCTTCCCGGTCATGATACTGGCACGCGTTGGAGAGCAGACGGGACTGGAGGCATAGAATTGCGTAAAACGGGTTCCTTCTGCTGCCAAACCGTCTATATTTGGGGTTTCATAGAAAGTGCTCCCATATACGCCGGTATCCTTCCATCCCAGATCATCAATCAGGATGACAACCACATTAGGCGGTGCATTGCTGCATGCAGCCAAAAAGAGGAGCAAAAAGCAGAGTCGGTTCAAAACGTTACTAGCAGTGTATCGGAAGTTTCCCGTGTCGCTGCCCGGATGCCGGTCAGGGAGGTTTGATGTGTCGCCTGATCTCCGATAATGACGGTATAGGAAGTGGTTATATCAAAGACCTTGGCTTGGAAGGGCAGGGTTGCGGGGCGGATCGTGTAGACGGTGTCCATGCTGTTTTCATCGACGAGCGTCAGCACGGGTTCTGTGATCCCATTCACATCAACAGGGGGCAGGTATCCGGCGGCCTCCCGGCCGTAATTACTTTCCTGTGTGACGGTAACGGGCCAGCCGGGATATTGCACTGCATCTTCATCGGATGGGTGAATCCAGCGCGGCCACGCTTCGGCGGTGATGGTGCGCGTATCTCGCTTGAATCGGATAATCCCGTAGCCGGGGACACGGTCATAGAGTGCCTCCGGGGAACGTCCGCTTCGGACTGGATTCGCAACCGCGTGGATCGTCATGCGATTCCCGAAGCCGTCCATATGCTCGCCCGTATAGGGAGGTGCATCCGGTTCAAGGTTCCCTCCGGGATCTGGCGGGAACCAGCGCCGGGGCCATATATTCGCAATGGCGGGAGAAATGAATGCATTCGGTCCATCCCCGAATTCATCAATTCCGTACTGCACAAAGCTCCCAAGGTGTTGATCCCCGGCGACGTGAAACGTGAACCCTTTCCGGATCGTCTTCAGGGCGCGGTTCCGCCCGCTTTGAGGCCATCCGTTGGAATCCATGTCGGTTCCCAGATGATCATCCGAGATATATTCGCCCGGCTCTGCATACCGCATTTGCGGCACGATCCGGTCATCATAGAATCCGCCGGGAAGCGTGGCAAGGTTGCTGAAGAGGGTCTGGGAGAGCATGACCTTCATCCAGACATTCTCTGGATATTCATGTGACCACCGGTTCAGAAATTTCAGTTGCCGGGGCCCCAAGAGATGTGCCTCGGTGACGGTGGTTGCATCGTAGTCGCGATTTTCCGGCCAGCCATTGCGCACCTGCGCTTCAGGAAGAACGAGTCGGGGAGCGGATTTCCACATCCGGTCTGCAACAACAGCAAAACTGATATCTCCGTAGGTCATGTCCGTATAGTAGACACTGATATCCTGTTCAATGGGGGTTGGATCATGGGGATCGGGCAGATTGGATACCTGAGTATGATGAACCATGTTCACAAAGCGGGCATCCATGATGTAGCCTCCGTTATCGGACTGGGGCTGCCAGGGACCTTCGGCTTTCTTGCCGCCGTGTCCCCAGATATTCCCGTGATATACGTCGTGATCATCGGGAATGGTAATGGCCGGGCGATCCCGCATCAAGTCCCGGAATGACCAGATAAACCGGTACCAGTGATAATGGTAGTCCAGAATGGCCTTGTCCAGAGGCGTACGGATGATCCCCGCAAGGCCGCCTTCATAGATCTGATCGCCGGCAAAGAAGAGCAGGTCAGGATCATGTGCGGCGACCGATGCGGTGAGTTCACGATGCGGATACCAGATTGTACTGTGATTCCATACTAGATCACGGCCTTTGGAAATATGCTGACAGTTCAGCGAAGCAAGAACAAACTCCTGATCTTCAATTTTTGGCGCACGGATTGTGCCGGCATAGTAGGAGGTTTCGGTTCCGTTGGCCGTACGCAGATCATAGGTCAGCCGGTAGGGGATGTCTGTGCTTGCCTGGAAGTTGTCTACGCGGAGGGTCGCGGTGTAGCTGTCCGGGATGATGGTTGCGGCTGCAGCGGGGGTCCATGTGCCATCCTGCAGCAGATCCAGTCCGACCGTGCGGGTATCCATTTCGCCGACGGGGGGCATTTGGGCGGTCATTTTTAATATGCCTTTGCTCAAGGTGTACTGTGATGACAGGACCGGGCCAAATGCCCGGTTCGCATCGTGCACAAATTTTCTCCCCCCAATCCTCCAGTCATCAAACCAGTACCCCTGGTCTTCCATGAGTGGGCTGTTATGGCTTATGAGTGCAACATTCCCGACAAAATAATGGTTTGGTAATCCGGTATACCGGGCTTCGGACAACGTCTCACGGGTCTCTGGATCCGATGCGTTTACCTGGAGATCAAACGTATCTCCGGATGGCGTGGCGGCCAGGTTGAGTTCAATGGAACCTCCAGCGGGAACCTCTCCGGTAGACCGTTCAGGGTCAATGAGCGGCCATGCGTCAACGGAAATATCGGCTCGCGGGCCTTTGGGGGCTTCTGAGCTGGTATTTGAACGGACAATGATCTGCCCCTGACCATCCACCCCCACAATCAAACCTCCATCTTCGCCGGGCCAGTGATGAACCAGACTTGAGATTCGCCAGTCGATCTCCGGCCCTCCTGCACCGAGCAGGAATCCGGACCACGTATTTGCATGGGTGCTGTCTGCCGGGTTTAAGGCACCGGTCTGGACCGACATGGTGAATTTTTCTGCCTGCTCTCCCAGATAATGTGTGAGGAGGTGGAGTGTCCGCATCGGTTTTGCACTCCGCCCTTCCATGCACTCAATCCGCCCGTTAGCATAGCGCCAATCCATAAGGCGATTGGCATAAAAGTCTGCGCCAATCCAGACACGTTCCATGTCGTCCGGCAGGGATTCGGTTATTTTCATGGACGGCGAAGCACAACCGGATGCAAGCAGCCCAGCGATCACAAGGGTGGAAGTGCAGTGATGCATGTCAGAGAAATTTACTGTGTGCTCACGGTTGCATGTGTGTGGATGCCTCACCACAGATGTGCTGAGGGCAGGACATCTCTCCCCGCACGAACCGGAGGGAGCATGTCAATGTATTACAGGGAGAGCACATTCAAACCTGTGAACAGCCCTCCTGGAGCCTGATTACAGAATGTAAGACAGGACGGAGGAATCAACCGTCAGGGATTCTTCCATCACGATAGAAGATACACCAAACCGCCACAATATTGCGGGGCGGCCTATTCTGACAGAGGGCTGAATGGTTTTGAGGGCAGGAGAACCCTCAAGGTTCAACGCGGTGAGAAATACAGGGAAACAGTTCTACAGCTGCCTCAAGTACCTCAATCACTGGTGCCGGTGTACTCTCACGGGCTTTTCTTATCATCGTCCTTACTGGATCCCCCGACGATCTCTGCCATTGAAAAGAGCCAGTCTAGTCCTGTGCCCGAGAGTTGACTTTGGCCTGGAATTAAGTCAATTGCTGTTTTGTCGTCTTCTTCGAGTACACTGGCATCTGCTCCCAGATCAAGCAGAAGCCGGATCATTTCAGCATTTTCATTATACTCCTTGGCCCAGATCAGAGGGGTCCAGTCGTAGTGATCCCGTGCGTTCACATCGGATCCTGCTTCAATCAGGATCTGTGTAATTTCGAGAACGGGATTCTGGGCGGCAGCCCAGTGCAGGGGAATGCAGCCACGCTCATCTTTCGCATTGATGTTTGCGCCGGCATCAATCAGGAACTGGACCACTTCGGGGAGAGTATTTTCGGCGGCGGCCCAGTGGAGCGGGGTACGATCATTTGAGTCTAAATTTTCCAGATCTGCTCCCGACTCCACCAGAACTCGGACCGTCTCAAGTGAAAGGCTGTCTTTTGCAGCGAACCACAGCGGGGTGCGGGTATAATCATCGGCTTCGTTCACATTGGCCCCTGCATCAATCAGCAGTTTTAGAATCTTCGGGGACTGGACTCCGCCTAAGATGGAATTAAAAATTGAGGTCATCCCGTTGTCTCCGCGTGCATTGACATCGGATCCGGCATCAATCAGGACCTTCAGGATTTCAGGGTTTTCATTCCATTCTGCCGCGGTATCAAGCGGAGTCATCCCGAATTCGCCGCGTGCATTGACATCGGCACCGGCATCAATCAGTGCCTGTAATATATCGGGACTCTTCGCTAATTGTGCAGCAGTATGTAGTGGAGTGAAGTGATTCCCCGGATTCCTTGCTGCCAGATCCGCCCCCGACTTAATGAGCGCCTTCACCTGCTTAAGGCTAATACTCTCTTCGGTTGCATCGAAAAACTTTTTGATGGTCATTTATGAATCATGGTTTAGGTGACCTGTAATGATACGGATTACGGCTCGAATAGATCAACATCCTATCCCTTTTTTTGAAATTATTTGAGAAGTTGGTTGTAGATGCTCAAGCAGGGGATGCATCATGATCAGTTGTTATTTGGGAGAGGTGCGCCATTATGGGTTAAAGGATAAATTTCCAAGGGAACTCTTTCCTCGTCTGGGATCCGTCCAGTAAACAGGAGGGAGCGGGGGATGCTGCAAGAGGCGGATAGAGATTGATCAGAAATCTTATCTTCGTAGATTCCAACTGACATTGCACTCTGTTTAACTAATCGGTTTTCCGATAACGGGTCACCCGATACAGATTGCGCAGTATTAAGGTCAGTACTCCCCCTGTTCCCAGTGGAATTGACAACCAAGCCGGATCAAGCAGAAGCGCCAGTCCAGCAGTCGCTACCAGAGATAAAGACACGACAGTGGAAGTGGTGATTCTGCTCCATTGAGTTTAATTCCCTCCCTGATCGCATAATGCTGTGTCGATTGGGCATTTTCTGCCATACGGATAATCCGATCAGCTGCTCCAGGCAGCACTCGGTCATAATTTTCTAACTCGGATGAAGGCGGGAGAGGACTACTGTATGTCACGAGATTTTCTATCTGAGTAACTCGTCTCATTATCTTCGAAGGTGTCTCTGCCTTCAGCCAAGGTGTCATATCAAAATTGCTGCCGGCTTTATCTGCCTTATCAAGATTTTGATCAACGGCATCTTTGTCTATGGATGCATTCTTGTCAGCATTGGCTCCTTCTCCATCCATGCCTTGCTTAGCCATTCGATCACCTCTTTTGTTCATAGGACATTGCCTCAGACAGATAGGATCCGACAAGTTGCCATACATCAAAGAGGCTATACCAGGCTCCAGGATAATGATTTTCAATGTTCTGTCCCAAGGGAGTGCAGTTAACATCAATCAGTTCATCCAGAAAACTTCGACTAGGTACTAAACTTCTGTTTAACTGCCCCAATGCCATTCTACGAACTTTAAGGCGTTCAATAAAGTCATCCATTGCCCTCAACTCCTTCTCAAGATCATACTGATCATGTTCCGAGTCTGGCTGTCCTGATGTATTCTTAGAGATATCGTTCGCCATGATGTTTTGATAGTTCGACTTTAATTTTGCTTCATCGCCCTGTTTGCAAAACAGGGCAGTTGCCGCATTTGCGGTCTGACCACTCAAAGTATATTAGGTTCCCACTTGACTGTTCCAGAAAGTAATACTCATGGGTACGATTACGGTTCCCGTTTGTTGCCGAAGGAGTTCGTCTTATGTAATGAACTGAAGGATTTTACTTCCAGACCATACCTTAAAATGCTTGCTTCGGTGCCAATCATCTGGCCAAGTTTGCTGTCTCAGGAGATTGTTCCGGCAGTTCAGCGGGAGTACTGTCCGCAGATTGGCCCGTTCAGACTGAGGTTCAATTCTCCATATCCGCAGAATAAATTGTCCACTTGGATTGGGGCGATTACTCTCTCGTAGTCGTTGATTAAGATGAATCTACATCCCCGCAGGATGCCTGCTGGGCGCAAATCGTTTATCACCCGTCTGGGTATTGCGTGCAATTCGGATTCTATCCATGTTGCCCATTTTTCATGGAACAATACGTGATTGATCTGCGTCTCGCAGAGGCATTATATTCATGCTTCAAGTTTCCTTCTCGAAATGATTACTGCAAATGGTCCTGCTCTGTATTCTACCGGTTCCTTTGAGCGGGGGGAGGCGAAATACTTCCATGGACGCAAGGGAATCATGAAAAAGTTGAAAGAATCCATGTCTCTGGCGGAGGAGGACAATTTGGGCACCTCGTTCCTGATACAGGCGGCGCCTGATGCCGGGAAGTCCGCCCTGCTCGTTGAATGTGTAAGGCAGGCGCAGGAGCAGAAGTGGATGGCGGCCAATATTGAGCCGGATGACCTTCTTGATCCTGAAATCATGTTCCGCACCCTGAAAAACGTGTGCTTCTAGTGGTTCAAGCGTCTCTATATTAGCGGCGGCGTGAAAGGATTCACTGCAGCAGTGGATTTGGAGCATCCGAAGAAACTGACACTCAAAAATGTGATCAAGAACGTACGGACACCGCTCATGCTCCCACTGGATGAGGCGTAGTGCCTACTGGAAGACATCACGCCGGATTGCGGAGATCGCTTCACGGCCGTGCGGAGTTTCATCAAAAAGGTTCATGAGGGAGAGTGCGGTCATTCGGGACGAGCACATGGAGGATGGGGGAGTACAGGACTGCACCATGGATTGGGAGGAAAAGATTGCGGCGGAAACATACGGCTGGCCGTAATACATCATGGCGTATGTGTGGCCCGCCGTCAACCACATGAAGGTCAGTGACGGGAATATAATCGCTGCGGAGCTGGAGATCATGCTGGAGAAGGGGCGTAAGGTGCGGATTGATTTTTATGAGGCTCACACCGAGGGTATGTCCAGAGGGTTGTGGAATTATGTCAGCCGCACATGGGCAAAAAAGGCTCGGATCGGTGGCTGTCCTGGGCTATGCGCTGCCTGTTGGAACCCATGAAACAAGCCGGGAAAACCGTTAAAGAACACATATGGGGGATCATTAACGCCATCGTCCTGGAGGGCAGTAATGGCCCTGCTGAAAGCATTAACAGCCGAATCAAAACCGTCAAAGTCTGTAGCCGCGGCTTCCGAAATAAAAAACGCCTCGCCACGGCAATTTACTTCCATCTCGGAGGCCTTGACCTCTATCCGGATGGAGTGCAAAAAAGAGCCGTTCACTAAAATAATCGAAGAACCGGGTTCTGCATAAAAATGATTTCTCAGTAAAATGATTTTCGTATCTTGAGGTTGGCCAATAAATCAACTTCATGCCGAATCATTATACTCGCAAAATCCCCAAGCCAAGCAATGTTGAACGGGAGGAATTAGAACGCTGGATCCGAGGTCCCAAGACACCACAGTCACTTGCGCTGCGGGCCCGGATTATTCTCTTGTCGGCCGAGGGCCAAAGTGATTCGAACATCGCTGAGAAACTGGGGACGACCAGAGCCACCGTGGGCAAATGGCGAAGGCGTTTTCTGGAGCAGGGCTGTGACGGGCTGATTGATGCACAACGTCCGGGTGCCCCCAGGACGGTATCCGATAAAGATATTGAGACCGTGATTAAGAAAACCTTGGAGTCTACCCCGCGTAATGCAACCCATTGGAGTACTCGGAAAATGGCCCAGGAATGTGGGTTGAGTGCGAGTACGATCAGTCGGATCTGGCGTGCCTTTGGACTCAAACCCCATCGTGTTGAGACGTTTAATTCGTCCGAAGATCCATGATTTATTAAAAATTGCGGGGGTATTGTCGGCCTCTATATGAGTTCTATCGAGCGAGCAGTGGTGCTCTGTATGGATGAAAAATCTCAAATTCAGGCCCTGGATCGTACCGAGCCCATCTTACCAATGCTACTTGGGTTCCCCGAAAAACGTACCCATGATTACAGGTGCCACGGAACGACTTCGCTGTTTGCCGCCCTGGATATGGCCACGGGAGAAGTCATTGGGTGTTGTTATCCGAGACATCGGTCACAGGAATTTCTCAAGTTCCTGCGCGTGATTGACCGATCTGCCCCCAAAGATATGGATGTTCACATCGTCATGGACAATTACAGCACCCACAAAATCGTACTGATCCAGAACTGGCTCGTTCGCTGTAAACATTTTCATTTCCATCTTACGCCCATGAGTTCTTTCTGGCTAAATCTCATTGAACGCGGGTTTGCCGCCATTCCCCGGGATCAGATACGAAGTGGAACGCATCGAAGTACCAAAGAACTGGAAATCGCAACCAAGGAATACCTCAACCTTGACAATGAAGATCCCTAACCGTTGATCTGGACAATATCTGTGGATGAATTTCTGGAATCTGTTCAAAGTTGTTGCGAAAAAAATAATGATACACTACACTAGATTGCAGGTGTGGAGGTAATGGCATCCGCGGGCAAAACGGCTTGGTGGACGGGAATCTGAACATTCTGTTCCGAACTGGAAGGAGATGGCGAAGTGTTACAATGTGCGGCTAACCGAGGAACTGGCACCATTCCAAGGTGCTCGCAGAACAGGAGGGTCTGGAATTTAGAGGGTTGATTCGGCCGGCATTGTAAGGAATGAAAGAGGAATAACCGAATCGGGAACTGGCGAAACCGAAGCCGCATTTAAGTAACTCGGACTGCTTGAAGATTATATTTGAGCGGAGATGTGTGCTGATATCTGTGTACATGTTGGGATCTTAAGCGACGTTTCTGGTTTCCGGCAAGGAGGACGAAGGAAACCAAAATCAACAACCCCCGTTTAATTTTCTATGCTTGAACCATCAACAAACACGAACCGACTCTTCGAACTGCTGAGGAAGCAACAGAATAAGAAGCTCAGCGCAACCGAAACCAACGAACTGAGTAACGAGATCATGAACATGGCTGGAAACAATATTATCGCGCAGTTTGGTGCAAAACTGGACGCTGTACAGGCGCAGATTGCGACTTTGTCCGAGTCGAATCAGGCGCAATTAGATGCCATTGGAAAAATTATGCAGGCACAGTCGGAATCCAATCAGGTACAGTCGGAATCCAATCAGGCACAACTGGCGGCGCTCGGCAAACTTCTGGACAGCCGGTATCAACTGCTGATCTGGCTGATTGCAGGTGTTGGCGGCGTACTCACGTTCATTCTGGCATATGGCACATTTGTTGCCGCCGGCTAATCCTTACCTGCTGAAATTCTCTGCTCTGGGCCGTATTCCGCGCTGCGTGTCAATTCTATAGGTTCTTTGCTGAAGAGGGGATATTCCGATATCCTGTCCCCTCCGAGAGGAATGTTCTGCTGGGCGAGGCGTGATGATCATTACGCAGTATCTCAGTTCCCTGCCTGTATTGGGTTTTGACGATGTACAGTTAGTGTATATCCCCCTGATACCGGGAATCGTTCCTGTTCTGGGCTATGGACATAGTCGCTGTTCTTACCTTCCTACTCAGTTACGATATGTTCGCCGTAAGTACTTATATCTCCATTTTACGCCCACGATTTCTTCTGGGCTAAATCTCATTGAACGCCGGTTTGCCACCATTTCCTAAGATCAGATACGATTTGGAACGCAGCGAAGTACCAAAGGACTGGAAACCGAAATCAAAGAATAACCCGACCTCCACAATGAAGATCCCTAACCGTTGATCTGGACAATATCTGCGGATGAAATTCTGTAATCTGTCCCTAGACACTACACCAGCAGGATTAACATCATGCAATGTGCACAGTAGACTGTGATGCCTCAATAAGTACGGTCAGCATCCGGATCAAAGCAAGGTCTGCTGCACATGATGGGCAGAGCGCTTCGTCCTGTCCGGCCCGCCCGGTCACCCAAAAAGACATATCTGCTCGCAGATCTAATTTTCAGTAATTCATTCAACCTGATCGGGAAATGCCAGTCTTTGCAGTGAACGGTTTTGTATCAAGGTTTCAAAGTGATTCTCAATCCTGCGTGCAATTATGGGAGAGTTGACCAGAAGCCCAAGTTCAATGTTTCGTTCCTGAGCTGCCTCGGTGAAATTTGCCGAGGTCACGAACGCTTCCTTACGATCAACCACAATACATTTCGCATGCATTGATGTGACCGTTTTTCCTGAAGGGGCTAGAGAGCGAGGATCATAGTATACCTTGGGCAACCGCGTTCCAGGCCATGCACTGCGCACAAAGTCGTGCGCGAAACGTCGGATAATGTCTTGACTGAGAGTTGTATCCCCGTGTCTGCGTTCAATATTGAGGCAGAGTATTGCTTCCAGGGTCTGGTCATTATCCAGACGCTCTCCAAGTGTCTGGAAGACGGCTTTTCCCTGATGAATTGCAAACCCCGCGGCGAAAACCCGTTTTTGTGCCTTTCGGAACAACTGTCGAACGACCACCGCGGTGTCACGGGCACTGGTTGTAGCATCAGGGCCCGTCACAACGACCTCAATCGGCGGCGGGATATCACAGACACTCTTAATGCCGGCAGCAAAGGCACGGAGCAACAGGGCAATATGGGCAGGTGACATGTCTTGCTGAAGCAAGTTCTCCATGCATTTTGCGATTTCTGATGCATGATCCTGACTCAGGTGATTTCGCAGTGCCAGTTCGGTCAGAGGCGGTGACGATGGATCTTCGGCCAGAAGTTCTGCGAGTCGGAGTAGTTCTTTTCCCCCGAGTGCAGCCAGTCCCTCAAACATGATTACTCTGGAGGTTCAAAGAAGGCAGCATTCTGCGTGGCAATCGTTGGAACGACAAGTGCGCGGTCAAGAAAATTATTGCGCTGCTCACAGCTGGTTTCTGCAATCAAGAGGCAGCCATGACAGGCAGCTCCCTGTAATTCACGACCTTCAAGTACATCACTGGGGGAATGATCGGCGCACACAGGATCATTCGAACATAGTACACCATCTTTCAGGGCCCGCTCTATGTGCCGCGGAAGTCGTCTTCCGGCTTCAATCAGTCCCCCCAATGTTCCCTCGGAGTCAGATGAGCCAGTATAGATTAGAATACCGTAGCCTCCATCCCCTGCATAAACCCGCTCACGCAGTGCACTGGCGGGGTAACCGCATTCAAGTGAAATAGCGGTCATGAGCATATGCGAGAGTGAGTGCAGCATGATATAGGGTACGCCAGGAAAATCTTCTTCGGAACGTCTTCGCTCTTCCGCCCACATGCGGTATCCGTTCAGAAGTTCCTGTCCGCGCTTCTCAGTGCCGGGGCGCTTAAGCCAACGGTTGATTTTGTCAATTTTGAATGACAGAAAAACACCTTCCCCACGATTTTCAATGGCAGGCAGCCATCTGATTTCTTCGGCAAGAGAGGCTCTGCGGACATCAAGATCCAATTCTCCATCCTTGTCGGGTGTAACTGCCTCAAATCTCGTGAAGCCAAGAAGAGCAACCACTTCACGGAGACGATGAACCAGTACCACTTTATCAATGAGGGCGGAAAAGGAATGGGTTTCGGAATTCCAGGCCCTATGATGCAGGGTTTCGGCATAAAATTTTGAACGAGGATCGTTCTCCCCAATAAATTCTGTGCCTTTATTGAGCACCTTAAATTCGGCAGTTTTGACGGGCACATCTTCATGTTCTTGGCCTCCCTTCTGTCTATGGTATTCGTCGAGTACATCTTGATCGTCAAAGTCCTCAAAGACGGTATTCAGGTCTGGGTTTCTTCGGAAATCGGCAAGCATTTCCACAGATGCCAGTGCGTCTAAAGGCTTGAACTGTTCGGCAACGGTGGATGCCAGCCCAGAATCATATTCTGGTAAAGAGATGACATTCATGGTTTGCGAGAAATAGGCATTGCTTGCCGTTCGCACCAGCAGGCGATTGTTTTCGTTGCATCTCTCTCTTGCATATGGTCCAATCCAGGGCCTTTTTCCCTTGCATCTTCCGAGTATACCTGATTTAGGCCCTGAGGCCTCATAGAGTGAGCGTTCTTTACCGCAACCGCATACAATAAAGATGTCGGCGATTCCCGCACCGGTTCCGCGCTCCTCCAGCCAGAGCGGACGGCGACATTTTGTATATCCCTGATGCACAAGTCTGCGCCAGTCCAAATCGTCGACACAGCCCCGACGACAACCGCTCACAAAACGGACAGGGACTACATTTTTCCGTTTCCTGTCATCGTCCAGAAAACGGTATCGGTCTAAATGAGACCATTCTACCAGTCTTTGTCGACTCCACTGGGGATTAACGGGGGAGGAAATGGGATCTTTCACGATGAACCAGCGTGGAAAAATGTACGCACCAACGGGGGAGGTTCTCCTCTTTCCTTCTTCGTGACTCGGCGGTGTCCGCAGATCCAGTGAAGGAACATTCAAAAGTGCCCTGAGCTTGGCTGTCAGGCGGGGCTCCTCAATCCGGTCTCCTCCTCTGTACGACCAATCGTCCAGCCCGGAAATAATCACAGACCGATCAGGCAGATCAATCATAGCGCCCGGTCCATACGTTGTGATGAGTTGACTTTGACGAAGAATATTTTCAGGCATTATGATTGAATCTTGCGTCCGTCAGGATTTTTAATTGCGAGAAGAACCCCCGGCTCTACATCACGCAAAGATCGGGGTGCGCGGAATTGAAGTTGTTTCTGGTTCAGTTGATCACGGGCTGGATCAATTATTTCGCGCAAAAGAGGGGTATTGACTCCTTTGCCCTGACGTGCGTAGCCAAATGTCACACCATCTTGCCCTGCTTTATGGGCAAGGGAAGCCCAGTCGTCAATAAGACTCTGGACGCGACTTCGGATATGGTCAATCATGTCTTCGGCGTATTTTCCGGAATGATTACGAGCCCGGTCCCCCACCGCGTGGGTAAGTTCTGATGCTGGTTCGCTGAAGTTTTCAATTTTACTGGCCTCCAGCATTGGGGTCAGTTCATGGATTCCCAGTCTTACCAGAGCAACCGTGACTGCAGCGAGCCCCCGGTCCAGTGCACGCGGAGAGAACGGGGTTACACTCGTTACTTCCACCCCACGATAGAAGGACTCGTGCCAGGCCGAGAAATGTTCATAATGGGATCGGTCACGGGGCCTGTGAACGTTCAATAGTGTCACCACCAATCCAGGGCGTTCAGAATCTCGTCCGACTCGACTGGTTGCCTGAATATATTCGGATGTAGTTTTCGGCTGGCCGGATACCACCATGAGGCCAAGTCGTGTGATGTCCAGCCCAACCGAGATCATGTTGGTCGCCAATGCTACATCCACACAATCTCTTTCAGTAAAACCAAGGGAAAGTTTTCGTTTGGCCTCGGCCACCAAAGCCGTGCTGACACGGGATGTCAGTTCCACGGGCTCAAACCCGATTTTTCGATTGGCAAAAAGGCCCGATGAACTGTCAATGCGCTTGCGGTCTGCGTATTTGAGCAGGCGGGATCGGATCTCATCCTCGGTGATGCGGCGTGCACTGCCCAGTTCCCGCAAGGCGTTGAAGTATGTTACTGCGGTCATGTAGGGATCAGCGGGATTGGATACGTCCGATCCCACAGCAGTATTCCAGGCGAATTGAGTGGCCGCCATGAGCGTAATCATGCTCCGCAAAAAGACCACCTTTGGCCCGCGTCCCTGTGCGGTAATCCCGAGGTAAAGCCTTGGGTTCTTCTGAGTTTTTGGCACCTGTTCTGCAAAGAATGAATCCCGCCGGTCAATGCCCGGCGGCGGGAAAACTTCCACGGTCTTTCTTCCGAACAAAGCGCGGATCTGTTTCTGAGCCAGGCGAACCGTCGCCGTGGATGCAATGATCTTTGGGCGTATCGCATTCCCATCAATACGGGTTTGGCAGAGGTGGTCAATCGCCGTCTCATACAGTCCAACCATGGTTCCCAGGGGGCCTGAGATAAGATGCAGTTCATCTTGAATGATGAGATCCGGCGGCCGGGGATTATTTGGATCCATCCCCCGAAAAAACCTTGCAGTGTCCCCCGTCCAGGGCATGGCGGCAAACTTATCTACGGTTGCAATCATGAAGGCAGGCAGGCGCTCATAGATGGGTTCGTCCACTGCAACGATGGGCAAATGACGTTCTCCGGAAAAATCACAATTTCGCTTTACACAGTAGACATGCAGATTCGTTGGGGTATCGGAATTGGGGTGCAGATGAAAGGAATTTTTCCCAAACTTTTCCCCACACCAGGGGCAGCGATCTAAAGGTAGCGGCGGATCCTGTTTGCTGTTTCCCTTAAATCTTAAAGTTTTGGCACGCGCCGTATGTGGAGAGGAGTCTCCCTTTTTTCCCATATAATTGGGGGTTGCGGCATTCCCCACCCAGAGTGCAATCTCGAATGGCCAGGTTCCAAGTCGCTCGGGTATTCGCTCACGCTCCAGTTCAAGTGCACAGATCAAAGCTGCACCGCGACCGAGTTGGTCAAGCGTCAGCAGTCTGAGCGTATAGCGCATGAGCACGGACAGGCCTCTGTAACCATGCGGTTCTGGGTTACGCAACCGTCTCAGAACAAGTGTGAATGCGGCCAAACCAAGATAGGCCTCTGTTTTGCCGCCTCCAGTTGGAAAAAATAAAAGATCAACGGTTTCGCGCTCAATATGTGTTGGTTTTGCTACGCCGCGGAGATTCATCAGAATGTAAGCGAGTTGAAAGGGCCGCCATGCGGGTGCATCCACTTCGTCGGGGAGCAAATTCCTTTCCTGTGCAAACCGTCGCCGGGCTGCGGCGGCCATGGCCCTGTTTGCAATACAGAATGTTTCCAGGAAGAGGGGATCTTTTAACAGATTAATTCCCTCCTGAATACGATTCGCCGCGGATCCTGCCCGCCTGACCAACTCCTCTGCAACTTCATGGCGGCGGCCAGAAAAATTTTGTGCATCGGTTCTCTGACCGTCAATCCAGTTCCGATACATTTCAACGAGCGGATTTAATGCCTGCTGCGCCGCTGCTCCACTTTGCAGATTGCCGAGCGCCTCCATCCCGAATTCTACATTGGGGATTTGTGACGGCTCTACACGTTCCACGGCCGCTTGAGGCATCCACTCGGTGTATACTTGGTTGCAATGGTCATCTGTGGTTTCTGTGCGAACCGATACATTATGACCGACGGCATATTCGGCTGCATCCCGGTAATGCAGATCTGCAAGGCGATCATCCCAGTCATCACTCTCGAGCCCCCGCGGATCATATCGAGGAATGAAGGGGAGGTCCGCGGTGACCGACAGGTTAACCTGGAACGCAAAGGTAGTGTCCTGCAGACTGTCATCCTTTGCCGGTTGGCGGTGATTCACCGCAAAGAGGGAGATTGCGTGAACCGGTTTCTTTTTGTCAATCCGGTACACGGTTGTTTTCCGAATCAGATAGACGATTTGGAGGCCGTTACTCTCTGGAACATCAAGTGAAATCTGTTTTCCGATTTTTGCGGATGCAAGATCAAGGGACACTTTTTCTGAGCGTGGTGTGCGAGCCCAGGATTTGATGCTGCGGCGATGGGAACTGCCACGGGCAGAATTCCTGTTTTCCGGTGGTTCTTCCGGCTTGTAGTCTCCCCATGTCAGTGCAATATTGAGCCGAGGGGTGGATGGATCCACCAGTATGCTCAGTCCCATGGAGGAGGGCAGAAAGACGCGTTTTCCACTGCCTTGTTCGGGGGTATTGGCATCATCGGCACCGTGTTCCGGTTCAGTCGGCTCGTCCAGTTCTTCTTCGGTATCCTGTGCCCGCTGCTCAATGGGTGCGCCGGACGGAACCAGAAATCCCGTCAGGTACCATTTGGACGGCGCGTATTCCAGTCGTTCATACAGGAGATCTTCATCCTGCGGGTTGGGTCCGATCAGGTCCAGCCGGAGCGCTCTGACCAGATAGTTCCGGACGGAGGCACTGTTCTCGAAGTGTCTGGACACAAAGGTTGGTTCTAGATTCATTATCAGGATCCGTTCTTGATTTTGCAGGCGATCAACTCTTCTTCGGCGTATTTGGCGTTCAGGGCAAGAAGCCGCGCAAGCACTTCATCATGCACATCATCCGGCCACCGGTAGCGATACGGTTTTTTCTTGTTTCCCCAGGTTGCTTCATCAATCTCATAATCCAGCAGAAATTCGCAGTCAGTGGGAATATCGGTCCAGCCGTAGGCATCCAGAACGGCGCGGTCCATTGCGGCGTGGAGTTTTCGGAGTTCTGCAAATTGCGAGCCGCGCTCCTCTGGATTATGGAAACGGTTATAGGTTTTCGTCATGCCCTCATTATTCTTGACCATGAGTTCCGCCCGAAACTTGTAGTAGGCTTCCCCAACGGTTTCAAGGGCGGGAAGTGTTTCCCAGCCTTTCGGAAAGGGAAAGGTTTCAAAGCAATCTGAAGGTGTGTAGCGAAGCCGGTCTTCAAGGGATGATCCAAAAAATCGCGCCCAGATTTCGTGTGGATGTGCTTGGAGAGTACAAAATCCAGCAAAGGTGGGAATCGGGAAGATGATGAGAGTATTGCTAAAAACTTGGTGTGGGGATAAGAAGGCAAATTGGATATAAGATGTAGTGAGTGAGATTGCCAACACCCGGTCAAGTTTTGCAATGGTATCGTGAAGCCCTTTACTGTACACTCCAAATTGCCACCATCGCTTCGCCCGATTCCGATTAGTGGCATTCTTGGGCGGTAATTTAGAGCGGATAGGCTTTACTTTCTTCTCAATGATTTCTAATAGATCAGGCCAGTCAGCAGCTACAGGCCCCTGATAATCCAGAGGAACAATTCCATCCCCAAGCCAGCTATGACGTACGTTTATATTTGCATTCTTCCATGTTTTACCAAGATCTGTACGGCAAAGTGGCCAGTCGTGAAAATTGATAACATAGCGATGGTAGGAATGAGTTGGGTTGGAGTTGACCTCTTCACCACCGACATAAGGGAAAATCACTTCCTGATTTTGTGGATTTTCATGGATCAAATGCTCCATCTCTGAAATCGATGAAGCAATTACCTTGCTACTGGTATTATCAAACGTGAAACCCTCTCCGAGAGGAACATTACCTACAAAGCTTTTCCCCAAGTTGTCTTTTAGTACTTTAGGATTGCGATGCCCTCCACTATGAAATAGGAATGCAGTGATGAGATCTACCTTCCTGCTGTCCAGAACTCTTTGGGATAGATATTCTCCTTTGATTATGTGAAGAACACTCACGACAACTGCCGCCTCACCCGGCCATTTGAATCGTTGCTGAGCACGGTAGATTTCCCCTCCATTTTCGCAGATCCAGCTAAGCCCAGTTGAGCGGGTATCGCCCTGCCCAATGGTGTTCGTGGCAATCAAACCAAGAGTTCCGCCCTTTCGCAGAAGATTGAATGTTCTGCGAAAGAAGTGCGCTGCTAAATCCGCATTTCCATGACTTTGGGTGTGAAGCGTTTTTAACCATTGGGGATATGCAGCAGGGTTCGAAGCAGCAAGTGTGTTCTTTCCCGCAAATGGCGGATTGCCTATAATTATATCAAAATCTGGGCTTTCTCGATCAAATACTTCGGGAAACTCCATCTCCCAGTGAAATGATTTGACCGGCAACCTTGCAGCAGCATTAGCAAGGTCTTCCGCCTGATTCCTGTCCACAATCATGTCCGCATACCTTGCAAGGTTGGCTTTCCTCTCATTCGCTTTTTCTCCTTCAAAGAAAGCCAGGAGCACCAGATCAGCAATTTGCCGAATCTTGGTGAGCGTGCGATCCATCTCATTCATGAGATCATGCAGTTCCTGCTCAGGGATCTCGCCGCCGAGCTTCTGAATCATTCTGCGCATTTCGGCGACCTGTTCGAGGGCTTTGGTTACTTCCTCTGCCTCCAAACCAAGTTCTATGCCGAGTTGCTTTCCCTTCGTTTTTTTCACGTCCCAATTGAAGGCCATAATTTGACTGCGCGTAAGGCCAACGAGAGAGTCTCCATAACGGAGGGCATGATCAATGAAGGTGAATTCGTGGTTTCGTGCAAGCGTGACAAGCCACAGCGAGAGCCGGGCAAGATCAATTGCCATCGGGTTCCGGTCCACGCCATAGAGACACTGCTGTGCAATCAGGCGCTGTGCATGCAGTAATTCATCCTCATCCACCAACTCTTCAGGAGAGCCGCCGTGATTATGCCAGGCATCCACCAAATGATATGCCAGTTGACGGCAGGCTTCCACCAGAAAAGCACCCGATCCGGTTGCCGGATCCAGTACTTTGATACTGAGAATATCTTCGGGGCTCGCATGTTCGCCCAATCGTTCAAGCACAGGCCGAAGGGCTTCGGCAACGATTGGCTCAGTTAGGGAGCGGGGCGTATAGTGGCTTCCAGAGCGGCGGCGTTCATTCGTAGGCTGTAAAATTGGAACGTCGGAAGGAATCACATCTGGAGTCGCATCACGGTCGATCAAGCGGTCCAGCGCAGCCACCATGTCCTCAACGGTAGAGGCTTTTCTGAATTCAGAAGCCGCCTTTCTAGTGAGTTTCCTATCCGTATGATTCTTAAATGCCGAGATGCGTTGGGTGCCAGCGAGATCAAGCAGATGCTCCAGGTTAACTACGACGGCAGCACCGGAATTTTTCGGAGATCGGATGCCAATGGAGCGGCCGGAGGAGCGTTCAATCTGAAATCCCATGATCGCCTCGTAAACCGAGCCGATCTGCTCAACATCAAGCGTTCGATAGGATAGACGCTCCCCGCCGAGCACCATGAGCGAGTCCAATATCTTCCAGACACATGCGTCCGAAAGCATTGGGATGCTGTCGCCCCCCCATATCACTACATTGTCACTACAATTAATGGAATTATGATTGCTATCAAGGGATGCGGGTTCTTCGTGATCCGGATATGGTGCCTCCTCATCGGCCTTCAGATTTGATGGATCAAAGGTACCCGATGCCTCTGCCGGTGACCTCCTCTCCAGAAATGGAAATCTCTCTGGATCAAAGAGGGTCCCCTTCCGGGCAACGAACTTAAGTTCCTGATGGGAGCCGCCGCCATGGATCAGCCGAAACAATGCCAATAACTGCGCCCATGCGCCATAGCGCTGATCCATCGTATCCGGCCAGGCGGCTTTGTCATCACGTAATTTCGTGAACAGACCACCCAGAGAATAGTGCTGCTGGTACACCGAATGATTGGGCATGAGCCCCCGGTCCTCGGCATACAGGATGAAAATGAGACGCATCAGGGTGGTGATCAATCCACCGTAAAGATGATCAGGTGCGGTTCGTGCAAGTCGGGTCAGGTTCCCGTCCTGATCACTGGCAATGAAGCCTCGCAGTAGTTCATAGAGTGCAGCGAGAACCTGTTTGGATAACTTGGTGGAAACCTCCGCCTGTGCATCACGGCTTTTGGCGAGCAGGGCTGGCAGTCGGACATTGAGCGGACCTGTGAATAGGCGACTGCTTGACAAGAGCATCTCGAATGCAGACAGGATCGGTCTCCCGGCGGATGATGCCATTTGCGAAAAGTCAAAGGTCACATGCCCGGAGGATTCTCCTTTCGGAGCATAGACAAGACGGATCCGCTCATTGGTGCAAAGCAGCCCGATCGGAATTCCAGTCTCCCGCAGCAGCCGTTCAAACCGGGCATGAACCGTGGCATTCCAGCCCATCGAATCAGAAGGAGGCCTGTCCAGATCTACGTTATCTTTTTCAACCTGTACGAGCATCATCCAGGAAGAATCGTTTCCCCGCACGGCCCAGGTCGGCGAAAGCACAACCTGCAGCTCAGGGAGTGCAAGTTCAAGTTCTTCGGCGTGATCTGCTGCCGGGATAAGGTCACTTTCTTCCCATTCCAGATAGTCTATGAATATTCGGCGAAGGTCTGGCGCAGTCCATTGAGTCGTTGGTTTGCTTCGATCTCTGGTTTTCTGAAGTAGATCTTTGAATTCGTTCTGGCGGCCCGTAATATTACGGTCAGGGATGACCGAAGCATTCACCATGACCGTTGGGGATACGACAAGTCCTACAGGCTGCACAAAGCCCAGCCACTCCTGGTGAGCTTGAATCTGTCTCTCGTGAATACGGTCTGCCATGAGTTCCTATCCCGTCCGAGGCCAGAGATAAACGAGTCCAATCGGTTCGATACGCGTGGCATGCACCGTATAGATTTCATCAATCCGCCTCGGTTCGGACTTTAACTCTCTTTCAATGGCCGCCAGACGATGTTTCCATGCACGGCGGTCTGCTTCCAGTTGACGCTGCTCGTCTTCACCAAAATCAAGCATCGGCATCGTGTCGTATTTGTC
The DNA here is from genome assembly GCA_022821875.1 of Rhodothermales bacterium. Lineage (GTDB taxonomy): Bacteria > Bacteroidota > Rhodothermia > Rhodothermales > Bin80 > Bin80. Next base: position 91,592 of record JAJECV010000006.1, read on the forward strand.
GGCAACTTTGGAGATCCGTTTGTGCTGCCGCTCAAGTAGTTCAATCATGTTACGCTTTTCACGATCTGCTCTCTCCGTAAGACGTTTTCTCACCGTTTTTTCCAATTCTCCTGCACGGTCACACAAATGCGGCCGCAGATCACGAATATCATTGGTTGCAGAAGCTTTGAGGCGCTGTTGAACCTGATCGGTAATGCGATGATGGCCTGCCTCACTGAGGGCTTGCTGTAAAGAGTTCAGTGTCGTTTGCATGCCGTCTCTGCCGTAGGGTACAAGTGGCCCCTGCCGTCTTTGGGGGGCAGTCCAGCGGGCGGTAATGGGCAGAATTTCTTCATGGAGACGGGCAGCACCGGGGCCATACACGGCGAGCCGTCCAAGAAGAATGACACGTGGAATTGCATCGGATGCGACGGTGAGGCAGGCCTTGGACAAATCATGATGGATCAATCCCTGCGCAGTAAACTGGCCGAGAAGTCGCTTCACCACGCGGTGCTCAAGATGAAGGTGCACGGCATTGTCTCCAAGCTTTCCCGTGTCTTCGAACGTAACATCCCGGATCGGGGCTCTGCGCCGCCACTCTCCAAATTTCTCCTTGCGCTGCTTTCGCTCCCGCAGAGTATCAAGGGTTGCCGTCCAGTCCGGATTATTCGCCAGTGCATGATCATCGGCCGGGAAGACAAAGCATGGCGGCGCTCCCTCCGATGGATCTGTTTCTCTGATTTCAGAGGCACCCGCAAGTCTGAGTCCCATGGACAGGGCCTGCTGAAGTTTTTGTGCAGTGAGGCCAATATGTTTTTCCGAGCGGTCCAGCTGGTTGCGAAGCCGATCCACCGTTTCCTGCAAATCTGTCTGACGGCTGCGGGATTGCTCAAGTTCCTCATCAACCGTCTGTTGTTTTTCATCCGAAGAAAGATGCTCAATATTTGCCACCTGTTTATCCAGACGGTCATGGCGAATGCCTTGCCGTCCGACCTCGGTAATAAGTCGCTCTTCCAGTACTCTTGCAACGCTGCCAAGCTCCTTCCGAATCTGCTCAACCTTATTCATCAGAACCTGCAGTACACGATCCTCTTTCCGCTGCGTAAAGATGAAGTAGCGGCAAAATACCTGATCTGCAGGTTGAAGTTTCCGATCAATCCGGCCATTCCGCTGATCAAGGCGGCTGGGATTCCAGGGTAAATCAAAGTGAAACAAATCGTAGCAGTGGCGCTGCAGATTGAGACCTTCCCGTGCGGCATCAGTGGCGATGAGGATCCTTAGCGGATGATTTTTGGGTTCTCTGTTGAAGGCGGCCTTGATTTCTTCCCGCCTGTAACGGGGAGTGCCGCCGGTGAAGACGGCAATCCGGCGATGTGCACTATCCGAGTGTGCAATCGCCTCTTCCAGGTGACGTTGCAGCCATCGCCGCGTATCCTCGTATTCGGTAAAGATGAGAAGACGGCGTTCATTCCATTTGGGAGAGTCAGCTGTGGAGAGGTCCGGACACATATGATCCTCAATCCACTGGATGATCTTGTGAACACGCTCATCTGCCCGGCTGCGGCTTATCTCTGCGATACGAATCATCTCGTCAACCATGGCAAGCTCCTTCGTCAGTGCGATTCGTGCATCCTCCCGGCTGCCGTCGGAGGATGCTGCGGTCGCTTTGATCATCCGGTCCTCAAAACCCGGTTCTGGATAGTCCGATTCTTGAGCATGATCATCGTTGTCCCCACGGTCCGATTCAGCATCTTCCAACTCGTGACTCCCATCAAAGTCATACTCCTCCCCGGCAGTGAGCCGTTCAATGTCCCTTTGATCGGATTTTGATATTTCAGGCGGAAATTTTGCCGAATTCAGCACATTTTCCACACTCTTACGGTGAACGCTTAACGTCTTCGCGAACGCCTCTATGGAGGAAAGCAGTCGCTTTTGTAATCCGCCAATGACCAGCGCCCCTGCAGCCTGCCGGGATTTTGATTCGATCCTGAGGCGCTTTTCCCGTTCAAGACGGTAGGCATCCAGCATTTTTGGCAGCATAAGTTCCGGAGCGTCTTCAGGGAGGCCGTCTATGGAGATCTCAATCACGGAACGCTTCGGAAATCCTCCCGCAAGTTCTCGGATATCGGACTTCAGCCTTCGGATTAATACTTCGTTTAGATGTGATTTGAGTACAGGCACACCCCGGCAGAAGCGCTGCGGATCAAGAATCTCAAGCAGGGCGGAAAAACTGTTGGAATGGCCATTGTGAGGCGTTGCCGATAGAAAGAGGCGATGCTCAAAGCGGGGCGAAATATCCCGGATGGCACGGGTCGTCTGCGAATCAATTGCGTAGCGGGCACCGCTAGAAGGGGCGGCATGATGGGCCTCATCAAGGATAAAAAGGGATTGCGGCGCGAATGCACCAAGCCAGTCACGCAGCCCTGATGCGTAGGTCTCATCAATGAGCAGCCGGTGCGAAACCAGAAAATAGGAATGCGTCGTCCAGGGGTTCACCGAGAAGCCTCGCTCCCGCCGCATCCGTGTCACATAGGCGTGGTCAAGAATGACAAACGAGAGCCCGAAACGGGTTTCCATTTCATCCTGCCACTGGTCCAGCATCGCAGGCGGGCAGGCGACCACGATCCGGTCAATACGCCGGCGCAAAAGCAGTTCGCGTGCAATCAGGCCTGCCTCAATCGTCTTCCCAATCCCGACATCATCTGCGATGAACAGATTTACACGCGGCAATCTGAGTGCTTTCCGGAGCGGTTCAAGTTGATAGGTATTGATTTGAATGCCAGCGCGAAATGGAGACTGGAAGAGGGTGGAATCCGTCGAGGTTACACAGTTCCATGACAATGTGCGGAGATAGGCCGTAAAGAGTTCGGGATCATCAAATCCCTTTGCGGCGACCTTGGCCCAGCCATCATCCTCAAGGATCTGTGCATCCAGTTCATGCTCCCATAATACCGACAGAGGAGTGCCCTGAGCGTCATCGTCCAGACACGAGAGATTGACCAGCGTCGCCTCTTCAGGAGATCGGGTAACCTTCTCAATCAAATATCGACGCTGGCGTACATGCGCAATCCGTCCGGGTTCAAGTTTCACAGTTGTCATCTAATTCTACTCACAGAGGGCGGGTACACAACAGAAAAACAGGCCTGTTGATCCGGGATAAAGTTTATTGCAGGTGAATTTGCTGATAAATGATTCCTTTTGAACATCAAATCCCCATTGATTTATCAATCATTCCGCATCGCAATTGGCCCGGTGGACATGAATATCGGTTTAGATCTATCCAAGAGCATGCACCTTCAGTAAGTGCTCCGGTACGTAATCTCCCCACTTGTCCACCTCATCCTGCTGTGCAGTAAAATAGAAGATCTGTCGATCCTCAGCCAGAGTCAGCATGGTTTTGATGATCGCCTGCGCACGCGCATCATCACTGTTGGCGAGTGTCTCGTCGAGGGTGATCGGCAGGCGGTAGTTCGTCTCCTGTGTTTCAACAAACGCAAGGCGGACAGATAAGAGTAACTGGACCCTGGTTGCACTCGATAACTCCGTTAAATCAAAATCACGGTTGTACTGATTATCCCGTGCCCGAAAACTGTCATTCTGAGGAATCTTGAGTGTATAGCGGTGATCCGTCACCTGCTGAAAGTTTTCTTGTGCACGCTGGAAGACCAGCGGGGCATTCCGGATTGCATTTTCACGAAGTGTATCCAGAATCGCCTGACCGACCGCTTTTGCGGCCTTCTCTTCCCGAACGTTTTCAAGTGCAGTGCGCCTGTCTTCCTTTTCAGCGAGTGCATTTTCAAGCGAGTTCCCTCCCTCTGCACGTTCAAGGTCGGCATTCAGGCGGGTCATTCGCTCCAGTAAGTCCTTCTCTTTTTCCGCTTCCTGCTGTGCGAGCAGGAGTTCTTCCTCGAGGTTTTCCGCTTTCAGGAGGGATTGATGCTCCGGCGGGAGATCCTGATGCAGGCTCTCTGCACGTATTCGCAACTCGTTTGCACGGGAATGTGCCTTGGTCCATTCTGCAAACTGTCTGGAACAGTTGGCAAGGGCGGTGAGATCCCCGACATCCAGTTCCAGGCCGGTGAATATTTTTGTATATCTGGACTCTTGATCCGTGAGTTGACTTTGGGTTGTCTTCCAGGCCTTTTGCTCCTGCGCCAGACGGTCACTGTCCCGTTTTGCGGCATCATTGTCATGCCGGAGTTCATCCAGAAGCCGCTCTGCATCACGCGGGCCGGTTGGCCGGTCGTATCCATGCTGTGCGAATAGATCTCCAGTTGCCTCCAGCAGTGCCTCATAGCGTTCAGATGCGATTTTGCATCTGCCGGTTAACTCCTTTGTCTTACGGTCCAGTTTTTGCCAGTTGAGGATACGGTCAACGAGTTCAATCAGCGAAGTGATGTCACTTGGCGGGTCATCAAGGTGGAGCGCGTGGATCAGTCCTTGCTTACGGGTTTCAAGTTCGGATTGCCGTTCCGCCAGATTCTCCAGAGAACGCTCAACACGTATTCGCTCATTTGATTTCAGGTTTTCCAGTTGTGCTTTGGAACGATGTTCAAGAATTTGGTCAAGCCCGGATTGTAACTCGGAGAGATCGGGGTCATCCGAGAGGTCTGAAAGAACAGTTTTCAGTTTATCAGTTTGCGTGGAGCGAATCTTTGGCTCCTTATCCGGTTGGAACAGGGCGTAGATCCAGATTGTGAGTCCACTGATCCCCAGTCCGATGTATCCGAGAGGATTCAGGAAGATTCCGGCTCCGATGGACAGGAGTGCCGACACGATAATGGTGACAAGAAGCAGTGTCTGTAGTTTTTGGTGCTCTGGATGGGCATTCTTCAAAGACAGGATCCACTGAACGAGAATTTGCTGTGCATCCCGAAGTTTGTCAATATCTCGGCCCGTCTCTGCATGATCAATGACTTCAAGAAGGATCTTCAATGCTTTCAGTGCCCCTTTCTCATGGAGATGTGCGGCAGCATCTTTTGCGTATTTCTGCAATTGCCGAAGGTTTTCTTCGGTGAAGGCGGGTTCCCAATTCTCCTCCATATGGCCACCGAGACTCTTCCATGCATCGTATGCCTGCTCTTTGGTGGTCTGACAGGTCACATTCAGCTGTTCAAGTTCACGGGATTGTTCCGAGCAGTCCCGGACGTGGGAGTCCAGCAGTTGCAATTCCCCGGGCTTCAGCCCATCTGGTGCGAGGCGATTCTGGTTGAGGCTGTCCTGAGTGCGCTCAATCGTTTTGTGCTGCGCCGCGGCATCTTTCTTCAACTGAACAAGCGTATGGGCTAACTCCTGGGTTTTGGGTACAATTCCAGTGAGGTCATGGCTGGACTGAATCACGGCCGGATAGGCTTCTGCAATGGCGGCGGCTTTCTGGTATGCATCTTCGGCAGTCCGCCACTTTTGAATATTCTCAATAAGGGTCACACGCTTTGCCGCCTGTCTGGATGCATCCAGCTCCGACTGAATACTTGCACGCTGATTCTTCTGCTCCTGAAGATGGCGCTGCTCCTGGAGTACACGCCGAAGCCTTTCGCCGGCCGTTTGAAACTCCGCAGACTCACTTGTCCGGGTATATCGTTTCTGGAGTTTGAATGCAAGTTTTTTTCCTGCTAAAGCAATATCAAACCCGCCGTTGGCCTGTCGGATAATTTCCTGGGCCAGATCGTCGTCACCGGTTTTTTCGGGGAGGAGCTCCTGCAGGGACAGATGATAACTTTTCGGGCGGAGAAATTGGGAGAGTTCGTCACGATCCACCGCTTTCGCTCCGATTCGGCATTCGGCACGATTATTCTTCACCTCTATATGAAGTGTCTGGTTTCCAAAGCGCAGATCTGCATGTCCATACAGGCGCACTGCACGACCGGTGCTTGGCAGAAGCAGTCCGTTCAGCGCATTGGCAATGGTCGTTTTCCCGGCCCCATTCGGCCCAAATATGATGTTGAGGTTCGGAGAAAGATCCGCGAGGTAGAGATCAAAATGAGAACCGTACATGCGGTCGACCCGCACATCCTGGAAGTAGAGTGATTTACTCATGGTCTTCTTTTTGGGCGAGAAGTTCATCAAGCAGAAGCGTAGCTTGCTGGGTTACCAGTCGGGAAAGTGTTTCCGTATCCGGTTCCCTTTCACCGAGGCCTTTGAACCCGGCACTGCCGTATACGGCCGCTGCCGCCTCACGCGCAGGACGGAGTAGAGGATGATCGTCGGTGTTTTCAAGTTCCAAAAGCCAACGGGCAAGCATTCCTGGCGGATCGTTTTTGAGTTGTGCAATCTCTTGCAGATCACGGATTGGCGCGGTGTTAATGGAAACTTTATCAATGGTAACACTGCATCCCTGAACCTGGGTGTCGTACGCGTCGGCATTGGCCAGTTGCTCGGCGGACAGGGTACGGTGCAGCCGCGTTTGCCCTTCCAGGACTAGACGACAGGATAGATGTTGGAGTTGAGGGTGATGCTTCGTCAATTCGGTGACAAATTCCTCCAGCTGCTCTGCGACGGATATGTTGACATCTCCAATCTGCCTGCGTCCTGATACATCAATTACGATCTTTTCGTAGCGTATAGATGCCAGAGGGAGCTGTTCAGCCTGAACCTGATTACGATCATCAACTGTGATCATCCACGGGCCGTGGGGACCAGATTCGCCGGGATCCAGCGGCTGAAGGGATCCCGGGTACAGGACGGGGGCGCTGTGATCTTCATGAAGTTTTGGGGCGTGTACATGCCCAAGTAACCATAGATCAACAGGTTGAGCATCCAGATCCCGCCTGGCTAACGGGGCGTACCCGCCAGGCCCCTCCAGATCTCCATGCACGACTCCAACCGTAAAGTATTCGCTTTGCGGAAGACTAAGGATGTCCAGAGGCGAGCGTTCATAATGAGAATCAGGGAATGACCAGCCAACGCAGCGAAGTGATCGGCCGGAGCGCGTCTTCAATACTTTCTCTTCCCAGATACCATCCCGGCCGAGAAATGTAAAATGGTCATCCGGCATGGAGTCAACAAGTTGCGGAAAAACTTCATGGTCGTGATTGCCTGCAACGGCAACCACCGGGATGTTGCATTGATTCAGCCGGGAAATCTCACTTCGAAGTGCACCATACGCCTCAAAATAGGAGTTATTGTTGTCGGCCATGTCTCCCGTCAGGATCACGGCATCAACATTGTTGTCAATGGCTTTGACGACGGCCTGTTTCCAGATGGCACGCACAGACAGGGAGGGATTGTCGGTCGGAACCCGGGTTGGATATCGTCCTAGATGGGCATCACCAAGGCAAAGGAGTTTGATCAAAACGTTTCAGGATTGTTTCAGGATCAAATATAATGATGAGACTCGTACTATCATGAAGAAATTGAAGATTAATGCGTTTATCTTTTGAAAATAGACGATTTGAGACATTAGATCTTCGCAGATGAATCTAACGTTAAGCGATCAGGCAGATTTGCACGGTGAGCGCGGGAAGGCCCGGCAGATGGCGATGCGTATCCTTGTGCGTATGCTGCCGGTCTTCGGGGCCGAAAAATTTCTGGACATCACGGCCGCACATATTGACAGTTCGCTGTTTCAGGGGGATGCAACGCTTGAATATGCACAGCGGCTGTCGGAATGGGGTGCAAAGGTTGTCGTTCCAACAACACTGAATGTGAGCGGAGTCGACGAGCATGGATGGAAACGCTGGAGTGTACCCGAGGACTGGGCCGAAAAAGCCCGAAGGCAGATGGCGGCCTATCAGGCGATGGGCTGCAGGCCTACCTGGACCTGTGCCCCGTATCAGGAGAGTGAACGCCCGGTGTTTGGCCAGCAAATCGCCTGGGGAGAATCCAGTGCGGTTGTATTTGTGAATTCAGTCCTGGGAGCAAGGACAGCGCGTTATCCGGATCTTCTGGATATATGTGCGGCGATCACAGGCCGCGTTCCGGCAGCCGGACTCCATTTAGAGGAGAACCGTCGGGGACAGGTGCTATACCGCCTTAAAGGTGTCCCGCACACACTTCTTGAAGACGATAGCTTTTACGGGGTTCTGGGGCATTTAATCGGCACGGATGCTGGAAGGTTCATTCCGGTGATTGAAAGGCTGGAGGCGGTTCCAGGCGAAGATCACCTGAAAGCACTGGGGGCGGCAATGGCCTCCGCGGGGGCCATTGCGCTGTATCATCTCATTGGCGTTACGCCCGAGGCACCTGCTATGGAGTCTGTATTTCGGGGAGCACCTCCGCTTCGTACGGTAACCATCACGATGGAGATGCTGCGTGCTGCGCGTAAGGAACTGACTACAGCCGATAATGAGCAACTGGATATGATTGTTCTGGGGAGTCCTCATTTCTCGTTGAATGAGTTTGCTGCGCTGTCGAAACTTGTGCAGGGAAAATGCAGGCATGAGCGGGTTCAGTTTCTGATTACAGCGAGCCGCGCGGTTCGGGCACTTGCGGATCGGGCAGGGTATCTGGAGGCGATCCGGCGCTTTGGGGGGCGGGTGACGGTGGATACCTGTATTCTGACCAGTCCGATGCTCCCGTCCTCTATTCATGTATTGATGACGAACTCGGCAAAGTATGCCTATTACGCGCCTGGGTTGTTGGGAACCCGTGTAGTCTACGGATCAATGGAAGACTGCGTCGGTTCGGCGATATCGGGTGAAGTTACGATAGACTCGGCGCAATGGAGCATATAATCCATGGTACAGTGCTGGTGGAGGGGGCGGCTTCCGGTCCGCTTCTGGTCAGTGATACACCGCTTAGTTTCTGGGGCGGCTACAGCCAGTTCACGGGCGAGGTCATTGATCGTCGGCATCCATTGTCGGGGGAAATTGCGACGGATTGCATTCTGGCCATTCCTGCATCCAGAGGCTCCAGCACTACCACGGCAGTGCTGCTGGAAGCAGTCCGCAGGGGCACTGCGCCCGCCGCCCTGATCACAAATCAGATGGATACATTTTTGGTTCTTGCTTCAATCGTGGCAGATGAACTTTATCAAAAACCGATTCCGGTCTTCGCCCTGGATATCGAAGCGTTTGCATTGCTGAGTAGCGGTCAGTATGCAGTACTGAATCCAGATGGAAACGTCATAGTCAGGGATCGGCAGGGCAGGGTTTCCGGGCCACAAGCACTTCCCGTTTCCCAGGTGGTCCAGGGCGGCGCATTACCGAGAACCCGCTCGTAACCAGTGCTCGCCGGACACGGCCTGCGGCAGAATAGGTCGCAAGGCATCCGCCACCGCACAGGGTATCATGCAATTGCTGAATGAATTCCAATGTCCAAAGTATCGGGTTCGACTTCGGATCAAACGCGTCCAGATAGACACAGTCGTAGGCATTGGGAGACAGGTTCGCAGTCGTGGCCTCCCCGATATGCAGTTGAAGAATACTGCCCCCATCATGGGGTAAGTGATAGGTGCCGGAGGGGACTGCTCCATCAAAAGTTCCTCTCCACTGGATTAGATGCTGTGCAAGCGGCGGAGTCTCAATCAGTTCTCCGTAACTTAACCGGGACAGCAGGTCAGCATTTGGGATTTGCAAATCCAGTCCGGTGTATGTGAGGGATACTTGATGACGCAGGGCAAGTGATGCAGTCAGGAGCCAATTTAATCCTGCACCGAAGCCGACCTCTAAAATGGACATTTCTTTTCTGGACTGGAACAGTTCCGATAGCTTCGCACCTTCAAGAAACACATGGCTGGCTTCTGTCAAAGCGCCGTGCATGGAGTGAAATGACTGCCGAAATGCATGGCTGTACAGGGTACGGCTTCCATCCCTTGTGGTACGGATTTCAAGGGAATCTTCCATATGAACGGATACACTCTGGAAAGATTAGGGGTAGAATCCCCCAATTTACTGCAAAGATCGGAAGGGGCAAACTGTGGGCTGCCGCCGCCATGCACGGCCGTTCTCCACGGGCGCTCAGGTGTGAGCATAATTACGGGATTTAGATCGGTCGGATACCATGGGAGGGCAGCGTTTGATTCCATTGGCTTTGCAGGGCGCAGCACGGCCACACACATCATCCGTATTCAGGATTTGCACCGCACCGCACCGCACTGCTGTACGGAGCGTTCATGTTATGACTCCAGTGATCCCTGAAATGGATTCGTGGGGAGATGCGTGATGTTACTCCTCACGGACATGATGTTCTATCTGAAACTGGTTCCATGTTGTTCAGACGCATTTTCAGACAGGAGAAACAGCACTGAAAACAAAGGGATTGAAACTTTCCAGACAGGTGCGTGTATACACTGACTGAGACGTGCTTAATGCAGCGATCTCCTTCCGGGGCCCACGCAATAGCGTGGGCTTCCGTGTTTCTGATAAGATCCTGATCAAGTCCAGAAGCTTCACCTACCCGGTGAACCCGGTCATTGCTCCGATAGATTGGGGTTTTTCTCTGTCCTATCCTGATACCCCTTACAATATTCAACCTGCAGATGCAGGTGTGCCATCAGTTTATTCAAGTGAGTATTTTTCGGTTTCCTCCTCGTAGTACGAATGCTTTTCTGCGCAGTTTAAGGTGGCGGATATGGGCTATTGAAGCTATTTGAATTTTAGTCCGTATACTATGGGTGAGGCGCGGTCCATGTGAGCGCCCTCTTTCCGAGGCCCACACTTGTTGTGGGCTTTCGTGTTTCGGGTATCCTCCTAGTTGAGTCCAAAAACTTCACCTACCCAATGAAACCGATCATTGCTGCGACAGACTGGGATTTTTCTCTGTCCTATCCTGATCCCCCTTACAGCATTCAAATTGTAGATACAGGTGTGCCATAAGTTCTTCAAGGAAGCTTTTTTTGGTTTCCGCCTCGTAGTACGAATGCTTTTCTGCGCAGCAGGGGAGGTGGATAGATGGGTGATTGAAACTATTTAAGTTATAATCCGTATATTACTCATGAGACGCGGTCCATGTGAGCGCCCTCGTTCCGAAGCCCACACTTGTTGTGGGCTTTCGTGTTTCTACACCTTAGGTCAATGCTTTTTGTTTACCTTGACGAATTTGGTCACATTGGTCCGTTTATAGATCGCAGGCATTCGCGACACAACGACAGCCCTGTATTCGGTTTGGCAGGATTCGCGATACCGGCAGATTCAGCACGACATTTTGGAACTTGGTTCTTTGAAAAGAAATACCAAATGCTAGGGGCTGAGATCGAGTTGTCTGGTAAGCATCCGTGGGAATGGGAAAAGAAGGGAGTGAGTCTCTACCGTTCGAAGAGTCTGCATCGTTACTCATGGCTTCGTCATTTTACTTTACGATTGTTCTCTAAAATTCAGGGTTTAGATGGCTTCATATTCTACTATGGAATTGAGAAGACTGCCACACTTGATGAACACAATCCAATTGGGATGTATCGGAATATCTTGCGACAATCAATAAAGCGAATAGACGATTTTTGCGAGAATTCGCACCCCGCCCCCGATAATTTTATAATGATATTAGATGAAAATACTCAGCGTAAAAACTTAATTGCGCAAGCAGCGCAAAGTATGTACGGTAATGTTGATCAATGCAAACGCTTAATTGAACCGCCGTTTCATCTTGAAAGTCATCGTTATCAAAATTTACAAGTTGCAGATTGGATTGCCGGCCTTGTTGGGCGGCTGGGTGCACTCCAGGCCGATCCAAGGGCATTTTCAGAAAATGTTGTGTTCACCCGCTACTTTCAATCCCGACTAAAACAGGCCGCCCGGAAGTCGGGAATCAGGAAGGCATTGCACGGATAGTTCCCGTATCGCGGGCAGATCCAGGCCTGTACAGGGACATTCGAGCGGCATAGCAGTTAGAGTCTGCCAATCATTGATTGTGCACAATGCTTAGTCCGGCGATTCAGGATTACCTGAAAGTGATCTTTACGATCCAGGAAGAGAATGCCGTGGTCACCACCACAGATATCGCCCGTACCATGAATGTGTCCGCTGCATCCGTGACGGGAATGATCAAACGCCTGGATCGGATGAAACTGGTCGTGCATGAATCGTACAAAGGTGTAAAACTCACCGGTGCCGGCGAAAAAATTGCGCTGGAAATCATCCGACATCACCGACTGCTGGAAACCTACCTCCGGGAAATCATGGGCTACTCCTGGGAAAAAATGCATGCGGAAGCAGAACATCTGGAGCATCATATTTCTGAAGACTTCGAGGAGCGGATAGATGCACTTTTGGGGTACCCCACTCATGATCCCCACGGGCACCCAATTCCAACTCATGACCTCAAGATGGTCCGCACAAAGACCATCGCACTCTCAGAGGCCCCCACGGGTGAACTGCTGTCCATTCACCATCTGTCCGATTCGGATGCGAATCTACTGGGACTACTGGAAAAAACGGGCCTGTTGCCCGGGTGTGAAGTTCGGATTATTGAACGCAACGACACCGGAATGAATGTGATAATTGGAAGGCGGGAAGAGTTTATTCAGGAAAAAGCAGCAGACAGCGTGCATGTAATCATTTAAAGAATTGTTTTCCCCAGAAGGGAGGCCAGAAGGCTGGCAGCCAGCTCCGCGGTCTGGTTGCCCCGGTCGATGATGGGGTTGATCTCAACGACCTCTGCCGAAGCAAGGCGGCCGTCCTCTGCGATCAGTTCCATCAGCAGATGCGCCTCCCGCGGACGGAGACCTCCCTCGACCGGCGTGCCAACCCCCGGTGCAAAATAGGGGTCTACACTGTCTACGTCAAAGCTGACATGCAGATGATCGCAGTGCTCAAGCTGTCTGAGCGCAGATTTTACAACCTCTGCAATGCCACGCTCATCAATGTCCCGCATCGTGTACAGGCCCAGGCGGGATTCCTGTAAAATGCGACGCTCGGCAACATCCAGATCACGCAGGGCAATCATCGCAATATCTTCGGAGCGCAGTTTCGGGCCGGAACGCCCCACGCTGGTTAACCGGTCAGATCCAATTCCGCAGAGTACGGCCATCGGCATCCCGTGGACATTGCCGCTAGGAGAAGACTCGGGGGTGTTAAAATCTGCGTGTGCATCAATCCAGAGGATCCCCTTCGGGGCATCATGTGTGGCTCCGCCAATGCTTCCAATCGCAATGGAATGATCGCCTCCCATCACCAACGGGAAGCCGCCCTGGGCGAGCGTTTTGCGAACCTCCTCGTATAACAGGCTGCAGGTATCCCGAATGGGTTCCGTAAAATCGTTCCCGTCCGTCAGCGAGGCCCGGAGTGCAGTTGGAATATTTCCATGGTCAGAGACCTGATGCCCTAATTGGCGCAGACGATCTGCAAGTCCGGCATAGCGAAGGGCACTGGGGCCGACATCCACCCCACGTAAATTCTGGCCCAGATCCATGGGGACTCCGATCAGACGGATGTTACGAAGTTGTTGATTCATGGGGCTAAATCCCTTTGTTATAGTCAAAACGAAGCAGATTCGTTAATTTTGGGGCTTATATACCTGAGTGCCCATACTTAGGGAACTTTTTCCAGTCAGGTGGATAAAACGAATACAATCGGGAAGGATAGTGCCTCCCCGATTGCCTACACAAGATCATCCGCTTGATGCTATGCCCGTTAAAGATTGTAAGACAAAGCCCTCCGTCGGTTCAGGGGAACGGCAACATGTAACGATCCGCTTTCGTCTGCGAGGCGACAAGAAGACCTGCCGGTTCCTGAATGGACTGGCGGGTGTCAACCGGTATCTCTGGAATGCGGCGCTGGCAAAAGCCAAAGAGGATTACACGGAAACCGGAAAATCCCAGACCTCTCAGTTTGATTTCTACACGTGGTATAAAGTACACAAGGATACGGTCGCACCATGGCTAAGAGATTATCCCGTAAACGCGACTCGCACCGGACTGAAGGATCTGGCGGATGCTTACAAGCAGTTCTTCAAGAAAAAGCGGGGGTTCCCTAGGTTCAAGAAAAGGGGCAAGGCGAAAAAAAGCTTCAGCGTAGATGTGTCAGGGGGGAAGATATTTTCAACGAATGGATATGTTCGGCTAAAGCGGGGCATGCATATGAAGATGCTGCGATTTTATCGAGTGAACCGCTACACAAACTCGGTGCCCAAGACGGCCCGCATCTTTGAAGAAAATGGAAACTGGTATATGACAGTCGTCTATGAAGTGGACGCTACCCTGCAAGATGCGGACGGCATTGGCATTGGGGTCGACCGTAATTGCGGACAGGTTGATGACAGTGCGGGAAGGATCTTCTATCTGACCGACACATCTGATATTGAAAAGCGCATTAAGAAGCTTCAACGCCGACTAGCGAAAAAACAGAAAGGAATTCATTCCTGGAGGAGACGAAAGAAAACCATTGCACGCCATGAACGCAAGATCAAGAACATCCGAAGGAATGACTTGCGTCCTATTGCCTTATCGCTCACCGAAATCTCTGAGCTTGTAATCCTGGAAGACCTGAAAACCAAGGGTATGACCGCAAGCGCGAAAGGAACGGTCGAGAATCCGGGCAGGAAGGTGAGGCAGAAAACGGGACTGAACCGCTTGATACTGGGAACAGGATGGGCGATACTGGAGCAGTTCCTGCGAGAGCGAGACATGGTGATCAAGGTGCCCCCGTATTCTACATCACAGACATGTAGCAAGTGTTCCTGTGTGAACGCAAAGAACCGGCATAGGCAGTCCGAGTTTCTATGTCTGACGTGCGGGTACCAAGCGAATGCGGACTCAAATGCGTCCGTAAATATCCGGGCATCGGGGGATGGCATGCTGGCGCGAATTGTGCCGAACGGGTTGTGGAGCCTATGGTTGACCTGTCCTTGCGGAGCGCAAGCCTGCAAGGACAGGCAACGGGCAACGAAACACCAAAAAGACCATGAGAGCTGTTGCTCATGGACATAATTCCCAAGGCTGTAAACGAATCCTATACCTTGTTGTAATGTATAAATTAAAAAATCGAAGGGGTTCCCGTGAAGATCATTCGTACAGTTCAAGAAATGCAGGTATACGCGGATATGCAGCGTATGCATGGCCGTAAATTAGCATTGGTCCCAACCATGGGCAGCCTGCATAAGGGGCACCTGTCTCTTGTAAAACGTGCGCAGGCGGAAGCAGATCATGTTACGGTGTCTATCTTTGTCAATCCGACCCAGTTTGGGCCTAGTGAAGACTTTGAAGCCTATCCGCGCGATTTTCAGAGAGATTGTGCGTTACTGGAGGAGTTAGGCGGGGTCAGTGCGGTCTTCGCTCCGAGTGAGGCAACGCTCTATCCTTCGGGATCCGACCAGCAGCGTGTATGGATCACTTGTCCGGAAATGTCCAGCCAACTGTGCGGCAAATATAGATCGGGGCATTTCAGGGGAGTCCTGACGGTGGTCATGAAACTGTTCGCGGCGTGCAATCCCCATATCGGGGTATTCGGTCTTAAGGATATTCAGCAGTTTGTTCTGTTGAAGAAGATGATTGAGGATTTGTCGCTGAACATAAAAATTATTGGAGGCGAGACAGTTCGTGAAGCGAATGGTCTGGCGTATTCTTCCCGTAATGAGTACCTCACGGCGGAGGAGCGTCATCAGGCAGGGATAATTTCGGAGGCGATCTACTCGGCAGTCCAGATGATTGAAGCAGGGGAGAAAAGTCTTGAAACGGTAACCGGCAAAATACATGAGACGATTGGCAGCGTGCCGCAGGCAAAATTACAGTATGCAGAGATTGTCACTGCCGGTACACTCCAGCCGGTTGAACAATTCATGCCGGGCATGCAGGTGATTATTGCGCTTGCGGTATATTTCCGGCAGATTCGTCTCATTGATAATGCTTTTGCTCTTGTTCCGGCGCAGTAGGTTTGCGATCTATGCATGCCTTGGCTGTCTGATTGCGGCCTATCATCCGGCCTATGGCCAGAAAGATACCATGTATCCAATTCTGGAGGATGGTCTGTTTGGATTTATCAATAGCAGCGGTGAGGTCATTATTGAACCGAAATATGACGGAGCGAAAACATCTTCCGAAGGGCTTGCTGCGGTGCGACTTGGTTACTCGTGGGGATTCGTTGATCTACAGGATTCCGTACGTATTGCGCCGCAATTCTCGTCTGTTTTCCCGTTTTCGGACGGTATTGCCCGTGTACAGTCTGGGCAGTACTGGACTTTTATTGACAGGAACGGAGAGCGGATTACCGATGAGTATTTCATGTCTGCGTTGGATTTCAGCAGCGGTTTAGCGCCGGTACGTGTGCGACCGGGCACGGTTGCCGGACTTGAGCCTAAGTGGGGGTTCATTGACCGGGAGGGCCAGATGGTTGTACCGGACCGATTTGTTCGTGCGCTCCCGTTCTCGGATGGAATGGCCGCCGCTGAGGTCACCCGAAAGGTGATTGTGGTCAGCATTAACACGCGTTGGGGCTTACTTGCCCCGGACGGTTCATGGATTGTTGAGCCGGAATTTCACTCCATGCGAAACCCATCGGAAGGTCTTGCCCTTGTCCGCAAGGGCCGGCAGCGCGGGTTTATTGATGCCACCGGGGCCTTTGTGCTGGAACTGGACTATGAACAGGTTTTTTCGTTCAAAGAAAACCGGGCGCGGGTGAATGAAGAGGGTTTATGGGGATTTATTAACCGGAAGGGCGAGGTTGTGGTTGCGCCCGGTTACCAGAGAGCGGATGATTTTTCAAATGGTCGTGCACTGGTGTTAACGGGGGACGGATATGGATTTCTGGATTCAACGGGAACCATGGTGATTCCCCCTCAATACGAGAAGGCCTCTTCCTTTGATCGGGGGCTTGCCTGGGTCACTCTGGACGGGAAGTCAGGATACATTGATACGACCGGGATTTTCGTGTGGAGGGAGGACGAGTAGGCTCAATCAGAACAGAATATCTTTTCTCTGGCTCACTCAACAAAGGCTGGAGCATAACCCCCGGTGACACAAAAGATCAGGTAAGGGAGTGAGCATTGGGCTGTCTTGTTCCCCTCACAGTCTCGGAAACGTATCGTTGTAACCGGTCCGTCTCACCGTTCGTTACGATTCTGCATGACAGTGTCCACAAACTCCAATACCGCTGAGCATGTTTTTTCCCATTCTTTACTATTCTTGAAGGACAGCGAGTGGCCGCCGTGCGGCCACTCGCTGAGATCGACTGACTCACCAAGTCGGCCAAGCGCATCGTCTCCGCCCAACTGCTCGGCTTGCGGCAGGATGCTCACGCTATAGATGCCTTCCCCGAGGTAACCGGCCTGTACGCCGAAATAGCCTTTCCAACTCTTTGAACCATTGGGCCCCGGATCCATAAACCGGAAGCTGATCCCTGTTTTGCCTATCTGTTCCCATGGGCCCTGCTGTGGTAGACGCTCTCGAATGTCGTTGCGTATACGATCAAAGAACTGTTCGTAGCTGTGCTCTTTCAAGTAGTGTCGCAAGGCTTGGCGTTGCTCAGCCGCAGTGACGGAACGAGGACGTATCTGGTTTTCGCCATCTGGACTTACCTCTATTTGTCGAGCCAACAAGGTCTCGCCACCCCGACGGAACCCATGAAAGGTGATGACCGAGAGTTCAACTGCCCCTGCTGACACGAATTGCGCCATTCGTTCGGTGGCTTCATCCATGCCAAAACCGATCAAGGTCATCCGCGGCGGTAACAAGCGGGACAGATCATCATCTTCGAACGTGTCGGCGTACCATTGTTCGAAGTTCTCAATTCGCGGAATACCAGCTTCCCCCGAGCGATTCGAGATGTGTTTGGCAACTTGTGCCGGGGTCATGGAATTCAGTGCCGAAGCATAATCCAGGATCTGCGTCACGGCATCCCGTGCGAGGTTGCCGCGCTTTAATTCGTAGACTACCAGACGTCCGTCGCCGTCAACCGCAAGCAAATCCAACCATCCTCCAGCGGTTGGTGTCTGTCGCCCAACCAACTGTAGCCCAGGCTCAAGCATTTCTGGATTGGAAACCAGAACGTTCTCAAACTCCCATTCGGTAGGCATCTGTGAGATCTTTGGAACGAATTCGATTCTGTTTGATCCGTCTACAGCCCACAACTTGAGTTCCCGAATCATCACTTGGTAAATTGCTGATAAAGTACTCGTTTCGGTGTCGTGTCTCCAATAATATCAATCATACCCATACTGACTCTCTTTGCCATCGGTTTAAGGATCAAGTGCCACAATATACTTCACTCGTCTGAAAAGATCAGTTGCACCTCCATCAAACTGTACAACCATAGTGTCAACACACAATTTTTAGAGCCACTAATTCAGTGATCACATAGCCTCGGAGGGGGTTTTGAAATTCATTGCTTAATCTAAGCCGCCAACGTTGCCAGGTTGAAAATCGCCTGATCATGGGTCCATCGGGAGTGGAACCTTTAAAAAGGTACTATGGTATAAAAATTTATAAAGTTAGGTATCTTTTATGCAAAACTTCCATCGAACACATGTCGAACGATTGATAGAATTTATTTCAGGTACCTCCGACATGCGGCTTATCGCCATTATTGGTCCTCGTCAGGTTGGCAAAACGACCATTGCGCTTCAGGCCCGACAGAAGCTGGTTGAAGCAGGGTTTACATGTCAGTACATTGCCATCGACAATCCACATCTAAATCAGTCGGACTGGCCTGGAGATGCAGGCATCTCTGATACCACGCTGATTGAGAAATTTGCGAATCCCAAGACTCTTGTGAACATATGGGAGAGTGCCCGCAAGGCTTCGCTAAAGTCTCCCCGGGGGCATATTTTGTTTCTGGATGAAGTTCAACTCATTCCACAGTGGTCAAATTATGTGAAGGGGCTGTGGGACAGAGACCGTATGGACGGCTATCCCCTCCGTGTGGTAATCCTGGGATCAGCAGTCTGGCAGATGCTTATTGGCCGTAACGAGAGTCTCACAGGTCATTTCCGCGAATTACCCGTCAGTCACTGGTCATTTAAAGAAATGACCAAGGTATTCGGTCTGACGGCGGAGCAATTTATGTTTTATGGCGGTTATCCTGCCTCCCTGCCCGACGAATCGGAAACATCGCCGTTTGATTATTGGCGTGACTATATTGCAAAAACCATTGTGGACTCGGTGATTGGTCGGGACATATTGGGTTTGAAACAGATCAAGAAACCTGCCTTGATGCGCCAATTAATTGACATCGCCCCCCGCTACTCTGGCCGAATCATGGCATACAATAAGTTCTTGGGGCTACTTCAAGATAAGGGCAATGCAACGACGGTTAAACATTACCTGAACCTGCTTTCTAATGCAGGCCTGATTACTACGTTGTCGAGATACACTCCAATGCCACATCTGGGCATCGCCTCACGCCCCAAGTTTAATGTTCTGAACACGGCACTGATGACGGCACTGTCCGGTTATTCGTTTGAGGAGATACAAATTGACCGGTCTTTTTGGGGCCGTGTTGTAGAGAGTGCAGTGGGGGCCCATCTATGTAACACGCGGAATACGGCTACCGACATTCATTATTGGCGTGACAAGAATGGCGATTATGAGGTTGATTTTGTCATCTCACGCGGCCCCCATCTTGTCGGCGTGGAGGTTAAGAGCGGCAAGCAGCAGACACACCGTGGATTAGAGGCATTCAAGGATCGTTTTCCGCATGCCAAAACAATGATCGTGGGTCCAGGTGGCTTTCCGTTCCATGAGTTTTTGTCGTTGAATACCGACGAGTGGATTGAATATCTGTGAATCCAACCATGCAGCGTATCTCTCGTACGGTCACACTCATTGAACCCCAGAATGATCCGCGTTTTGGGAAAGCTGGACTGTCATTGCAGGACTTTGATTGTGATCATGGGTATGTTCTTCTGGGGGAGCCGGGAATGGGCAAGAGCACAGAGTTTGAATCTGCAATTGATGGATTTGATGGTAGACATTGTATTTCGGCCCGAAGATTTATCCGGGCCGATTTTGATCGTCACCCGGAATGGCGAACCAAAACAATTTTCATTGACGGGCTTGATGAAATGCGTGTTGGTGGGGGAGACCCAAGAGCAGTGCTGGACGAGATCATTCGTGGTCTGGAAGCATTGGGAACCCCCAAATTCCGGCTGTCCTGCCGCTCTGCCAACTGGTTGGGGGCTGGTGACCGGAATGAGCTCGGTTCGCTTTTAGACCCAGACAAAATTCCAGTACTCCAATTGGACCCGCTGAACTATGAGGACATTCGGGAGATCGTTTCTCAACGGGGGCAGGATGCAAACACGTTCATTCCGCAAGCCCATGAGTACGGTATGGATGCCTTACTCGGGAATCCGCAACTGCTTGACTTCCTGATCACATCCGTCAAGGCAAAGGGCTGGCCTGACAGCCAGTTGAAAATGCTTGAAAACGCCTGTCGGGAGCTCGTCCGAGAAAAAAACATTGAGCATCTTGATGCCCAATCATCCAGTTCACTGCAACCCCGGGAAGCAATCTTAACTGCAGCCGGAAAGCTTTGTGCGTGCATGCTGATCGCAAACAGGACTGGTTGGGCGGGCAGTGATACGGATGACTCCGAGATTCTATCTATCCGTGATTTGGAAGGCGACCAAGGTTTCCCCATCCAGGCAGCATTTGATTCAGGGATCTTTGAAGGTTCGCCCAGTTTCAAAGTTCCGATCCATCGACTTATCGCCGAATTCCTTGGTGCACGCTATTTGCACAAAAAAATCCAGAGAGGCCTAAGCGTCCGGCGTGCTCTCTCCCTTCTCATGGAACACAATGGAATTCTTTTGCCCGATCTAAGGGGACTGGCTGCCTGGCTCGCTGCATTCAATGAGCAGGCAAGAGCAATTCTGATACAGATCGCTCCAATGACGGTGGCTTTCCATGGAGATGCCAGCGGTTTCAGTCCTATTGAGCGAAATAAATTACTCGCGAAACTGGAACAACAAATCCATTTGAACTCCGACTGGCCTTCCGCTGCTGCCCTTCGTGCTTTAACCGGCAAAGAAGGCATACCAATTATCCAGGATTTAACGAATTCGCCTGAACGTTCACAAAACAGGCAAACGCTGGTTTATTTGCTCCTTCGGGGATGCTCACAATTGTATCTTGATACGAGCATGTCAGACTGGGCGACCGATCACCAAAGCCTGCTGAATATTGTTCGTGATCACAGTTGGCAATCAAGTGTTCGTTGCGAGGCACTCGGAGCTTTGAGCCGGATATCTCATCAGATTCCGCAGTGTAGCAATCTATTGAGAGATCTCCTTGAGGATGTGCAGGAAAAACGTATATCGGACGAAGAACACGATCTGCGGGGCACATTACTTCATCTTATCTATCCTGACGGGCTACATCCTGAGGAGATATGGGATTACCTCGTGGCGGGGCCGGTGACTGCTTATTTGGGCGGTTATCGAAACTTTTTTTCAAGCCTCGTTGAGCGATCAAATGAGGGTCAGATCAGAGAATTACTCGACTCTCTTTGCAATCGCGCTCCCGAAGCCATTCCAAAATTAGAGGATCAAAAACTTGCAGATGTTATTTTCCGGATTCTTGCAAGGGGGTTGGAATTATTTGGAGATGAGTTGAGCATATCCGAGTTGTACCGATGGTTTACACTGGTTGAATTCTACCATAATTCGTTACAACTTTCCTCAGTTCACACTTCAAACTCAAGTTTTAGCCAGCACGATGAAGCGGACAGTACAATCCGTAATTGGCTGAATCAGCATAAGCGTATCCAGTACAGTCTTATTGAACATGGTCTATCCATTGAAGAAGCGAGCATTGGGAGCAAAGTTCTTATTGAAACTATAGGATGCAAATTCGTGGGCAGGAATGCACCAGAAGGATTTCGATTGTGGTGTCTTGAGCGTGCGGTACAGCTCTGGGTCTCAAATCAAACTGTGGCAAGAGAACTCGCATCATGGTCCGTCTCTAATCTGATGCAAGTGGGCGGGGAGCCGCCCCTCTCGGATAAGGAGGTCAGTTCCGTAGTGTCTGGTACGCCTGGGTTGGTCCAGTGGAATGATCAACGCCTGAAGGAAAGGGCGAAGTCTGAACTTGAGTTCAGTGAGATCAGGAAGAAACAGAAGGAAATCCGAAGTGTCCATCAAAAAGAAAAGCAGGAAAAACTTAAAACCCTTCGCCAACAACAGACCATGTTGGCAAAGGGGCAGTGCATGCCTGTAATTCTTGATGAACTTGCCCATGTTTACTTTGATAACCCTGACACAAATGAAAGTAATCCAGAGACTTGCCTGCAGTCATATTTTGAAGGTGATGAGAAGCTCGTAGAGGCAACGCTGGATGGGTTTCGCAGCCTGCTGGGCCGGGATGATCTCCCGGATCTTGGTCAAATTGCCCAGCTCTATGAAGATGGCAAGCGATCCTATTTTGCACTCCCTTTTCTTGCAGGAATGGAAGAGGCATACAAGGCGAATAAGAATCTGAGCCATCTCTCCGAAACGGGGATTCGGCGGGCACTGGGATTTTATCTGACTACAGAATCTCCTCGTCAGCACTACTATCATTTAATCAATTATATGGGCGGTGACAGCACATCTCCCGCATGGTATAAGCAGGCATTAGAGCACTATCCAGAGGCTGTGGCTGATTCATTGGTTTATGTGCACAACGCAACGGTCCGCTCCAAAAATCCGCCGAATTCCGAAATGTACAAGATGGTCGATGATTCAGCCTATGATCATGTGGCAAAACTTGCGGTGCCCCGAATGTTTACGGTATTTCCTTCCCGATGCAGTGCCCGTAAACTGGAATCTCTAAGTTTGGTCCTTTGGAGTGCGATTCGGAACAACGGAATGTCTAAAAAGGAATTGCGGAGTATTATTTCAAAGCGACTCAATCGCAAACGGATGGACGTAGGTCAGCAGGCCCAATGGCTGGGTGCAGGATTGTTTGCGGACAGGAAGATCTATATTCCAATGCTGATCGACTTTCTCTCTGCCGGAGAGGAAATTCGCATGCACCATGTTATTCATTTTCTCGTTCCTACGAACTGTAAACTGCTTACTCCGCAAAACATCAATGAATGGACTTCTGACGAGATTCGCCAACTTATCCAAACATTCGGCAGACGAATGGATCCACCTATTTCTCAAGAACGTGCAGGTATTGTTAGGGGCGAGCAGAGAATCAGAATGGGATTTCAGTTTCTCCTCACAC
Organism: Rhodothermales bacterium; assembly: GCA_022821875.1. Classification (GTDB taxonomy): domain Bacteria; phylum Bacteroidota; class Rhodothermia; order Rhodothermales; family Bin80; genus Bin80. Next base: position 114,585 of record JAJECV010000006.1, read on the forward strand.
ACTGGCTCGGAGAACTAAAAAAGCGCATCTGTGATGAGGCAAGGAAGAATCTGGACATATTGGCATCCGATTCTGATCTATCGATATGGGAGCGAGAGATTGTACTCGCTCAGGAAGAACAAGCTAGACATCGTCGAGCGGCAAAGCATTCGGATCTAAGCTTAGAGAAAATTCAGAAAACCCTGAATTGTGGCTTCCCGGCAAATGCTGCCGATCTTGTCAGTCTAACGCTTGATGCCCTTGAAAAGTTAGCAGGCGATATACGTAATGGTCCAGCCAGTGCATGGCATCAATACTGGGACTGGGATCGGAAGCCTCGTAGGCCCTCACAACCAAAACCCGAAAACGATTGCAGAGATGTATTACTTTCCGGCTTGGCAACGATACTTGAAGGGTATCGGGTTGATGTACAGCCGGAGGGGCGGTACGCAGATGAACGAAGGGCGGATATCCGAATATCGTACGGCTCCAATCTAGCGGTCCCGATTGAAATCAAGAGAAATTTAAGCATAGATTTGTGGCGCGGCATCTCTGAGCAACTTGTACCAAAATACACACGAGATCCAAAGTCTCATGGCTATGGAATTTATCTGGTGTTCTGGTTTGGAGCAGACTACATGAAGGTTGGGGCCCCAGATGGAGGCATCCCCGAAGAAGCAATAGAACTAAAGGATTCACTGGAAAAGCGGCTTGATCCAGAACTCCGCAAAAGAATTCATGTCGCGATCATTGATGTGGCTCCGTCTGGCAGATTTGCGGAGAGTCAGTCATCAAAGGATTGCCAGTCTCAGACAAAACTGGGGGTATAGGCCCCGGCGACACTAAGCATTGACTAAAGCAATCCAAAAGGGATAAACACGCTCAACGAAGGCCGGGGCATAAACACCCCAGCGGCGTTTATTCTAAGGTGTAGCCAATCGGTTCAATGTCTTGGTGAGTCTGGTGTGTATTCAGGTGAATGATGGCGTTCGCTCACCGAAAGCCAGGGCATAAATCCCGGCGACACTTAGGGAAAAATAGTTGCATATGTCAAAAAAATGCTCGATGTCTGATATCAGAATAACAGGATCAGAATTCACAGTCTTTCGCTGCCAAATGCCCTTGTAGTATCATTATCCCCCCTTCTTTCGAACTGAACACTCCGCCAGCCCTCATGAATTCCCAGCAGGTCCCATGATGGCTTATCTTTGGGATCCCAGATATCCATGAGTGCGTCTATGGCGTTATAGTCAAGGGGCTGGCTCCATGCTGGCCAATAAAACTGAAGGTCTTTTTGGTTTGATGTATTTTTCCGCCATCCCCGCTGTCGTTTTCCAGTTTTTGTTTTTCGCCGATCTGATTGTTGGTCGACCCCGTTTCCGCGAACCGGGAACATGGAAAGACCAAAAAATACAAGTATTTCTAAAACGGGATCGGTCCAGATAGCAGCGGCATCCGACGATGACCCAAGTCGAGTTTGATCAAAGCCTAAGCCATTTTTCTTAACTCGAGTAGCATAGCCCATCAGTGACTCTTGTACTCTCGTTTCGGAGATGCACAAATCTTTCTGGAGAGAAATTAATCTGCCGTGCAAGGTTATTCCCCTTGGAACGGGTGGATCAAAGGGAGCATGTTCAATCTTGCCAGTCCTATCAATACATAAATCGGTCATTGTTGACGATAATGTCCACGAGTGAGGATGTGAGCGGGCCATTTGCGCCCTCTGCCTGAACACTTCTGCCGGAACATTTCGCTTCATCTGCTCAATATCCCTCCAGTGCTGAGCTATCGGCAGGTCATCCAGCACCGCTTTGTCTGGCCATGACTCAACAAGGGCATCAACTGGATGGGTTATATCTGTCGTTAATACAGCTGTTGGTTCCGAATCTGCTGTCCAGTGCAGGCGAATTCTAGTATCCAGAAAGGTAGTTCCAACTGCTGCAAGCCAGGCATTAATCCATTTAGCAGGCAATCCTGGGCAGATAATTTCCTGAAGCATTATTAATTAATCTGTGTTTGAAGGTATATTTATTCCAGCAGAGACTGTATGGTCTGAAAGTCTCAATATGGCTTCAAGTAAAGCCAATCCCCACGGCCCGAAATGTTCATTGAGTTTCTGGAAGCGGGAAGGCTGTTCCCAGTCCACGATTCTGAGGTCAGCCGGAGTAATCACAATCTCACCTGTAATGGATCGACCAATCGTGAGTGATGTGTTATCTGCAACCGGTTTGATAATCGGCCGACCTTTTCCATGGTGGCTAATTATCAGATGCATTAGAAGTTTTCTTTTGATTGGATCCCCCCACTGTGGGTTCTTGTCGAGCCAGACACGGACCAAGTGCGCCGATAAGGCTTCGTGGCGGCCGTGTCTTGGCCATCCAGAAGCAATGCGCCTTGATTCGCGCTTATGGTAGGGGGTATCCGACTTGGCCAAGCAAGTATTTTGATTATTCCAGTCAGGGTCAAGCCAACGCTGAAACCGCGCATCGGCTTTACCAATATCGTGCAGTTTACCGGCAAATCTCACAACCTCGGTCAATTCCCCTGATATTCCAATACGATCACAGATTGATTGAGTCAAACGAGACACGGCTTCACCATGCGGCTCCAGTTTAACTGCAGAGTATGCAAGAGACCGCTCATCGTAATCATCATTTGGCTTTTCAGGCGGTGACTTCATCACTTTTAGACGAGACACCTCTTTGTAGGGAGTTAGAACTCCCGTTTTTACATCCAATGAATTGACAAATTCACCCCATTCTTCAGGGGCCCAGCCATGCGGGACTGACTCGGTGATCTTACGTAAAATTTTGGTCATTGCATCGATCTGTTCCTGGGGGGCAATCTCAATGGCATCATGAGGGGATTTTCCCAGCACAGTATCCAGTAGATCCTGTAGTAACGTACCCACTGTAATCCCTATACGCCCAAATGCTTCCGCATTAAGGGGCAGTCCGTGGCCATTTAGAGATACATCCAGAACCGGATCGGTTGCTGCGTGATTCCAACCGAATTCATCCATGAGCCCACAATCTGAACGCAACACTATTTGATCTCTTGGCCGGAGCAATCCTAGCTCAATCTCTTCGACGGTTATCCCGTCAAAGCTTAAACGAGATACCTTTTCGCTGCCCCAACTCTTTTTCCAGGCATTGCGAAACTCGCCAATGGGGACATCAATTGATTCACGGTCACTAGCGCGGGGCCATAACCGGTTCCTGTCTTTTGGTACATGGGCTCGCCAAATTACAGATACGAATTTTTGTGTACCGCTGATACCGCTAAAATATGGTTCAACAGGGGCTTCTCCTTCTACCGGATAAGAAGTCTTTATCCATTCCCACAGAATCCCAGGCAAGAGTTCAGGTGCGCTGCTGTTAAGACCATCACAAGGTGAACCCAAGATAGTATGCACATGCGCAGGGGATAAATTAATCGATTTTGAAGCATTATTTTTACGGTGGAGATCCAGTCTGCCAAGCAGGATCTGAGGTTCCTTCCCATAGACCGGCCAGACATCATTTTTGCGGCTATCTGTCGGTGTATGTACATATACGGCGTGAGCCTCTTCAAATCTTCCAAAGCGATTTAGCCGGCCGAGCCGTTGTGTAAGTGCGCGAACTCCGCATTGTTCTGTAACCAGATATTCCGCATCAATATCTGCCCCAACCTCCAGTGTCTGCGTAGCGACGACAATAAGGTGCTGAGTACGCTTAAAGTTTTTATCATCTGATGAATGCATTCCCTCAAGAATGCGTTGTCGCATTTGCTCTGCTTCCCGTTCTCGGATTCGCCCTGTTAGGAGTAACACCTCGGCATCTTTCATCAACTTCGTAACATGCCCATACGTCATCCTCGCAATTCTGGGAGTGTTACAAAAAACGATGCAGGTTGCCGGGGGAGCATGTCGCAGTAGTTTAAATGTAGCTTCCGCTATGAAATTTTTACTTTTCTGTGCTTTCTGGACAACTCTTATTTCAAGCAGCTTTGTAGCATTCAAGCGTTTTTTTATCTCTGGATGTTTCGCGTCTTCCTCATTGAGCAGGAATCTATCCTTTCTGGCTGGATCACAGGTAGCAGTCAATTGAACCAGTGTAGCCCGTAGACGAGCTTCATTCAGAATAGGATGTATGTCTGGTGTGCAGGCAGCAATTGCTGAGTGTAACGTCCTTAAATGCGGGGTTAAGTGAGCCTCGTCCAGCAAGATTAGACTATCGGTTCCTGCCATTGCGGCATCAATTGATCGCATTCCTGAACTGGATCCATAGCCCCGGAATAATAACCGGGAACCATACATAGGAAGCGTTGTCAGAAGAATAGCCGGCTGAGCAGGACTGCTAGGCCGGTGAGACGCAATGCCTCCTCGAAGTCGGATCACCTCAAGCGGATCGGCACTGCCATACCCGGCGATATGTCGTAACCGATCTGCTACGATCTTGACAATTTGCTTCTCCTGTGGTTTAAGTTCAAATTTCTTGTGATCAGGATTACGAAGCATATGCCCTATTTTACAGGCGTGGGCAAACGTTGAATCTACAAGCAATCTCCGGTTGACCACCCACCAGATGCGTGTTGGTGCAATTCGTTGGGCTGGTTCACATTCAGCTTGTGATGCCAACCACCACACTGCGATATCTAAACAGGTCGTTTTGCCGAGACCGGTAGGTATACCAACTTCAGAGTACCACCTACCCGTGGACGCAATCTGGTTGGCTAAGCGGGATTGCCATGGGAAGGGGGTTCGCCCGTTAATCGCTTTATAGAATTCGTCGAAAGTTGGCATCGCCATGTACATATCTCTCAATTTTAGAGATTTATGTAACAACCTCAGTCCTTATTTTGACGGGATGCAAAGCCCGAATCCACGTTGCCGACCGGATCCGATTAGAACCGGGCCATGAACTGGCTGGGCGAACCGTATCCAGATATGAGAATAGGGCAAGGCAGGTTTGTTAGGTCGGTTTATTTCAACGGGGGCTAAGTCAACTGCACCTGAAATCAATGGCGTGCGAGAGGATCGGAAGTCAATCGGTTCGGGCAGTCCTGCATGACGGCACCATCTGGCTATTTCACCTAAGTCGATAGTTCTGCGGCGCTCGTGGATGGCAGGGAATGCGGTTACCCATTCCTTGGATAATTTGAGCCATCTCCATGAATTTGCAGCAATTGGACGGTCATCACGGGTGTGAGGCTCAGGATGAGGCACAACGGATACATTGAGCATTGTTCCAGTAATTCGCCTTACAGCAAGTGCTGCGTTACGAGATCGTTCACATTCTATTGGGCAGCTTTTGGGAGGCATCCATAATGCTATGCCATGAATTCGTCCTTTTGATGTTGGATAACCCACATCTGGAAGAGCCAGATATCGTGCAATCTCATAACCTTTGTCAAGAAATCCATGGCCATGCAGAACCTGGGGTGGTTCATCATAGAGCCTCTGGTACTGGCTAAGAACAGACTGTTTGAAAAGATGCGTAACCGCGGAAATTCTACGACCAGAAATAGCCGCGCCAAGGCGCATCCAGGCGACTACCTTCCCTTGGTCAGGAGTTTTGGACGATATCGGTGAACGATACCGGAATCCATCCCCAAGTGCAGGAAATTGGGATCGGCTCACTGAAGCACCTTCCTTGCACCAGATATCGTACATCCGGTCCAGAATTTTCAAATCACCAGGTTTTGTAATATTGATTACGGTATCTCCCGCTCTGTCGGGAACAAAAACATTGGTTTTATCATCAATCGCCGGTTCTTCGAGTGAGAGTCGTAGTCTGACCGGTGAATCAGAGGCACCAAGATACCCTACTCTTGAGGCGCGCCGTCGCAGTGCGTTGAGGATTGATGTATCCGGCTGCTTAACATCCCATAGGTAAATAATACAGGGATTGCGCGGAGAAACCCGTACACCTGGACGAACAAGTGCACTGCCACGATTAATGTATTCCTGTTGGTGCTTCATTTCTTTCGACACTCCAGTGTGGCGGTAGCGCACGACATACCTTGGCGCTATAATCTGGTGAGACGGTCTTGAGTCTGCATAGATAACCGGTGGTGGTAACTGTTCAAGCCAATGTAACTCTGAACCATCCGTTGCCCAGCAGTTTTTTCGTGATCCGTCTGCAGCAACCAGAGCAGAGAAGAGACGCAGCGGAGATGGAGGCCACTCGCCCTGTGATAGCCTGCCTGTATTCGCCGTGCCGTTCGGATCACCGCGAAAGGTTGAGTGCAACAACTCCACGGATATTGCCAGCATTAGTCGGTGACCTGCGGCCAAGTTGCGAGAATTGCACTTTCGAGATTTTTTTTCGGCTTAAGTATCTTCGGTTTCTGATCCCAGCCGTCAAGGGTCACATCAACTGATTTAGCGTAATCTTTCGCAGACTCAAGTAAATCAAGCGTGTATTCAATACTTCCCAAGCTAATTTCAGAATCAATATCGCTTCCTAACCAAGTTGTTCTCGTACTCCGGGGGCGTAGATCCGCTCCCGAGCGCAACGAGAATCCATGACCAAAGGCAAGTTGGTGTGCATGCAGGCCGAGCGCAACCAGCAGGGCGCGACAGGCAGCATTCCTATCAGATGAAAACTGATCATCAATACGAATTCTGCGCAACTGTGCGAATGATATGGTGGCCCGCTGAGAAATTCGTGTGAACGAAATAGCGGCCAAACTTGCATCATCACCCGTGAATGGTACCTGACCATGTCCCATTTCAGACAATTTATCCGGCTTTCCTCCCTCAATTTCTCTGGTCTTTCCAATTTCCCACCGTGTTCGGTCATTGGGATTGGAGGTGATAACATCATCAGTATTCAAGTTTAAGGGATCACCTTTGAGACCGGACATTCGCGTTTCGGTCGTAGCCGGTTGCCAGCCGATGATCTCCGAAACCCAGGCACGTGCATGTTTGCTGTTGGATTTTTTCTTCCCCAGGTGTGACTGCCAAAATCCGTATAAGAGTGACTGTGGAAACCATGCGATCAGAGGTGCACAATTCTGAGCCGTAGCTTCAAAGATGGATATGCCAAGATCTGTTTTGATGAAATCTGTTCCGTTCAGCACAGAATCTCTGAGATAGGCATCCGCATTACGGTGTGGGAACTGGAAGCTTGAGAGGCTTCTTGGTAAGTGGGATGGCAGGTGTGTAATATCAGAGAAGTCAAGAACAAATTCCGGCAAACCTGTTGATTCTCGGTGAAGACGAAGTGCTTCTTCTAAACGGTTCGCCTGAGATGGGACGTTATCAATAACAATAACCTCTGTCGCTTCTTTATCCTCGGAAGATGCCCACCGACGATCATGCTGGTATTCCTCGCCTTCGTAAATTGCTGGCTTGACAAGTGCCCCCTGCCCCCCTAGAGGCATCAGCTCAGAGTCAATCTGGATACCGCTATCAAATGCATCGTCTCTGCAGCCCTGAAGTACTTTTTCAAATCTGATAGGATCGGCCATGTTCTTGATTATGTTTAGTTTTGAAGCCGGACACTTTTGCGTTTTTACCAGTTAATTGTTCCCGAAGAGCATCTTGCAAAACTCCCAATCTTGAAGGTTTTTATCCACCTGAGTGTATCCAGGAGCACTTTTTAGCCTGGATTATTAGTTTTGCAAAAGCCTCCGAATACACACAATTATGATTTGTTTTGAATATGTTTATCCAAGTCAGTTTCCCTCAAATTGGCAAGCTGCCCGCAGGCGGCAGCAATGTCGGCTCCCCGGCTTCGCCGGACAGTCACCGTGACCCCGCGTGCGGATAAGTGCGCCATAAACGCATTCAGTCGCACCTCGCTCGTGCGCTCAAAACTGATTCCAGGCACACGGTTGTACATGATCAGGTTTACCTTTGCCCGGACCCGGTGACAGAGCCGGGCCAAAGCATGCGCATCTTTGTCCGAATCATTGAATCCCCGAAATAGACAGTATTCAAAGGTGAGCCGCCGCCCGGTGGCCGTGGTATGGTGCTTCATGGCAGATTCCAGCGCAGCAAGGTCAGTGGCTTCGCTGCGGTTGACCGGCATGATGCCGGATCGCTTGGACTCAAAGGGGGCATGCAGCGAAACCGCCAGCCCGATTTTGGGCGCATCCCTGGCCAGATCACGAATCCGGCGTGCAAGTCCAACCGTAGAAACCGTAATTCGCCGGGGAGAAAGCCCAATTGTGTCCGGGTGCGTAAGAATCTCCAGACTGGAAAGAACCGCCTGATAATTCAACAGCGGCTCCCCCATGCCCATGAACACCACATTTGAGATGTCCCGCCCAAAACGCTCACGGGCGACCTCACGCATGCAACTCACCTGATCCACGATCTGACCGCAGGTCAGGTTTTCCTGAAATCCCATCTTGCCCGTGGCACAAAAGGTGCAGCCCATTGCGCAACCCACCTGACTCGATACGCATACAGTGAGCCGCTGCGCTTTCCCCTGAGAATCCAATTTTGGGATTAAGACCGTTTCAATGCTCCGCCCGGAAGGTAACTGCATTAGGGTTTTGACGGTCTGATCCTTTGCCGTGAGGAGTGTCTGGACCTGTAATCGCCCCATACATGCCCTTTCTGTGAGGATCTCCCGCAGTGATGCCGGGAGATTGGTCATGGATGCAAATGAATACACCGGTGTTTCAGCATACATCCAGCGCAGGATCTGATGCGCACGCCATTTCGGCTCTCCGAGTTCAGCGATCCACGCTTCAAGTTCGGAACGGGAGAGGGCCCGCAGGTCCACAGAAGATCGCATATTAGTCTCTTTTAAATCCAAAATGTTTGACAATCACAGGATTGAACGTTACCTTAATTATGAACCTTAAATCTCTGCGATCATGAAACGAACATCAATTCTACTGCTTTTCAGCACCTTGCTGGCCATGCCGGCGGTTTTTGCACAGGCTCCTGCCAACCATTTAGAAGGTAGTTGGCGGCTTGTATCCCAGCGTTCCGTGTACCCGGATACGGTCATCATTACGGTCAATATTCCGCCGTCCATGAAAATTCTGAATTCCACGCATTTTTCCTGGGGGTATCAGTCAGACAACGGCATAGATGTTCTGGCCGGAGGCGGCAGGTATACGTTGGAAGATGACACGCTGTATACGGAGTATCTGGAGTACCATACCAGTGAAGCACTGGTGGGAGTTGCCCTGCGTTTTTCGGCCCGTATTGTTGGTGATCTGTGGTACCATGTCGGCGAATTTCCAAGCGGGTTCCGCCTAGAGGAAGTTTGGCGTCGGATAGAGTAATTTACAGCAGCCAGTGGTCGGCGGTAACCGCGGCGACCAAAAGTGGGACATAAATAATACTGGCCAGGAGTACCCGGCGGGCCTGTACTGCGGTCTGCTTTTGGCAAAAACCAATGGATGGCCAGATAAAGGCAATTCCCGCCGGGATGATAATGGTCAGGTAGATCCATCCGGTATAGTTCAGGAGGGTTAACAGGAGACTGGCCCCCAGTAACAGGATACTGTAGGCTAGAATCCGATGTGCGGTCGCTTTTGCCTCTGGATTTTTGGCGGGAAGCATTGCGTGACCTCCGCGTGCATAATCCTTCCTATACATCCAGGCAAGAGCAAAAAAATGGGGGATCTGCCAGATCGCAAACATTGCAAACAGTATCCAGCCGGCGGTGCCGACCGTTCCCGTGGCGGCAGTATAGCCTCCCAAAGCAGGCAGTGCCCCCGGAATCGTTCCAATCAGGGTGTTGTAGGTGGTACGACGTTTCAGTGGCGTATAGGCAAACAGATACAGCACAATGGTCAATGCTGCCAGAAACAGGGTCATCAAATTTACCCACCAAAGCAAAGCAAGTCCGGTCATCACCAGTATAATTCCAAAAACGAGTGCAATTCCCGGATTGATTCGGCCAGAGGGCAGGGGCCGCTGCGCCGTGCGGCGCATCAGGGAATCGTTATGGCGCTCAACATAATGATTCAGTACGCCGCCGCCAGCACTTGCAAACGCGGTTCCAACCAGAGTCAACATCAGTGAGGATGAATTCAGGCCTCCTGATGTCCCCAAAATAAATCCAGCCAGAGAAGCAAGCACGACCTGGAAGGTGATTTCCGGCTTGACCAACTCCCAGTAGTCCTGGAATGCCGTAATCGGGCCGGTCCCTGGTCGAAGGAGACGGAGTTCTGCGGTTTCGTCAGAAAGAAAAGAATTATTGTTCACCCTGCAACCTCAAGGTTCCAAGCATCACGCAAGCGCAACTGCCCATTAAAATTGTCCCGACTACCAGATGCGAAGACGAGAGTATGATCTGGATCAAACTCCGGGTTCCCTGTCCAGAATCAAAAAGAAGTACCGTCAGAGTCATTATTCCCAGAACCATTTGTACCCCCAGGGCAATCAGCATCCACCAGGCTCCGCTGTTCAGGATTGGTTTGTCATGAAAATGTTCACGGATATATCCGCAGGTCACAATAATCAAAGATAATGCAGCAACGCTTCCCGAAGCATGAATGAGCACAAAAGTCATGTCCACGCCGGCGCCGGGATGACGCAGCAGGGCCCCCAGCAGGATCTGCACATATACGGCGGTCACCGTCACAATGGTCAGCGTACGCAGGTGTTTGATTTCCGGTGAGTGCTCAATGGTGTGTGCCTGCCATCTCTTTGAATTAATCAGTGTGAGCGCCGCTGCGGTGCAGAAGAAGAGTTGTGCGCCCATTGCATGGACGACTGCCAGATCCATGGATGTCCAGATTACACGGAGTCCTCCAAGGGTTCCCTGTGCAATGACAAGGCCAACCGCAGACACAGCTGCAATCCGAACCCACCGCCGCGGGTCTGCAATCAGTGTCCACAGGGCCAGTCCAACGATCCAAAGCCCTACTAGTGCCCCCAGTAACCGATGCCCGTGCTCGGCCAGAACAGGGCCAACCTGCCACCACTGTGTATCTGGATCGGCAGGATTGCTGTATCCGGTGGCAAGCGGGTCATAAGACCCGAACGAGGTGGGCCAGTCAGGGACGGCAAGGCCCGCCTCAATACTCGTCACCACGCCGCCCCAACTGACGAGAATGAGGCAAAGAACCAGTCCACCTGCTGCATAATGATACCGCAGGCGGGAAGGTAATGTATGAGAATGTAGAACCATGATCAGGAAAAATCCAACCCTAAGCAACCCAAATGCCTGTTATTCTGTTCCACTGCGCAGAACTCTGTAAGGCTGATATGAGAACACTTATTGAATCAATTTCGGGAATCAGGGGAATCTATGGCGCAGGTCTGGATGCACTGGTGCTAGTACGCTACAGTCTGGCGTTTGGTACATTTTGTTTGAATCAGCCGAATCGGCTGCCGAAGCGCATAGTCGTTGGCCGGGATGCCCGCACTTCGGGCGAGGTATGTTCTCAAATTGTCATTGCAGCTCTTCGCAGTCTGGGAATAGAGGTGATTGATATTGGCTTGGCCCCCACGCCAACTGTAGCGATGGCCGTCCTGTTTGAAGAGGCACGCGGGGGGATCATACTCAGTGCGTCCCATAACCCTGAAGAATGGAATGCACTGAAACTGCTCAACCAGAAGAGTGAGTTTTTGTCGCCAGAAGAGGGGAAGGCCGTGATAAAGATGGCCCGGCAGCCGGAAGCACCGGTACATTCCGAGGCCCAACCGGGGCTCCTGCATGCCAATAACTATATTCCAGAGCATATTGATGCAATCCTGGATCTGCCATATTGTCAGCCGGCTGCAATTCAGGCCATGGAGTACACCGTTTTGGTGGATGGAATAAATTCGGTCGGAGCATTAGCCTTGCCCCCGCTCCTGACTCGTCTCGGGGTCAAGGATGTCTGTCTGATCAATGGTGAGGTTACGGGCCGGTTTGCGCATCCGGCAGAGCCGCTGCCGGAGCATTTGCGGGGAACGATGGCGCATGTTCAGGAAATGAATGCTGATCTGGGGCTGGTGGTTGATCCAGATGCAGACCGACTGGCTTTAATTGATGATCAGGGGAACTATGTAAGTGAAGAATTGACGCAGGTCATTGCGGCAGACTTCCTCTGGAAGCGGCGCAGCGGCCCCTATGCGACCAATCTGTCTTCGTCCCGTGCGATTGATGATGTCGCCGCACGCTATGGAATGTCCGTGTACCGGTCAGCGGTAGGAGAGATTCATGTTGTGAAGACGATGCAGCAGTACGGGGCCATCCTTGGAGGCGAAGGCAATGGGGGCGTGATTCTGCCTGATCTTCATTATGGGCGGGATGCCTTGGCAGGGGCCATGATGGTGCTGCAGCATCTGGCGGAGTTGAGGGTGCCACTCTCGGAGTATCGACGCTCCCTGCCCGGGTATGTGATTTCAAAAAACAAGATCACGGTGGATGATCCGGAGGCGGTGCTTCGGCGGTTTGCCGCGCGGCACGCGCACGAGGATTTGTCCACCGTAGATGGGGTGAAGATAAATTTCTCAAATGGCTGGGTCCATGTACGAAAGTCGAATACGGAGCCGATTGTGCGTATCTATGCGGAGGGATCCAGCGGGCAGGAGGCCGGAGAACTTGCCCGGTGGTGTATGGACGATATCGGATCGGATAAAAAAAGTTAGGGGGCGAAGCCTGATGGCCCCGCCCCCTTGCAAGCTGTGTGCGAATTCAGGCTAGAAGCCCATTCCTCCGCCCATGCCGCCCATGCCGCCGCTGGGGTCAGGATGATCGCCACCCCCTGCAGCTGGTTTCTCTGGACGATCCGCCACGACCGTTTCCGTTGTCAGGAGCAGTCCGCTTACCGAGGATGCATTTTCCAAGGCAGCGCGCACAACTTTGGTGGGATCAATCACACCGGCGCTGACCAGTGCTTCGTACGTTTCCGTACGGGCATTGTAGCCAAAGTCGCCCTCACCTTCTTTGACTTTCTGTGCAACAATAGAGCCTTCAACCCCTGCATTTGCGGAGATCTGGCGAAGGGGTTCTTCAAGGGCGCGACGAACGATATTAATACCGATTTTCTGGTCTTCGTTGTCGGTGGCAGCTTCATCAAGTGCATTGATGGATCTGATCAGAGCCACGCCACCGCCGGGAACAATGCCTTCTTCGATGGCCGCACGCGTTGCATGCAGGGCATCTTCAACACGGGCTTTTTTCTCTTTCATCTCCGGCTCGGTTGCGGCACCGATCTTGAGAACCGCCACACCGCCGCTTAACTTGGCAAGCCGTTCCTGCAGTTTTTCACGATCATAGTCACTCGTGGTGGACTCAATCTGCTGCCGGATCTGGTTGGTGCGGGCTTTGATCTGATCGGTGCTCCCGGCTCCATCCACGATGACCGTCGTATCTTTGTCAATCACAATGCGTTTGGCTTTTCCGAGATAGTCCAGCGTCGCATTTTCAAGGCGATAGCCTTTTTCTTCGCTGATGACAGTGCCTCCGGTCAGGATTGCGATATCCTCCAGCATTGCTTTTCTGCGGTCTCCAAAGCCGGGTGCTTTGACTGCGGCAACACGCAGGGTTCCCCGCAGTTTGTTCACGACCATGGTTGCGAGGGCTTCCCCCTCAACATCCTCGGCGATCACAAGTAGCGGAGAACTGGTCTGTGCAATCTTCTCCAGGATCGGGAGCAGATCCTTCATTGCAGAGATTTTCTTGTCGAAGATGAGCAGTTGTGCATCTTCAAGGACGGTCTCCATGTCATCAGGGTTTGTGACGAAGTAAGGAGACAGGTATCCGCGATCAAACTGCATCCCTTCCACCACATCCAGTGTGGTTTCAGTGCCACGGGCCTCTTCCACGGTGATCACGCCATCTTTGCCAACGCGCTCAAAAGCATCTGCAATGAGAGTGCCGATCGCTTCGTCGTTGTTGGCACTGATCGCACCGACCTGGGCGATTTCATTGCGGCCTTCAATATCGCGACTCTGAGAGCGGAGGTGATCCACGACCTGGCTGACGGCTTTGTCAATCCCCCGTTTGAGGTCCATTGGGTTGGCGCCGGCGGTGACATTCTTGAGCCCGGCAGTCATAATCGCCTGAGCAAGCACCGTGGCGGTTGTGGTTCCGTCTCCGGCCACATCACTGGTCTTGGAAGCAACTTCTTTGACCATTTGGGCACCGACATTTTCGAGTTTGTCTTCGAGCTCTACTTCTTTGGCCACGGTAACACCGTCTTTGGTCACAGTCGGCGATCCGAATTTTTTCTCGATAATGACGTTGCGGCCCTTAGGACCAAGAGTGACTTTGACGGCACTCGCGAGTTGATCGACACCACGCTTGAGTGCACCTCGTGCGTCAGCGTCAAAAATGATTTGTTTTGCCATGAGTTTAAAAAGATTTTAAGATTGATTTAGAAGGATTGGTTACTGGATAATACCAAGGATATCGGTCTCCCGCATGATCATATATTCCTGATCATCAAGGGTGACCTCGGTCCCGGAATATTTTCCATACAAAACGACATCGCCGGCTTTGACGGTCATGTCAATTTTGGTGCCGTTTTCAACACGACCCGGCCCAACGGAAAGGACGACTCCCCGCTGTGGCTTTTCCTTGGCCGTATCCGGAATGTAGAGGCCGCTTGCAGTCTGCTCCTGAGCATCCTGCGCCTGTACGACTACACGATCACTAAGTGGTTGAATTTTCATGAGTGTTAAGGGTTAAGTGGTTGATTAGAAAGTAAACGTTTTTGGTTTTGTTAGCACTCTCTTTGTGCGAGTGCTAACAAGAATGCAGCAAATTCATTTTCGCAACGTTGTACAGGATGCTCCGATGAGATGCAACATGCATTCGGATGGGGAGACACTGCAAACTGTATGCCACACTGAACTATGTCAAAAATAGCAGCATATAAATGCCAAGCTGTCCAGACGGTCGTTCAAGATAGGACAAATTGACGTATGACCATTCGTGTAAGCGGGCCTGCCTGGATCGGATCGCTTGTGCTGATGGCGATTTTGCCGGTGCTGGTCAGTCTGCCTCCCTGGCTGAGTGAGCCGATGCAATTTGCATTGATGCAGATGTTTGATCCGTTTTGTCACCAGATCAGTGAACGTTCTCCTCATCTCCATGGTGTTCAGCTGGCGGTATGCCATCGATGTTACGGGATCCTGATTGGCTTGGTTACGGGGCCTGTTGCTGCGCTGATCTGCAGATCATGGAGGGGGAGGAATGCACGTGCATTCATGATTGCCTCTCTGATCCCTCTGGCATTAGACTGGGGACTGGGGGTTTTGCATGTCTGGCATAACACACCGGGAAGCCGTTTCCTCACGGGAGCCCTTTTTGGTATCATGGCCGGGATTCTGGTAGCACGGGCGCTGGCATGGCGTGAGATCTCCCATACAGTTCGATGAATGCCGCTTCGTGGTGCATCTGAAACTCCATGATTTTCGCAAAGGAGAGAAAATGGTTAAGGTTAGATGCCCCGTTAATGGAAGATGCCGTGATCTGTTCTGATTAAATGGTGGTTTCCCCGGGCATTATTGGGACTTCTTCCCCCAATTATGCTGCAGATTGCTTATTATTGGACAGAACAAACACAATTTTCTATGCCTTCAAAAACGCAATCTATTCTGATTGGCGGCTTGGTCGCCGCCGTTATCGGGACGATCATTCAGGTGATCAGTCATGTTTCCGGTGTCTCTGATCCGGCAAATCCCCAACAGATCATGGGCATGATCTTCGGCTTCATCGGATGTATGGTGATGTTAACCAGCGGACTGGTTGCTGTCTGGCACTATACGACCGAAAACGAATTAACACTGACGGGGGGCGAGGGGGTTGGAATCGGCTCACTTGCAGGAATCGTATATGCCGCGGTGGGACTGGCTCTGGCGTGGTTGTTAATCCTGTTGAACATACTCCCGTCTCCTCAGGACACGATGGAGATGATACGCGAATCGGGTGCATTTGACGCGCCTGGTGCGGAGCAGGGAATGGCCTTCGCTGAAATCATGGTAACCTGGGGCGGGCCGGTAATTGCAATCGTCGGGGGAGTTCTGATGGGGCTGATCGGGGGTGCAATTGGTGCCGCCCTGTTTAAGCACGGTAAAGAGGAGACAGGGTAGAGGGCGAGTAGGGGAATTTTGATCGTGATCACATGGGATCACGGGAAACCTGCCTGATCACCGAATACTTTGCGGGATGTGCCGGGTACAGGAGACAGATTTCTGTACCGTCTGGGATTGCCTTGCTGCCCCTTGGATACAAGAGAAAGATGTGCCCCCTTGTGCAGGCTTTATTCCGCTTCTTGTACGAAGAGAAGCCGGGAGTTTCGTTTCAGGTCGTGTACGGACCATATTGGGGGCCAAATAACTGAGTGATTGGATTAGAGACAATTGCAGTGATGTACGCGTATACCGAGTACGGAGGAAGCAGAAAGTCGGCCATAGTCTTGATGGCAGAGAGTTTTCTGGATTCCTTCCGCTAGTTCCAGAAGACAGAAGTGTGTTTTGATGTGTTCATTTAGGATTTTTTCCATGCACGGAGCATGCATTCGTTATCGTGCAGCGTTTCCCCTCAGGGGACCAGGCAGTGGGGATTCTATCCGCAGTCATGTTAGAATGCTTAACACAGGAACCTTGATGTCTTATGTTCATAGGGAACCTTTGAAATGATCAGTTCATGACAGGAATTCTGCTGAAAGAACCAGATCAAAAGGAGGCATTGTCCCGGATATATATGCAAGCACTGGCGGCAAGGGCTGGTTACTTGACTTCGGTGCCTGTGCCGGACAGGGACAGTGTTGACCTTCGGATTCACGCAGGAGGTGCGCGTCGCCCCGCTCTTGATGTGCAATTGAAAGCGACAACAACATTCCCAGAGAGCCAAGATGACTTTTTAAGATTCCGGTTGTCAATCAAGAACTACCGTGATCTTCGTCTTGATACACAAACACCCCGGTTGCTCGTAGTACTAGAATTACCGAAAGACAGGTCGCAGTGGATGACGGTAACTGGTGAAGAACTTGTGCTTCGTCGTCGGGCCTATTGGCTCAGGTTAAAGCAGGAGAATGAAGAGGTTGTTCATCAGAAGACGGTTACAGTTTACATCCCAAAAGATAATCTATTGGGTGTCGAGTCTCTTCAAAATCTAATGAAAAAATCCAGAACGGGGGAACTCTAATGCGAGTTAGTATTCATGACCGAGATGCTTTACTAGCGGTGTCACCAACGGCCCTTTCGGCTTACGCGCGCATCATCGGCTGGAAACGGCATGATACATATCGTGCACATTCGGATATTTATATTGGCGAAGATCTGCCGGAGATTATTATTCCGCGAACAGAGCGTTTGGGGGACTATGCGAGTGTGGTAGCAGAATTGATTGAGATGTTTGCTCAGGTTGGTCATCAGGACGAGACTGTTGTATATCGTTCGCTCGTAACCGTGGATCGGGACATCGTTCGCATGCGAATTGGGGAAAAACAGGATGGTACAGTAAAGTTGAGCAGAGGTATGGACCTCATTGAAGGTGCACACGATATGATTCTGGCAGCGGCATGCTCAATCAGTGCCCCAAAGGCAGTCTATCGCGCCGGAGCGAATCGCAGCGCAACAGATCTGTTGGATGGTATTCGTTTGGGGCAGACAGATCAGGGAAGTTTTGTGGTAACGCTGTTAACTCCAGTTGTACCCCCGCCAGTACCTTTATTATTTCCAGATCATTCCGATCAGGATGTACCCATTGAACGTCGACTGATGGTGCGTCTTCTAGAAGCTTTGATTGCGGTCCGTCTGGCAACAGAGCGGGCAGTATCAGGAGACGGGAGAGCCTTCAGAGAGGCAGTGGAAAGGGGGGTGAGTGCAAATCTATGTGAGGCGTTAGTCCGAATGATCGGTTCTCTCTCAACTCTGGATATAGGGATATCCTGGGCTCAGAGTCGGCCGATAACCGTGCCGCAGAATACCGTATGCTTTGGCGGCAATGATGCACCGATATTACGGGAGGCAGCACGTTCGTTTCGGCAGCATGAGCCGAGACCTGATGTTCGGTTACATGGATATGTACGGCTACTGACTCGGGGAGAGAGCGAGGAGCATGGGATGATCCGTTTAAAAACACTCATAGAGAATAAGCAGCAATCCGTGAAAGCGTTTTTGGGACGCAGTGATTATGAAAAAGCGGTTCAGGCACACAGGGATAAGGCACTGGTCATTCTTTCCGGTGACCTTGAATGTGTGGGGCAGCGGTGGCAGTTATTGAACCCGAACTTAGATGGAGTACTGTACGACACGGATTAGGACAGGCTGCTGAGTACTTGCAGGCGGCCGATAGTTCAGATCCACGGTCCGTATTTGTGATCACAGGTGCTCAGCGGTACAGGCGAGGCCGCGGGAATCGACGGGCTCCCCTAGGCCGGCCCAGGATCTCGCTCAGAATGATGGCGGTCTGGGCGGATTTCGGGTCTCTCAGATTACGGATGATCGTGGCAGGTGCGTTTGCTGAAGATCGTCTGGGGGGATCAGCCAACTCTCGTGGCTTGGGCTTCACGGCAGGTTGCGCAGCCGGTGCAATAAAATCAGGATTCGCGAATCGGGGAGATTCCGGGGGAAGGCCCGCAGGTGCAGGCGTGGTCGGGATATACGCATCAGACCAGTCCGCAGGTGCAGGCGGTACAGGTGCTGGAGCGACCTCGGTTTGATCCTCCGATGAAGTTTGCAGATCTCGCAGTGCATCGTCAAGCGACCAGGGTTCCTCCTGCTGCGTCGTTTGCTGCCTTTTCTTGGCAACCCTCCCCAATGCTGTAAACACAAGGTAGAGAATGCCTAGGATGATATAAAGGAGTGTTTCGTTCATGATGTGTCGGCTGCCGGGGCTGCCAGAAGGTTCAGTATATGCCGATTGGCTTTTGGGAAGGCAAACTGGTTCAGTTGATCCGGGGCAGCCCAGGTCGTCACTAACCCTGCGGTTGATTCCGGCTTACCGTCAATCAATGTGCACTCATAGGCACGTAGCGTAATCCTGAAATGAGAGTATGCGTGTTTCACCGTACCAATCAAATTTCCTACCGTCACCTGTACTCCAAGTTCCTCTTGCAGTTCACGTGCACAGGTCGCAGGACCCGACTCATCCGGTTTTGCTTTCCCGCCGGGAAGTTCCCACAGTCCGCCCAGAAGGCCTTCAGGTGCACGCTGCTGAATAAAGATATGTCCTGCAGCATTGCGAAGCACGGCGACGGCGACATCATAATGGGGAATAGAGACCTTCTTCTTTGGTGCCGGGTAAAATTCGGGGGCCCCCTCCGCCCAGGCCATACAATAGTTCTGGACCGGACATCGTGTACACCGCGGGCGTTTCGGGGTACATATCTGCGAACCCAGTTCCATCATTGCCTGATTATAATCCCCGGGCCGCCCGGTATGAAGCAATTTATCTGCGAGTTCCTGGACGGAACTGGCCGGGTTTCCCGTGTGCGTAAACAGGCGGGAGATCACACGACGGACATTTCCATCTACGGCGGCAACCGGCTCATGGAATGCAATGGATGCGATGGCTCTGCTGGTGTAGGGACCGATCCCGGGCAATGAACGCAAGTCTTCGCAGTTGGATGGAAGCCGGCCCGAAGCAACAATTGTCCGGGCGGCTGCGTGTAGATTGCGTGCGC
This sequence comes from Rhodothermales bacterium, assembly GCA_022821875.1. Classification (GTDB taxonomy): domain Bacteria; phylum Bacteroidota; class Rhodothermia; order Rhodothermales; family Bin80; genus Bin80. The sequence continues at coordinate 134,088 of JAJECV010000006.1, forward strand.
GCGCATAGTATCCCAGTCCCTCCCAAATACAGAGGATGTCATCTAGGCTGGCGGCGGCCAGCGCCTCAAGCGTTGGGAATGTATTGAGGAATCGTTCGTAATAGGACTGGACATATTCCACGCGTGTCTGCTGAAGCATGATCTCTGAAAGCCAGATCTCATACAGACCCGTCTTCCCGCGCCATGGAAGATCACGCTGGTGGGTATCATACCAGTGCAGGAGTGCTTTCGAGAATGCTCCTGACGTATTTTCATGTATGTGTGTATTCAGAACTGTAAAGGGATTGATTTACGGGATACTACGACCTATACGGCGTCGCTGTTCGGATGGAATCCATCTGAGCATAGGAATATTTTGCTGTTGTATGTCTATCATGGCAATTCCAGTTAGTGCGCAATGGCAACTTATCGCCGATGGAGCTCCTTGGGACTGGGAGCCGGGCGGTGTAGCGGACAGTACGCTGGCGCTCGAACAGCGCGTGATGCGCATGTTCCATCAGGAAGGATATTTATATGCTTCGGTTGATTCGCAGGCTGCAGATACACAAACACTTTATGTTTCCCCCGGTCACCGGGCTCAGGTGGGAATAATCCAGTTGCTAGGGAGCAGCAGGGAGGATTCTGCCCAGATCATGTTACCGCTACATGAGGGAGATTGGCTCACAGCCCGTTCACTGGAGAGGGCAGCAGAGGTCATTCTGGACTATTATTCAGACGAGGGGTATGTGTTGGCAGAAGTGGAGATAGAAGCACTCATTCCCCGTGACAGCATACGTCATGATGTGATCATCCGTGTGCGAGAAGGGAATCCTGCCCATCTGGAGGGGGTTGTCCTGCAGGGGGCCAGACGCACGCGACAAACCTATATCTACCACGCCGCCGGATTCGTACCGGGGCAGGTTCTGAAAAATTTTGATCCAGAAGAGATGCAGCGTAAGCTCGAAGCGACCGGCATATTCAGCCGGGTAGATCTCCCGATGCTGTACAAAGGGACAGACAGCAGTGTCGTCATTCACGTACCGGTGAAAGAAAGTCCGCCTGGAGCGTTTGACCTGGCACTGGGGTACGAGCGCACAGAAGGGGGCACGGGGGCGCTGGTTGGCAGCGGAAGCCTGACACTGCGGAATCTCTTCGGTCAAGCCCGAACTCTGGAACTGACACTGAACCGGGCTCCAGGGCAGTTAGGGTACGTTTTGGTGCGTGCGGAATCCCCCTTGGTGTTTGGACTGCCACTGAGCTTCGCCGTCTCATTTGAAGGGCTTCAGCAGGATTCCACGTACGGTAAGCGGGATTACGGGGCCCAATTCGGATACTGGGTGGATCCGTCCATGCGGATCTTTACCAGCGTAACACGCGAAATCACACGTCCTGGACTGGCAGGAGCTGCAACCATCAGCGGCAGACCGCGAATTCCCGTAGCGAATGCACTGTTTGTGGGAGGAGGAGTGCAGATTCAACAGGTGGATCATGCTTTGAGTCCTACCCGCGGATACCGGCTCAGCATGCATGCGGAACATGGGCAGAAAGATGTAGAGCATATGGCGGATGCTGCATATGAACAGGGCAGGCTTCGCCAGTCCCGCCTGACGGCGCAGGGGCGGGTTTATCTTCCTCTGGGCAGGCGCAGCCTTGTTGTCACAGGCGGCGAACTCAGGCTGGTGCGCAGCCGCCAACTTGACGAGAGTGATCTGTTTCGGATTGGCGGGGCACAAAGCCTTCGAGGGTATGATGAGCAGCGCTTCCGGGTGCCGTTTGCCGTACGGGCTCTGTTGGAATTCCGGTATTTGCTGGATCCTGTGACGTACGGGTTTGTTTTTTCCGACCTGGGTTATCTTGACCGTGATTCAGGTTCCCAGTTTGTGGGTGCGTGGTATCCAGGGTTTGGGGCGGGTTTCCAGCTCAATACTGCCGCAGGGATTATTAACTTTACGCTGGCATTCGCACCGGAGGATGTCTCTGCGGTGCGGGCGCATATTGGATTAAGCCTTGGACTTTAATGATCAACCAGTTCTTTTTTGCTCCCCCCGAAGCGTTCTCGCCAACCGGGTATGTGACCCTTCCGCCAGATGAAGCAAAGCATGCGGTCAAAGTACTTCGACTGCGCCCCGGTGCGGTGGTGACGGTGGTGGATGGGCAGGGATTCGGTGTGCGTGTACAGATTGAGCAGGCAGATCGGCATGGAGTCCGTGGCCGGATCCTCTCGGAGCATGATAATCTGGGCGAACCTGTTCATGCGTTGACGGTGGGACTCGCTTTGTTGAAACAGCAGAGGCGGTATGCCCTGTTTCTGGAAAAAGCAGTTGAGTTGGGGGTTACCGGAATTGTGCCGCTATTGACCGAGCGTACGGAGTCCGGAAATTGGCGTGAAGACCGGGCCCGGCAGGTGATGATGTCTGCACTCAAGCAGTGCAATCGGAGCAGACTGCCCACGCTGCATCCTCCAACCCCTTTGGAGCAACTCCTGGAACCGGGGACGCTCATGGCAGATCTCCATACAGAGACCCCTCTGCCGGCGGCAATCAGTGAGGGAGCAGGTCCGGTCAGGATTCTGGTTGGGCCGGAAGGAGGATTCACAGAACATGAGCGCCGGATTGCCAGTGATTGCGGTGTGCTGCGGGTTCGGCTGGGGCCGCGCCGCCTTCGTGCTGAGACGGCTGCAATCTGCTGTGCGGCCGCGGTAATGTTTGCGAGAGGCAGTGGAACTTAGGGGAGAGCGGGAAGTAGCAGAGGGATCAGACAAATTTCTCTCATGTTCACCTTATTGATTATTATCATTGCGCTCATCGGAGTCATCATGACCGGTTTGATTCTGCTTCAGGCAGGCAAGGGCGGGGGATTGGCCGGTATTGCCTCAGGAGGCGCAACGACGCAGATTCTGGGTGCCCGACAGGCACCGGATGTCCTTGAACGGGGTACATGGATTCTGGCTACCGCCTTTATTGTGCTGTGCATCTTGACGAATTTTGCCATTGACGACGGCGTATCAGAACGGAGTATTCTCCAGCAGTCACAGCAGTCCACCCAGCAGCCGGTTCCTGCACCCGAGGAATTACCTCCGCCACCTCTGGAAGAGTCCATACCTGTGCCACCTCCAACACAGAGCGAAGAATAGAAGATCGGGGTGACCTCCCGCAGGGAGGCCACCCCTTGGTGGTACGTGCTGACCTGTAAGCCGAATTCTGTCTCTCCGGCACCGCAACCACCGTGCGGCGAAGCCGGAAGGATCATCATCTATCTGGGACCGGTGTCACCACGGGCCTCTAGCAACCTACCCGCACCGCAGTTTGGCGGGCCGCCTTATCGCTTGCGCGTGCGATGCTGTTTGGTTTTGCTCCGCGTAGGGTTTACCTAGCCACCATGGTCACCCATGATGCTGGTGGGCTCTTACCCGCACCATTTCACCCATCACCTGGCCTGTAAGGGCCATCGGCTGGCCTGCTTTCTGTTGCACTTGCCGTCATCGCTAAGCGATGCCTTCCCGTTAGGAAGTACGGTGCCCTATGGAGTTCGGACTTTCCTCCCTGCCTTTCGACGGGGCGATGATCCAGCCAACATGTTATCCGCCCTGATACTAGATGACCAGGTCACTGGTTGCTTCTTCGTAGAACTCGCTGTCTACAATAATGCGACCGGTCTGCTCACAGGGGATAATACGGTTGCGCTGGCGGATCTCCATCTGGCGCTGTGGAGGAACGGCAAAGCCGCCGGCGGCACCGCGTCGAAGTTGAACCACCGCACGCCCATCCCGGTAACGGTTCCGCAGCCGCTGATAGGCGCGCAGGTACCGCTCGTCCACCAGGGATTCGGCTTCCTTTCGGAGTCCGTCCAGGGTTTCCTTTTTCTTCTCTGTCGTGAGGAGTACTTCCTCTAACTGGGTACGCCTGTCAGCCAGTATGGCTTCCAGTTCTGTGAGACGCTGCTGCGCATCTTCAATCTGATTTGCATTCGCCTCTATGGCTCCCTCGGTGCCTGCAATGAGTTCTTTCGCCTCATGGATCCGTTCGTTCTGCGCTTCAATCTCTTTGGTCAGCGCATCATATTCCCGGTTATTGCGGACCTGGAGCTGCTGCTCTTCGTACTTCTTGATCAATGATTCGGCTTCTTCGATATCAAATTCACTTCGTCGCCGTGACTGTTCGATATCTTCCTGCTCCTGCCGGATTTTGTTCGTACGGGTCTGTAATCCTGCAGACTCATCTTCAAGGTCTCTGATTTCCTCAGGCAGGTCTCCCTGTTCTTTCACGACCTGGTAAATCAGTGTGTCAATGTGCTGAAGGCGGATAAGCGCACGTAATTGGCTGTTAATCTTGGTTTCTTTGGTACTCATGAATCATGTCGTGTGAAAACGATAGCAAAATCTAACGAGAATGGATGGCGTGAGGTTCAGTGGATGGAGTAATTGATGGGACTAGTCGGTTGATTTGCACAATAAAAGGTGATTGAGGGGAACCGTTTTTCCAGCCAGACGCGGAGAAGCTGCTCGGTGTGCTTCTCGGTTTCATAGTGCCCGGCATCTATGAGTGCCATCCGGCAGTGCCCATCCGGGCCAAGGGTTTCAAAGAAGCGGTGATAACTCAGGTCGGCGGTCACATAGGCCTGTGCACGCGCGTCCAGGGCATTGGGGATCAGGCTTCCTCCCGCGCCACCGCATACGGCCACCATGCTGACTGGTGTTTCTTCGGAACCGGTATAACGCAGTACAGGGGTCTGTAGTCTTGTGTGCACCCGGTCCAGAAAGGTTCGCAAAGGTTCCGGCTCCGGCAAATTGCCAATTGCTCCCATTCCGAACGTTCCGTCCTGACCGGGGTTCAGGAATCTTCGGTGTCGCAGGCCAAGGATTTCTGCCAGTGCAAGGGAGACCCCACCATGAGCGGCATCCAGATTTGTATGGATGCTGTAAAGGGTGATGTTTTCGCGGGCGAGGCGCAGGATCAACTGCCCGATAAGGTCCTCCTCTATAATGCGGGAAGGACTGCGAAACAGTAATGGATGATGGGTCAGGATTAGCGAACAGTCCTTTTGAACGGCCTCTTCTACAACATTAGGGGTGAGATCAAGGGCAATCAGCACCCGGTGCACAATTCTGGATGCAGAACCAACCTGCAACCCTATATTGTCGTACGATTCAGCGAAAGCGGGATCCGCCCACGACTCAAGTGCCTGGGCAAGATCATGCGCACGGAAAGTTCTTTTTGGCATCAAAGAATAAAATGAGTAAAAGTGTAAAAAAGATTGCGGTCAGCTGTGACGAATATGGACATCTGGTTGAAGTGCTTCTTGCCCTGCTTCGAGAGCGGGGATATGAGCCGATTTACTTTGGCCCGCAGGCTGGAGACGATCCGCAGGACTGGCCGCTTGTTACCAAATTGGCGATTGACGAGGTATTGCAGCAGAATGTGGAGGAGGCCATTGTGATGTGCTGGACAGGAACGGGCTGCTCCATTGTAGCGAACAAAATTCCGGGGATTCGTGCCGCATTGTGTCTGGACGCAAAGACCGCCGAAGGGGCCAAAGTATGGAATCATGCAAATGTGCTGGCATTAAGTCAGCGGGTTACCAGTGAAGAAGTATTAAAGGAAATACTGGACGTATGGTTCGCTACACCGTTCAGCACAGACGAATGGAATGTGATGCAGATCCGCCGCGTCAATGCACTGGACGATCATCGGGGTGCAGGGACCGCAGAAAATCAGTGATTCCAGATTGCGGAATACATTCAAATCTGTTTTGATGCGTATAAAGCGGTTTGCCAAGGAGTATTTCATGCAAAGGATCGGTGTTTTTCAGAGCAGAGAGGAGGATTCACCGGTCAGGTATGAATTTCTGTGCCCGGTGCAGGCAGACAAAACAAAGCAGTGACATGCAGGAAAACAGAGCGTTTAATCTTCGTTCAGTCACATTATCCCAGCAAATCTATATATCACATCAACGCGTTCATGTTCAAAGTTAAGATTCTCAATGCGATTTCGCCGAAGGGCCTGGAAAGGCTGTCTAGTCACGGCTACCTCATCGGTGAGGACATCCCGGATCCGGATGCAATCCTTCTAAGAAGCTACAAACTGCACGGTGTGTCTCTCCCGGATTCTGTTCTGGCGGTTGCCAGATGTGGTGCAGGAGTCAATAATATCCCGATTGAGGACTGTTCGGATCAGGGGATTGCGGTCTTCAATACGCCGGGAGCGAATGCAAACAGCGTGAAGGAATTGGTCATCTGTGCGATGCTGCTCTCCTCCCGCCGGATCATTGACGGCATCAACTGGGCCCGGACGCTGGAGGGGGAAGATGTTGCGGCGGTTGTTGAGAAGGGAAAGAAAAATTTTAAGGGCCCCGAGATCATGGGGAAGACGCTTGGCATCATCGGTCTTGGGGCAATCGGGGTGGCGGTTGCCAACGCCGCTAGTGCGCTTGGGATGCGCACACTAGGGTACGATCCGTTTATTTCGGTTTCGAATGCCTGGGGGCTCAGCCGCGAGGTCGCACGTGCTACGGGGCTGGACGAGATCGTGGAAACGGCGGACTATATCACGGTGCACGCGCCGCTGAATGACGAGACTGTCAACCTGATCAATGAAGAGCATTTTGCACGGATGAAGCCGGGGGTGCGGCTGTTGAATTTTGCCCGCGGCCCCATTGTGAATGAAACGGCGGTATTGCAGGCGCTGAACAGCGGGATCTGTTCCTGCTATGTGACAGACTTTGTGGATGCGGAATTGGCGCAGCACCCGAAAGTACTCCCGGTCCCCCATTTGGGCGCTTCCACGCCTGAGGCCGAGGATAATTGTGCGGTGATGGCGGCAGAGCAGTTGCGTGATTATCTTGAGCGCGGGGATGTTCAGAATTCGGTGAATTTTCCAGGTGTCCGGCTCCCGCTTCGCCCGGAGAGACATCGGATTCAGATTGTCAACCGGAACGAGCCGCGTATGCTGAGCCAGTTTGCCCATATTCTGGCCGGCACAGGCCACAATATTGATAACCTGGTCAATAAGGGACGGGGGGCGCTGGCCTACAATGTGATTGATGTCAGCGGTGCAATCTCGGAGTCTGTGCTGGAAAGCCTGAGAGCCATTGACGGGGTCATTCGGGTGCGCACGATTCTTCCTCTGTAGAATGTCTTTCCCGGATCTTGGGCCGAACGTTGCGCGCAAAGCGAAGCCAGGGATGATGCGGTGTGCCCGCTGGGTACTCGCAAGGCTGGGCTGGCGGGTTGAGGGGACTGTGCCCAATCACCCAAAATTCGTGGTGATCGGGGCCTACCATACGTCCAACTGGGATTTTTTTGTTGCGATGGCCGTTATGTTTGCTCTGGACATGGAGGGATCCTGGATTGCAAAGCATACGATCTTTCGATGGCCGTTTGGCTCGATCCTTCGTGCCTGTGGTGGCAATCCGGTCAATCGTGAGCAGCACCACGGGATGGTCCAGAGAGTCATTGAACTGTTTCAGGAGCGCGAAAAATTTATTTTTGCGGTCACGCCTGAAGGTACGCGGAGCCGGGTAGAGCAGTGGAAGACAGGGTTCTATCACATTGCAAAGGGAGCACAGGTGGTGATCGTCCCCGCCTATTTTGATTATCCCGGCCGCACGGTGGGATTTGGCCCCCCGCATACACCTACCGGCGATATGGAGGGTGATATTGCCGCATTAAAAAAATTTTACGAGCCCTACCGCAAAACGGCGGCCCGTCCAGACCGGGCTTAGCCGTTCGTGAGGATAGGTTGAATTCATCGCCCGTATTCATTGATGGTGTACATCATTGTAGAGATCCGCACAGATTTGATCTGCATCCACAAATGAGGCGGTAGACTGACAAAATGTAAAAAATAGAGGAGAATCCCCATTCTTCGGGCAGTTATGAAGTTTCTGAATTCTAAAATACTTTATCTTATCTATGCTATTCAAGTCCCTTGAGCATCATGGATCAGGGATCCTTCTGGATAGAATTTTTTCCTCCAAAATGCAAATTTTGCAAAAATCCTTGAACTTTTGTTTATTCCGTCAGTTGGGGGTTAAAGCGGGCAGTCCTCCATACTTTCATGGGAGCGTATTCCAGAGGGATATTGCCACGGACGGGAAAATTTGCCGTACGGGAGTTGAATTATGATGCGAGATGCAGATGACTAGGAATAGATCTATTGTATTGGCTTTGGTTTTCGGCAGTTTACTATGCCTGACAGGGTGTGATAGTTCCTTTACGCCGGAGGTGGATTTGCCTTTATCGCCAGAAGCAGTCGCTGAGCGTGTGCGCGTGGTACAAGAATTTTATCAGACTGCATTTGGAACAGGAGCAGAACACTCCTTTGAAGTTGCGTGAGGGAATCTTCAAAACCATGGACGACAGCAGTCATGTATCTGGGGAATTGGACGATAGCACAATTGTAGCTGCATTGGCCGAGATGGTGCGCCGGTATCCACCGGACTGGGAGAATGCAGAGACATGGGATAACGGAAATGGGGGCTATTTTTTGGCCACGCTGCTGGGTAGAGGGGTTCAGGATCTCCGCCCTGGGGATACAAAGGTTTCGGTGGTTCGGACGCTGGTTGCGGATGTGACCTTGGATGGGGATGTTGTTCCGGGTTCCATGCATTTAATTGAGTTTGCCGGTCGTGATCTAGACGCAACTCAATTCAAGGATTATGTCGATCAGTGGCAGGCGGGTGATTTTGGGGATACTCCATTACTGGTGGCCGAATATACGATTGGGTATGCATCCACGGGTGCTTTTTTCTATCAGCCGGGCAGAGCACCGATCAGGACAAAAATGGTTCTGCGGCGGTACGATGGCATGGGGAAGGATGGGAGTCCAGACATGATATGTTATGAATCTATCGTATACGAGTGGATGTGCGGTGAGGCACTCGGCCCAATATACGGTTCGGATTGTGAATGGGTCGGTTTTCCGAAGCATACCTGTGTTTATGTTAATTCTGGAGGCGGTGGTGCAGGCAGCGGCGGTGGAGGAAGTACGGATAGCCCTGGAGGTGAAGGCGGCGGAGGAGGAAGTGGAGGAGGAAGTAATGAGGACAGCAAGGATCCTGTTGATGATGAAGACGAGGAGTTAAAGTATACGCTGTCTTGTCCAGAGAGTGTTGTACGGGGAGCTGTGGCGAATTGTCGGATTATTTTTGAGGACAATGCAGATGGTTCGAAGGAATTGGCCTTTAAGTGGATATCTAGTCTGGGCGCAAAGAATACCGGGGTGTCGTGGGAAGGGACGGAAACCGATGATGTAACAATATCGGTTTCTATTTCTAACTGGAGCGATAAGGCGGAAATCAGCGTTACAAACAGAACTTGGAAGTCCCCACCCTCGCTGGATGCTGAACCAGATTACAGGGTGTTACCCCCCGGGATAGCAGGTAAGTACAGCGTAACACAAACTCTTGCACCGGGTGCAGGAACGGGGCCGTGGAGCGGTCGCTACTATGTGCGGAGCGCACCAACCTTTAGCGGTGAACTTTATATCTCCATAGACTATGCCCCGAAATCTAAAGTGTCTACTGTTCCAGCATATCCATTTAGCTACGAAAGTCTTTCTTCTACGGGAAAGGCAGCCTGTCCAAGAGGACGATACATTACCGATAATAGGATCAGTTACCGGGATCTGAATAACAAATGTGGTACTTCAATTGGATGGACAAATGTGCACGAACAGGCTCTTCGTCATGAGCGAGAACATCAGGCAGGTGCAAACCGTTGTTTACGGAGTACGACCACATCCAATTTCTTCGCTAAGCTGGAGCAGTTTACAGGGAGCGCATCAGAGGCTAACACTCAGTTTAAGGGGGATACCGGCATGTGGAGGGAATACCTGCGGAAGTTTGATAAATCTAAGGAGTATGCAAGTCCAACGACATCTTTCGTTCCTTTCTTCCATTATGTCGGGGAAAATTGGATATGAGGATGGTAAGCTGATGGCAGAAACACCTAAGAAGTCAGACTACAAGAAGCTTGAAGGTTATGGCATGGTATACGACATTTATGTACACAAGAAGAGGAATGGCAAACCAAAGTATGTTGCTATTGCTATACGTGATGAAGACTGGATCTTTAACCCAGACAAGGTCACAACCATTAAAGGTTTCCAGGTAGCAATGTCTGATGACAGATCACTTATTGACTTGAAAATTCAACTTGATGAGCACAACCTGGGCATATATGGCCCACCATACATTACTGGGTATGGTTTAGGTGGCTATCCGCCTGAGGAGACTTACCGTGGTGTAAGGATTGGCAAATTTACAGAAAGGGACAATGCTGAGTTCCTTCCACGGTACACTGCTGGACTTGAGTTGGATGGTGAATTTGTATGGGTCGACCGGATGACTATTGCAGAGGTGAAAAAGGGACTTGACGAATTGCTTGACGAGCACAAATCAAGTTCAACAAAAGAATAACATCAGTACAATGGCAGAAAAATACAGAAAATCAGACTACAAGAAACTTGAAGCTTATGATACACATGACATTTATGTGCATAAGAAAAAAGGGGGCACACCAAAGTTTGTTGCAGTTACTGCCCGGGGCCCAGCATGGGATTATATACAGGAAAACAATCTGCCCAACAAGAATTTTAGGGTGAACATAATCAATGACAATTCAATTATTGACTTGAAAATTAATATTAATGAATACATGATGGGCATATATGGCCCACCATACATTACTGGGTATGGTTTAGGTGGCTATCCGCCTGAGGAGACTTACCGTGGTGTAAGGATTGGCAAATTTACAGAAAGGGACAATGCTGAGTTCCTTCCACGGTATACTGCTGGGCTAAGGTTGGATGGTGAATTTGTATGGGTCGACCGGATGACCATTGCAGAGGTGAAAAAGGGGCTTGACGAATTGCTTGATAAGCGTGATTGAGACTGTGTGTGGTCAAAGATGGCTGGTAGGAAAAGGTGAGTAGCTGGTAGGAAAAGGTGAGTAGCTGGTAGGAAAAGGAAAGTAGCTGGTAGGAAACTGGAAGTAGCTGGTAGGAAACTGGAAGTAGCTGGTAGGAAAAGGAAAGTAGCTGGATCGCATACGCAAGGGCGGCGTGCATAGCGGTGTACCCGGTTGCTAAACAGGAATAACCCATTCAGATTAGATCCATGAAGCCCCAATTTCTTACGAACCTGAGGCGCATAGTTAGTCTTTTTTGCGTCATCCTATTTGCTGTGTTTTCTGGTAGAATTTCGAATGCCCAGCATACACCCTTATCTGATTATTCTGAACAAGGTATGATCTTTGAAAACGGTGCATGGAGAGTTCCGACGGCATTTGAGGCGAAGCAGATGCTGATGAACTTGCCGAATGATGATCGTCTGGAACAACCAATCGAATTTCAGAACGTGAGCAATATATTATATGCCGTGGTTCAGCAAGGGCTTGAACCACAACCCAGAATTGATCTAGATGCGTTTGTGGGTGACATGATTCGGATATGGATAACGGAGACGGGTTGGTGGAGGCGCTATGCAGCAAGTTCCGCTGTTCAGGCAGCTAATATCGGTAAGTATCATGACGGCACTCCGTACCTTGGGGCAGTAAACGAACTCATCCGAATCTACGAGTCAATAGATGATTATCCTACGCTAAACGCAAATTATGTCTTGTCCCTACTCTCGAGAGGCGAGGGGATCCATTATGTTCGGAACATTTTCAATACCACTCCAAAGCCGCCGGTCTGCTCAAGGACTAGTATTCTGCCATCGGATAATCCGTGTCCGAATATTTCCCCCTGGTGTGATGCAGGGAGAGTCCTGATTGGGCAGTCAGGAGGGCCTGAAGAGGAAGAATGGAAAGCACTCTGCGAATCAGACTGGATAAGTACAATCATTGAGTAATAAATTTTACATTAAACTTGCAGAGAATCACTTATTCTGTTTAGATGTAGTAAACTGCCCCCTTGTGTCGGATCCCTTTTTTCGGGCAAACACGGTCTGTGAGGAAATAGATTCTTCGCTACTACGAAGAACATCAGTCAGGTGCAAACCGTTGTTTACGGAGCACGACCACAGCCAACTTCTTGGCTGAACTGGAGCAGTTTACAGGGAGCGCATCAGAGGCTAACACTCAGTTTAAGGGGGATACCGGCATGTGGGAGGAGTACTGGCGGAAGTTTGATAAATCTATGGAGCATGCACGTCCGACGACATCTTTCGTTCCTTTCTTCCATTATGTCGGGGAAAATTGGGTATACCGCATACGCAAGGGCGGCGTGCATAGCGGTGTACCCGGTTGCTAAACAGGAATAACCCATTCAGATTAGATCAATGAAGACTAAAATTCTTTTTAACTTGAGGCACACCATAATTCTTTTTTGCGTCATCCTGTCTACTGTACTTTGTGGTAGAATTTCGACTGCTCAACATACACACTTACCTGATTATTCTGAACAAGGTATGATCTTTGAAAACGGTACATGGAGAGCGCCCACGGCGTTTGAGGCGAAGCAAATGCTCATGAACTTGCCGAATGATGATCGTCTGGAACAACCAATCGAATTTCAGAATGTGAGCAATATATTGTACGCTGTGGTTCAGCAAGGTCTTGAGCCATAACCCAGAATTGATCTAGATACGTTTGTGAGTGACATGATCCAGATATGGATAACGGAGACGTTGTGGAGGTGCTATGCTGCATGCTCTGCTGTTCAGGCAGCTAATATCGGTAAGTATCATGACTGAACTCCGTACCTTGGGGCAGCAAACGAACTAATCCAAATCTACGAGTCAATAGATGAGTATCCTACACTAGGTGCAAATCGTGTCTTCTCCCTACTCTCAAGAGGTGAGGGAATCCATTGTGTTCGGAATATTTTCAATTCCACTCCAAAGCCACCGGTCTGCTCAATGACTAGTATTCGGCCATCGGATAATCCGTGTCGAATATTTCCCTCTGGTGTGATGCAGGGGAATTTCTGATTGGGAAACCCGGCGGGCCTGAGGAAGAAGAATGGAATTCATGTTGCGAATGGCCCCTAAAGAGCACAACTCACTAATAGGTAAACAAAATTCCAGCCAACATTATAGGAGATTATTTCTTTTCAAATGCACCGAACGGTGATTTTCCTCTGATTTGGATCCATTCATCCGATCCAGATGGATTTAGATTGCGATTTTTCGCGGTGGGATTGTACTTATGTGTCAGGGTCGGGAGAGATGATTTTTTGGGTAATTACTCTTTCAGAATAGGTGCAAGAACTTGAATCGTCCAAAAAACGCCTTGTTGTACATGCAGAATTGGATCTTTACGGCCAGATGTGCATTGACCGAAGTTGGACCATTTTTCATCTAATCTTCCCCCAATGAGTGCCATGATCATACGTTCGAATTCCTTCAAAACTGCACTGGCCGGTTGTCTGCTCTGCGTAGCGGTCATCGTTTCCGCTGTATGCACAAAGGCCCAGCCAACGCTGGAGCAACCCATTCCCGTTGACAGTGCTGTTACCATTGGCCAACTGGAGAATGGGATGATGTACTATTTGCGGGAAAACCATGAACCGGAATCCCGCCTTGAACTTCGTCTGGTCGTAAATGCTGGCAGTGTGCTGGAGGATGAAGATCAACTGGGACTGGCCCATTTTGTGGAGCATATGCTTTTTAACGGTACGCGCCGTTTCCCAAAACAGACGCTCATGGCCTTTCTGCAGCGGATCGGTATGCAGATTGGCCCGGACATCAATGCCTATACAAGCTTCGACGAAACAGTTTACCAACTTCAGGTTCCTACGGACAGCATGGAGGTGGTACGAAAGGCATTCCAGGTGCTGGAAGACTGGGCAGCTTATGCAACGCTGAGCGGCGAAGAAATAGATAGAGAACGCGGTGTTGTGATTGAAGAGTGGCGCAGCAGGCGGGGCGCAGCGGGGCGCATGCTGGATGAGGCACTCCCGGTTATCCTGGGAGAGTCCCGCTACGCGGAGCGGATGCCGATCGGAGATACGCTGGTCATCAAACAGAGTCCCCACGAAACTGTGCGCCGCTTTTATAAAATCTGGTATCGCCCTGATCTGATGGCGGTGGTCGTTGTCGGATCACTGGATGTGCCAACCATGAAGTCCTTGGTTGAAGAGCATTTTGCCACCATTGAACCCGTCGAAAATCCAGTGCCACGCCCCACCTTTGAGGTGCCGGCGATGGAGACGCGCTACAAGGTTGTAAGTGATCCGGAATATGATTTCTTTCCAGTAGTCTCGGTGGGCTATCGGCAGCCGGTGGTTCCGATGAAAACCCTTGCCGATTACCGAAGGTCCATGGTGGGCGCTCTTGCACGGGGAATGCTCTCAAGACGGTTTTCTGAAATTGCCCAGGATGGTACCCGCGCCCCGTTTGTCGCCGCAGGAGCGGGTGAGGGGGAAGTTGTTCGAGGTATGCCCCAATTCAGTTTAACTGCATATGCAAACGAAGACAGTCTGGTTGCTGCACTTCGCACCCTCATTCTTGAAGTCGAGCGGGTTAAGCAACATCCCTTTACGCCCGGCGAGTTTTCACGATTTAAGGAATCATTCCTGCGCTCGCAGGAAGAAGCGTACAACGAGCGCGAGAATACGCCTTCGGCTCAACTTGTAGCATCCTATGTCAGCCATTTTCTGCAAGACACGCCGATTCCAGGGGTCATCAATCAGTACCGGCTTGCCGAGCAGCTTCTACCGACCATCACGCTGGAAGAAGTCAGTGCTTATTTGCCGAAAGCGTTGGGTAGCCGGGATCGGGCAGTCACGGTGAATCTGACGGAAAAGCCATCCCTTGAGTGGATTACCGAAGATGTGCTCACCAGTACGTTTGAAGAGTACGATGGCACCGTTGTAGATCCCTACATTGATGCCACATCAGATGTCCCTCTGTTTGATCAGACACTGGAGGCGGCAGCGGTGGTGAGTGAACGCTCCATTCCCGAACTTGAAGTTTCAGAAATCACGTTGGCGAATGGTATTCGTGTGGTCATGAAGCCGACAGATTTTCGTGCGGACGAGGTGCGGTTTACCTCCTTCAGCGAAGGGGGTACATCTCTGTACAGTGACGAAGAGTACAATACCGCATCGTTTGCAGCATCAACGGTAAATAGCAGTGGAGTCGGTGCATTTAATCAGACGGAGTTGCAGAAAAAACTGTCAGGAAAACGGGCCTATGTATCTGCATCCATCAGTTCTCTGTTTGAAGGATTCAGCGGAGAGGCATCCCCGGAAGACCTGGAACTGCTGTTTCAGTTAATCCATCTGCGTGCGACACAGGCCCGTCTGGATACATCCGCATTCCTGTCCAGGATCAACCTGAATCGCACCTTCCTTGCAAATCGGGAGAATTCGCCTGATGCGGCATTCAGCGACACACTTCGTACAACACTGTACATGAATCATCCACGCTATAGACCGACGAAACCGGAAGATCTTGACCAAATAGATATGGGACGTGCCCTGCAGATTTATCAGGATCGGTATGCCGACATGGATGATTTTGTGTTCATCTTTGTGGGTGCCTTCAATGTTGACACCTTGACGGCATTTGCACAGACCTATCTCGGCACACTGCCCGCTACGGATCGAGAGGAAACATGGCAGGATGTAAATGTACAGAATCCTGAGGGTACAGTTGTCAAAACTGTTTATAAGGGCGAGGAGCCGCAGAGTCGCGTCAGTATTACATTCAATGGGCCCCACGAAGATTCTCGGCAGGCACGCCATCACATGGAATCTCTGGAGATGCTTCTGGATATTCTTCTGTTTGAAGAATTGCGAGAGGAGCGCGGCGGGGTCTATGGAGCAGGTGTGAGTGCAGTGCAATTGCGCCGTCCGAAAGAGGGGTACCGGTTTTCAATTAGCTTCGGCTGCGACCCGGAACGTGCAGAAGAATTGACGAATGCTGTATTTGAGACGATCAAAGAAATCAAACAAAACGGTGTATCAGAGGATTATGTAGCACGCGTACAGGAACAGCAGCGTCAGGCGCGTGTCATCAGTCTTGAAGAGAATGGATTTTGGGTCAGTGCACTGCGCAGTTCCTACTATTCCGACAGTATTTCGGAACCATTGGATATTCTGCGCTACGATGAACTTGTGGACAGTCTGACGGCAGCAGATTTACAGCAGGCGGCCATAACATGGCTGACAGATCGTTATGTACAGGTAACGCTCTTTCCGGAACAGCCCTGATTCGCACGCCGCAGGATCTTATAGTTGAGGTGCCCGTTACGGCGGTGCCGTAGACACAGTTAAACAGTTTCAGGAGCGTACGCGACAGGTACTCAGACATGAAGGAAAAGAAAAGAATGTTTGTATGGGGCTATCCTGGCATCAGAGAGGATGCCCCCTTTGTCACCAGTATTCATCAGACTGAAGAGGGAGAAATCTACCTGACCGAAGATTTCTTCAACAAAGAGGGAGAATTGTTCAGTAACTTGCTATTCACGCAGGATATCTCTGAATCCACCTATGAAGACTGCGTGGAGACCTTTACCGAGATCATTAAGGCAACCACAAAGACCTGCCATGAGATCACAGAGTTTCGTTACGTTGAACCGAAGCCAGGTACGAGTGAGGCGAGACGTCAAGCGGAACTGATTCGGATGTACCATACCAAGGCACAAGCGTAATGCAGGCTAAGCGAACTCCGCATGCCGCGCTATTTTGGATGCGCATCGGTGCTTTTTGTCTGTCTGGTGACATTTTCAGAATTTGTCCTGCTGCATATACCATCCATGATCGCATCAGAGACTTCAGATTCCTCGGCAGGGGGTAAAGTCTCCGAATTCCTGTATCCTGTCCAAGATGGCTGCGCCTCTGAAATCTTGATGAAGCAGTACGAAGGAGATCACTCATTATCTCTGAAGATGACAGGAATTGAACAGGATGAGATTTTCCTCTGCCGGTAGAGTTACGTTTTTCAACGGCTGTTTTCGTTCCTTTGGGCCGATCTTTTCGCTTCGGCGTGTACTTTGCAGATGCCATCATTTACCTTTGCCATGCGCATTGTATTACTCGGTTTTTGTTTTTGTGTCTAGCTTCACTGCCTAGATTGAGCGGGATCCCATTGTGGCCGGTGATTTACTCCAGATTCAGCAACTTGGCAGCATCACTGCCGCTCCCGATGGGTGCTCTGTTGCTTATACAGTTCGTTCCATCGTTCCATCGTTCCAGATATGGACGATGACTATCAATACCAATCCGAAATCTGGATGGCCGTCGCAGACCGGTCAGAGGTTCCAAAACAGATGACTTATGGTAGAGAGCCCCTCCCAGACTAGTGGCGGCTGGTTGCTGAAATTCTACGGATATCATCACCTGGAACCTAGCCTGCATTCCAAAGTACCAGCCAAAATCAGATGTATTGACATTCGAAAAATCGTCCAATTTGGAGATTTTTCGAGATGTTTTGGTGTTACCTTTTAGAAAACCTTTTAACCCGAGTACTGAAATGAACTATCTTTTTGCTGTAGGAAATTCACTTTTCGTGGCGGCTATAATCACATTATCTGCTTGTCAGAGTCCATCCCAAGTAGATAACCAGTCGGATGAAATTGGGGAATTGGAGGAGATCGTTTCACTGACAAAACGCTACATAACGGATAATGCCATCTTAGTCATGGGTGGCGATGCATTATTAATAGAAGATGCAAGTGTTACCGGGAAAACATCTAGCGGCATTCCCTATGCCCAACTCACAGGGGAGGACATAGTAGCGTTTTTGGCTTTTGGCATGATAGGGATGTCAGCATCAAAAACAACAGATGAACCCTATTCATGTTCGGTTGATGAGGATGCTGGTGTGCGCACTCTGATACGTTTTGGCAGGTGTGTAAAAGATTTAATGGATAGAGGAATATGTGTTTACGGATACAAAGCGGATGGAGCCTACCATGTATATCCAGGTGAGTGCAAAATGAATTGAGGTTCTTTCAAAACCAGTGGTTCAGGCTAAAAAGTGTTTCTGGATACTATCAGGCCAACCAAAATATTCAAGATTGGGAGTTTTGCATAGGCTCTAAAGACCTGCCATGAGATCACAGAGTTTCGTCGCGTTGAACCGAAGCCAGGTACGAGTGAGGCGAGATGTCAAGCGGAACTGATTCGGATGTCCCATACCAAGGACGAAACGTAATACAGGCTAAGTGAACTGCACAGGCCGCTATTTTGGATGTGCATCGGTGCTTTTTGTCCGTCCGGTGACGTTTTCAGAATTTGTCCTGCTGCATATACCATCTGTGATGGCATCAGAGACTTCAGGTTCCTCTGCACGGGGCAAAGTATCCGAATTCCTGTATCCTGATCCAAGGTGGCTGCACCTCTGAAATTTCGATGAAGCAGTGTAACGGAGATCATTGATCATTTCTGAAGATGACAGAAAGTGAACAGGATAAGATCTTACTCCGCCGGTAGAGTTATGTACCGTGACGGCTGTTTTCGTTCCTTTGGCCGATCTTTTTGCTTCGGCGTATATTTCGCAGATTACCATCATTTACCTTTGCCATGCGCATTGTATTACTCGGGCTTTGTTTTTGTGTATCCAGCGTCACCGCTCAGATTGAGCGGGAGCCTATTGTCGCCAGTGATCTACTTAGGATTCAGCAACTTGGCAGCGTGACGGCGGCCCCCAATGGACGCTATGTTGCCTATACAGTTCGTTCCATCATTCCGGACGGAGACAATGATTATCAATATCGGTCCGAAATCTGGATGGCCGTCGCAGACCGGTCAGAACCCCCGAAACAGATGACTTACGGGGGAGCAAGTTCACCTGTATGGCATCCAGACAGCGAACGGATCACGTTTCTGCGCAACATAGAAGGAACGTCCCAGGTTTTCGAGATCTCCATTTATGGCGGAGAAGCCCGACAGTTGTTCAGTTTTGAACACGGAGTGAGCAATCCGCAGTGGTCGCCCGACGGGCAGAAATTACTCTTTGCTGCAACGCTCAGCAGGGACGAAGTCACGGAAATCACCGGGATTGTGCCAGAATGGTCCCAAGAGCGCCCCGATAGATCCTCCTGGGAAGAGCATGTTGCGGAAGCGGATCCAGATGGAGAACTGGCAAATATACGAGCATGGCTGGATAAGAACCGTCTTGATGCGAACCCGCGTTTATTGAATCGCCTGAATTTTCAGGGCGAGTTGGATTTATCCCCGGAGTATCGTTCAAGACATTATTTCGTTGCGAGTATGTCCGGTGATGAACCGGACATCAAGATGGTTACAACGGGGCACTACAGTTTTGGAAGTGCCACATGGCTTCTGGATAATCGCCAGATTGTTGTGAGCGGTTACCCGGAGACGGCAGACCATCCTGACCGTGAGCAGGACCGAGATCTATTTCTGGTTGATATAGAATCTTCGCGCAAACGGTTACTGCTTGATATTGGGGGCTATCGTTTGAGTTCGCCGATTGTATCCACCAGTGGCCGGTTTATCACGTTTCAGGCAAGCAGCCTCTCCGATCCCGGATATGCACAGTCTGAACTTGGGTATTTTGCGATTGATGGGTTGAGTCCCCCCGAGATGCTTACGCTGGACTTTGATCGAAGCATCCGGAGCGTGAAGTGGTCGCATGATGACTGGTTTGTATATTTTACGGCTCCATCCGAGGGGGGTGTCCCCCTGTACCGCGTGTCGGTGAATGATGGGCGACCCGCACTTCCGACTCCAGATCCAGTCTCCGATTCCCTCCTTGTTGACAGTTTGTCTCAGCGTGCAAGGTCGTTTTTCTATCGCGGCGAATTACTCCATCGCGGACTTCCGGTTACACGGTTGACGGAAAATAATCGTGGGATTGGAAGCTATGACCTAACGACCGCCATGGCGTATATGGCAACGACACAGGTGCTCAATCCATCCGAGTTGTATGTCTCTTCCATGGATTTTGAATCCCCGATGGCACTTACAGAACATAATGCAGGGTGGCTTCAGAATAAGGCACTGAGTTTTCCGGCCGGGTACCGCCTGCAAAGGGATACGATGAATGTACAGTATTGGGTCATGCCCCCGACCTTTCAGGCACCGGGACGGACGTACCCGCTTCTGGTTGCCATTCACGGAGGACCGGCATCCATGTGGGGGCCGGGAGAGTTTACGATGTGGCATGAGTTTCAGTTTTTGGCAGCACAGGGCTACGGTCTGGTTTACTCGAATCCTCGAGGTTCCGGCGGGTATGGGCATGCATTCAAACATGCAAATTATCAGGACTGGGGCGTAGGTCCGGGTGGGGATGTATTGGCAGTGGCATCGGAGGTGACAAGAAGAACCCGATGGGTGGATGCAGATCGTCAGGTGGTCACCGGCGGCTCCTATGCCGGGTATCTCACGGCCTGGATTGTATCGCAGGATCAGCGATTCAAGGCCGCAGTTGCACAGCGTGGGGTCTATGATCTGGGCACGTTTTTCGGCGAGGGAAATGCCTGGAGGCTGGTACCGAATCATTTTGGCGGGTACCCATGGGAGGCAGGTGCACTTCTGCAAGCGAATTCGCCGATTACGTTTGTTGATCAAATCCGTACCCCGCTCCTGATCATGCATGCAGACAATGATCTTCGGACCGGCGTGATCCAAAGTGAAGTCCTCTATAAAAGTTTAAAAGTGCTGGAGCGTCCAGTGGAATATGTGCGGTATCCAAATGCCGGACATAATCTCTCCCGTACCGGCAACCCGAAACAGCGTATGGACAGGCTTCTGCGGATTTGGGAGTTCATGGAACGCTATATAGGGAGTGATTCGCAGTAGGGTGTTTGAGGCCGAAAGACAACGGTTTGTTAAAGCGCTGCGGTCACTGGACCTGCAGACGACAGTTGTGCTCACACTCTGTGCGCTGCTCATGATCCTCACCTTCAAATTTGGAAGTCGGGATTTCTTTTTAGAGTACATTGTCTCCAATGGGAGCAGGTTACAGTCGTGGGGATGGTGGTTTGCAATTCAGGGAGTGACGGGGTTTTTGATCCCGGTTCTGGTTCTGATCCTTGGGTTCCGCAAAAAACCTGCCATGATTGGGCTAGGACTGGGAGACTGGAAACTAGCACTGACTGTCTTTGCTGCCTATATGCCCATCGTTCTCATTGGAACCTGGATACTCTCGGATGGAAGAACTTTTCAGGTGGAGTATCCACATTACCGAGGGGCAGTGGACGCATGGTCTATTTTTGCAATCTATCATGCCGCCTTTCTCTTATACTGGATCGGCTGGGAGTACCTTTGGAGAGGGTTTATGCTGTTTGGAACAGCGCATACGTTTGGCGTACATGCCATCTTTGTTCAGGCACTGCCCTTTGCCCTACTGCATGTACATAAACCGGCCGCTGAACTATTTCTCTCACTATTGGGGGGGATTGTTCTGGGCGCACTGGTTTGGCGCTGCCGCTCTTTCTGGGTTGCCGTGCCGATTCATGCTATGCAGATGCTTGCGCTGGATTTCTGGTGTGCGCTCCGCATTCGCACGGGGGCGAGTGGATTCGGGCTTGAGGCATTACGTGCGGCGCTGTCCGGGGTGTGATATCAGGGGAGTTTGCAGTATAGGAGTGAAGTTCACGCATCGAATCAGAAAACGCACCCCCGTACATTGAACAGACACATTTTTGGTCCGATGAATTCCGCCAAGTTCACGGTCGCCGGACAGGTAGCCATGTCCGATCTGTAACCGGATGCTCTATTCCAGCGAAAGTCCGGCTTGATCCAGAAGCAGACCATTGCGGAGATCCTCCTCACGCAGAAATGATTCCAGCGGGCTTCCGGTAAGGTATCGCACCTGGAATCCGGTTTGCCGGATCGACTCCTGGAATTGCGGACGCCTGGATAGATTCCAGACGGCGGTACGTAGAAGTTCCAGTCGTGCATCGGGCACTTGTTTTGGAGTTGCAAGCGCAAACCAGCGGCCCACAGATTCGTAATCAATCCCGGATTCCTTGAGTGTTGGGATCGCAGGTGCAGCCGGAAGACGTTTGCCGGACATGGTTGCCAGAACTTTTACTTGTCCTGCTTGGTGGAGTGAGTCAACAGCAGAGAATGGGGCGATGACTATATCAGTGCTGTCGGCCAGCAAATACTGCAATGCAGATACCGGTCCCGGTCTGGGTTGCCAGAGCAGGGCCGATTCCTCAAGTCCTGCGGCATCAAGAAATCCGACCCGGCTTAGATCCCATAGACCGCCAAAGCGGGAGCCGCTTGCCGTCCAGTTTTCTGGATACGCCCTGAGATCTGTAACGAGGTCGTGGATTGTATTCCAGGGGGCATCCTGACGAACGGTGATCACAGGGGGATTTACAGCGATCAGCGCAATCGGAGAATACCTGCTGGCATCAACATACGTGAGCCCCGTCCAGTGCATGATTGAGATATCTTCTGTGAGTACTCCCAGGGTATAGCCGTCCGCCTTGGACTGTACCAGAGAGGCATGGCCAATGAGTCCATTATTGCCGGCCTGATTGATGATAGCGACAGGCTGGTTCAACTCCTTCTCAAGAGCACGGGCTAACGTACGCGACGCAAGATCCCCGTCCGTCCCCGCTTCCCAGGGTATGATATAACTCAGGGGCTGGTTTGGATATGCCTGTTCGATGCCAGAGGTCTGACAGGCACACAGGGCAATAAGCAGGAGGAGGCAGAGACCGCCTATTCGGTGATCATCCACCACTCCACGGTGGCGCAATTCCGTTGGAGCGGGCATAGGCAATCAACTGTCCCAGGTGCTCGTGGGTGTGTCCAGTAATGATTCCCAGAACTCCGTAATGGCTCATGGTCATACCGAAGACTTCCGCCGCACTAGTCAGATCGGCATCTGCCAAAGAATCCAGGAGTTCGCTTACATGGGCCTGCGAAGCTGCCAATCGTGCGATTGCACCTTCCTTGGTCTCCGTATCGGATGCCTCGTAATCTGACTCGTGTCCCAGCATCGCTGCAATTCCAAAATTGGCATCGGATACGTGATTGAGTACGGAAACGACCGAACGGACCCCTTCGGCAGGACTCCAGTCCATGTGATCATCAGGAATGGCCTCGGCCAGACTGTTGAGTTTCTCGGAAGCCTGGGAGAAATCCATGGAGACAGCTTCCAGATAGGCACTGTTGTCGTGCTCCTGAGCAGTTGCCGGCAGAACTAGAGCGGCGGCAAGAAGAAAAAACGTGATATGTCGTAACATGAGAATGTAAAATTAGGTGGACTGCCTAATATAATAAAAATTTTGTTATTCATTGCAATTCACGAAGGCGTTGCTCCGTTACCATGTCGGCTACGTCATCCAGGAGTGCTTTCGCATCGTAGATGATCCCGTCCTTGATCGTGTAATCCACTCCTCCTGTGAATTCAGTTTCGCCGGTTTCATCGTTGAGTTTCATTGCACCTGTGCCATAGAGCACCTTGAAATTTGCCAGCGGATTCTCACTCACGATCAGAAGGTCTGCCCGCATACCTGAGCGGATTACGCCGTATTCAATGGGTTTCTGAAGTGGCTTATGAATTTCCATTGCTCCGTGCATGGTCGCTGCACGGACCACTTCCAGGGGATGAAATCCCGCCTCTTGGAGCATTTCCAGTTCAAGGATTGTACCGAACCCGTAGAGTTGATAGATGTAACCGCTGTCACTGCCAACGGTCACTTTCCCGCCGCGATTCTTGTATTCGTTCAGGAACTGCATCCAGACCTGATAAAATTTTTTCCAGGCAATCTCGTCATGGGTTGTCCAGTCAAAGAAGTAAGATCCATGATCGGTGCGGCTGGGGCTGAAAAACTCATCAAGGCTTCCCAGCAGGTATTTATCAAACCAATCTGCATTCCGGGCGCGCATCACATCACGGCCGGCCGAATAAATGGTCATGGTGGGATTGATATAGTAGTCAAGTTCCAGGAACTCATCCATCACCGCATTCCAGCGTTCTCCCCGGGGGGTAACCAGGGACCATTGTCGTGCAACCTGTCCAAACCGCATCTGCTCGTCATTATAGTCCATGCCCACCGGCCAGGGCTGAACATCATGCCGGTCATAGAGGGCTTCAAAGAGCCCGTAGAAATGAGTCATGCTTCCGAGCCCGAGCCGGGCGGCATCCAGCGCATTCATCTGTACAATTCCCATTTGTCCGAGATGTGCAGTAGAGCCAAGATTACATCTGGCTGCCTCCTCCAGCAGTGCAGCCATAATCTCCGGCCGGTAGGCCCCAAGTTTCAGGCCATCGACACCGGATTCTGCGGCGAACTGCACCCAGGCGCGTGCAGTTTCCGGTGTTGTGACCGGTCCCTGATCCCATCCGCTGCCCGGTCGGTGATAACTGACCATATGGGGAGCCGTGATCTCGTTTCTGGCGCTCCGTTCCCTTTCCTGCAAGGACCAGTCAAATCCACCGAAGGCGACCCCGCGCACCGTTGTGATTCCATGTGCAAGCCAGAGCTTGTAGATATACTCTGCTTCGGGAGTCTTGGGGGTTCCCCCTGTGTGTGCGTGCAGGTCCACAATGCCGGGCATGATGTATTTGCCATGCGCCTCCATCTCACGGGTTGCTCCACCGGGCCGCCTCTCGGGATTAATGGCGACTCCGGGTACCCCGACACTGTGGACCCCCACAATCCGGTTGCCTTCAATCACAATATCCATCGGGGTGCGGGGTGGCGCTCCCGTCCCGTCAATGACGGTGGCTCCGCGAATAATTAGTCGTTCAAACGGCCCTTCCCCTTCGGTTCGGTCTGGCGCAGGTGCAACCTGTGCAGCGGCAAACCGGGAGGCCTGAATCAGTAGAAACAGGAGTACAGAGAGAATGAATGAATAACGCATGGGATCAGATCTGTGAAAATGGAAGTGCTCGAAGGATAAAGTCGGTAATATTGGAAACCGTATCTGCATAGGCCGGGTTGTCCCGCAGTCTGATCCACTCTGGATCCACGATAAACCGGTCCCATGCAGCATCCCGATCAGACATGCTTTCAAAGCCCAGCATGTAGGTAAGATTGGGCATTTGTGGTCCAAAAATTGTCTCGCCAAAAAATACGGGAGCTAACCCTGTCTTATGGAAAATTGCAATCTCACCACCTTCGTTGAACATGTCAATCTTTTTTTGCCCTGCAGTCACGCTGTGACTTTCGTAGATGCGCAGTTCAAAGATCCGGTCAGTCCCGTTTACGGGGGTTGCAACTTGAGGCATGTCCAGAAAAGCGTGCATGAGTTGACGCTCCTGACGAATATAGGACGGATCCTCCAGTGAGGCATTCAGGAAGGAGTTCCCGGAACGTAGAAATTCCGTGTCGTCCAGAAGCAGGGTACTTCCACGCAGCGCTGTTTCGATACTTTGATGAGGCACCAGAATATAGAGAGAAGGATGATTTGGGCCGTATAAGGGGGTGAAGACCCCAATGGGGCCAATCCCTAATCGGCCATACGCGGGCAATGCCGCATCTTCATAAAAATCAGCGACACGCGACTTTCGAGGGCCGACGTTCGTATGATACGTGATCATCTCAAAGTATTGACGCTGATAGGGGTCGGTGTGCGGAACTGCAAAGGGTGCAGTTGCGGCGAATGGGATGGAAGACATAAATGAACGACGATGCATAACAGTAGGGGGTTTTACGAACCTAAAAATAGGGATTCCGAATTGATTGATGCAGCAAAAACGATTTTTTGCGCAGCGGTGGAGCGTGTGAGTGCACCCCGATTGATGGAGTCGGTCGGAGATTTACAGCTTACCGGGGCGTGCCGTGTTGTAGGAGCGGGGAAGGCAGCAATGGCAATGGCGGCGGCTCTGGAGCAGAGATTCCCCGATTATTCACTGGAGGGGCAGGTGGTGGTACCGCATGGTTATATGGACTCGTTCCCGAAAGATTTGTCGCCTCCCAGAACGATCCGCGTAACGGAAGCAGGACATCCGGTCCCGGATGAGGGGAGCCAGAAGGCTGCCGCAGATGCGCTCCGAACGGCTCAGGCCTGCGGGGAGGGGGATACGCTCATCGTTCTTTTAAGTGGTGGTGCCTCGGCATTGTGGAGTCTCCCGTCTTTTGGCCTCACGCTGCAGGATTTGCAGACGGTGAATCAATCACTGTTGCACAGTGGTGCAAAGATCCATGAGATCAATGCAGTCCGCAAACATCTGTCGGCAATCAAGGGAGGGCAGCTTGCCAAGGCAGCATGGCCTGCACGTATCATTACGCTAGCCATATCGGATGTCATTGGGAACCATAGATCGATCATTGGAAGCGGCCCGACTGTTGCAGATCCGACAACCTGGGAGAATGCAATAGCGGTTGTCCAACATTTTGATCTACAGATTCCCGCTGCAGTACAGGAGCATCTGAATCTTGGACTTGATGGAGGGCAGCCTGATACTCCTAAGCCGGGATCCAAATTGTTGGAGATGTCGGAGTACCAGTTGTTGGCATCAAATGAGGATGCACTGCGAGCAGCGCAGTTTGCAGCAAAGGGTATGGGGTATCATGTAACCATTGTGGATTCCGGTATCTGCGGTGAAGCGCGGGATATTGGCGTGCTCAAGGCCCGGGAGACTTTGAGATTAGATCCATGGGACTGCATCCTCTGGGGAGGCGAAACGACGGTTACGGTGCAGGGCAGCGGCAAAGGTGGTCGTAATCAGGAATTGACACTTGCCGCAGCGTGTGAGTTCAAGGATAAACCGATTCAGGCAGTACTGCTCTCCGGCGGCACCGACGGGATTGATGGGCCAACGGATGCGGCGGGGGGATGGGTTACTCCTGATACTGTGGCAAAAGCACGCTCTGCCGGTGTGGATCCTTATGAGGCATTAGAGCAGAATGACGCGTATCATTGTCTGAAAGCGGTGGATCAACTTCTGGTCACCGGCCCAACGCACACGAACGTAATGGATATAGGTGTTATACTGCGAGCCCATGAGTAACCGTCTTGCTTCCGAAAAAAGCCCTTACCTGCTTCAGCATAAAGATAACCCCGTGGATTGGTGGTCCTGGGGGGAGGAAGCCTTCGAGAGAGCCCGGGAATCCAATCGTCCGATCTTTTTATCCATTGGGTATGCGACCTGTCACTGGTGCCATGTAATGGAGCGGGAGTCGTTTGAGGATGTGGAGGTAGCCCGCTTGCTCAATGAGACTTTTGTCAATATCAAGGTTGATCGTGAGGAGCGCCCTGATATTGATGCCATCTACATGAATGCATGTCAGATTGCTACAGGGCGTGGCGGTTGGCCGTTGACGGTCATCATGACTCCCGCCATGCGCCCTTTTCTTGTGGGGACCTATTTCCCGAAGACTGCACGCTATGGTCAGGATGGGATGTTGCAGATCATCCCCAGGGTTGCAGAGGCATGGCAAAAAAATCGTCATCATACCGAGGAGACCGCAGATGAGTTTGTACGGGCGCTGGAAACGTCATCGGAATTGGATTTATCGGGAGCGGAACTCTCCGAAGACACACTCCATCAGGCATATCGGCATTTTGAGCAGCAGTATGATTCAATGAAAGGCGGGTTTGGGGCTGCCCCCAAATTTCCATCTCCAGTGCGGCTTCGATTTCTACTCCGCTACTGGCACCGAACGCAAACTCCCAAAGCGCTCGAAATGGTGGAGCATACTCTCCTGCAAATGCGGTGTGGAGGGATCTATGACCAGTTGGGGGGCGGCTTTCATCGCTACAGCACGGATAAGGAGTGGAGGGTGCCTCATTTTGAGAAGATGCTCTATGATCAGGCACTGTTGATTCTTACCTACCTGGAAGCCTATCAGGTGACCGATGAGTTTGAATATCTTCGAACGATTTATGATACAGTTCAGTACGTGAATCGTGAGTTAAAGCATCGTGACGGCGCATATTTCACGGGAGAGGATGCAGATTCTGAAGGTGTTGAGGGGAAATACTATATATGGGAGGAGGGAGAAATCCGCAGTTTGCTGCGGGAAGATGAAGGATACTATGAGTTTGCGGATGTATTCCATCTGTGTGATACAGGCAACTATCTGGACGAATCGACGCAGAGGCGGACGGGAAAGAATATTCTCTATCGTTTTCCCGCGTTTCCTCTTGCAGACAGTGCATTTTTGGAGGATGCCTGTGAGAGGTTGCTTAGGCATCGGTCAAAAAAGCGGGTTCGCCCCCTTCTGGATGACAAGGTGCTGACCGATTGGAATGGGCTCATGATTACAGCAATTGCCCGGGCTGGAATCGTACTGGAAGGCAGGGAGTACATTCAGCAGGCAGAAAACTGTGTGCGCTTTATTGAGAAAAATCTGATGCCGGTATCGGGCAGACTCCTCCACCGGTGGCGGGGTGGAGAGGCGGCGATTGAAGGGATGCTGGATGACTATGCGTATATGATTATGGGATTACTGACCCTGTATGAAGCCACCGGCAGGGAGCATTATTTAACGCTCGCCCGGCAGTTCACCCAGACGGTTCTGAATGATTTCAGATCGGAGAGGGGGGATTTTTTCATGGTCAGGCGTGACGGGGAGCCGCTTCTGTTCCGGCCCAGACAGTCCTTTGACAACGCAATCCCCTCCGGCAATGCCGTGATGGTGATGAACCTGTTTCGTCTGGCCCGTATTACGGGGGATCCCGATCTGGAAGCGGTCGGGCATCAATGCATGGGGGTATATTCGGCGGGGCTTTCAAAGTATCCGGATGGATTCAGCATGATGCTGTCAGCGCTTGATTACGGAATGGGGCCGAGCACAGAGATTATTGTTTCCGGGGATCAGGGCAAGCCCGAAACCAGAGCAGCATTATCCGCACTTAGGAGTGTATATGCTCCCCATGCGGTGATCCTTTCGCGTCCGGGTTTTGGCGGTACAGGCGAGTTTGCGATCCATGTGTGCCATGGATCTACATGTGAACTCTCCACGCGGGATACGAAAGCGGTCATCGCCCGTATCGCAAGACCCAATCCTGCAGGCGGCGGATCTAGAGTAGTTCCGACGGAGTGAGCGTCTGTTTCAGTTCCGGGAAGCAGATGCTCCATTTGCAGGACAGACCTCCTTATCGTGGTTCGCCATTTCTGATGGGAATCGTTTTTGCCTGCGCTCATCAAGCACGTCGTGATTGCCAGCAGGTCACCAAATGAAATGTTCGTGAACGTCCGCCACGAACCCCGGGATGATCTTTATTGTGGAGCGGACAGGGGCGGGGCAGGACTCCGGGGCATTTCAGTGCGTCTACGAGAGCGGGGCTTTCTTTCAACAATGATCCCTTCCAGTCCAAGATACCCCACGATCCGCTGCAATTGTCCGTTTATGTCATACATTGCATGGGCAAGATCATCAATTCGGTCGCTCATTTGCTTCATGCCAGATTTAATCTCTTTGATTTCCGCAGAGTGTCGTGCTTCACTCTCTTTCCGGGATTGTTCTTGTCGTGCTTCGCTTTCTTTCCGGGATTGTTCTTGTCGTGCCTCGCTCTCTTTGATGCCACGCAAAACCTGCCCAATGAGCATTTTAGTGATGGTCAGCGAAACTCCAAGGGCGATTACAGTTGCGGTTCCCAGGGCGATGATGAATTCAGCAAATGATAAGGTAGTAGCCATAGTTTTATGTAGTGCAAGCCAAAGTTTTGTATGCATGGAGATTCAGGGTACCCGACTAAATAAAAAAGGTTCCCTCCATAGTAAGGGTACAGTTTTCCAGGGATAATTGCCCCATGAAAGCATCCGATACATCTACCGGGATGAAAGTGAGATCGGATTAAGGCTACGGGGATTCAGTCTCTGATGCAGATGGTCAAGCCGTCCTGACTTCGACGGTTACCCCCATATGAATATACGCAGAGCGGGATTTCCATAAAAAGTGAACACTGCCTGTCCCCCTTCTGGGGGGTGAATCTTGAATCAGGAAACACGATCCGAATGTCGTGTTTCGGGGATGATTCCTTCCCTGAAGAACACCGTCTGGCGCTACAGAACTTTATGAGGATATAAGGATACGGAATATATGCCAGATACCCAAGGACGCTGAACACTACAAATGGGATAAATAAGAAATCCGCTCATAGAGCACGGAAGTGGGCTTTTTCAAAAAAAGAAACATCGCTAAACCGTCGAAGTCAGGATGTCGTGATTGCCAGCAGGTTGCCAAATGAAATGTTCGTGAATGTCCGCCGCTATCTATCTGGACAATCTTTATTATGGAGCGGATAGGGGTGGGGTAGGATCCTGGGGCATTTCAGTGCGTCCACGAAGGCGGGGCTTTCTTTCAACAATGATCCCTTCCAGTCCGAGATACCCCACGATCCGCTGTAATTGTCCGTTTATGTCATACATTGCATGGGCAAGATCATCAATTCGGTTGTTCACTTGCTTCAGTCCAGATTTAACCTCTTTGATGTCCTCAGAGTGTCGTGCCTCGCTCTCTTTGATGCCACGTAAAACCTGCCCAATGAGCATTTTAGTGACGGTCAGCGAAACTCCAAGGGCGATTACAGTTGCGGTTCCCAGGGCGATGATGAATTCAGCAAATGATAAGGTAGTAGCCATAGTTTTATGTAGTGCAAGTTAAAGTTTTGTATGCATGGAGACTAAGGATACCCGACTAAACAAAAAAGGTTCACTCCATAGCAAAGGTACAGTTTTCCATGGATAACTGCCACATGAAAGCACCCGATACATCTACCGGGATGAAAGTGAGATCGGATTAAGGCTATGGAGATTCAGTCTCTGATGCAGATGGTCAAGCTACCCTTTTCGGAGTTTCATACCCCCGCAATCGTAGTTCGTTGCCCGGTAGACACTACGCGTAGTGTCTACCGTATTGTTCTTGTCATGATTCCAAATTTGATTGATGAGCAAACTTCTTGCACGAATATCCGCTTTACGGAAATATAGCCATCATCGGAGAGTAGACTGTTCTGGAGAGTGTTTGGGCAAATTTGATATGGCCGCTCATGTTTATCCGGGATCTGCGATTTGACGGAAATCATTGTCCACATCAGAATGAGCCTGCACTTTGTATCCCATCCTTTGGTCCAGTGATATGCCGGCCGATGAGATCAATCGGATCCATTGGCCATCAAGAGAACGATGCGACAGAAAATAATGGGATGGCATATCAACTTACCAGTGATGTACAGGCAGTCAGGACAGGAGAGCCTACATGTATGTACCCGTAAATGCTATGCATCTTCAGAGACTAGGCCGAAAGGAGAAACGGGAAGACAGGCTCGCAGAATCAGTTTGGTTTGCGTATTTTACGGCATGGAAACGACCTTCTTTCAGATAGGATTTTGAAACTTTACTTCCAGTAAAAAATGGCGCGAGATGTCTATATTGTGAGTGCTACACGTTCTGCGATCGGGCGTTTTGGAGGAGCGCTCTCACTGCAAAGCCCGGCTGCTCTTGCGGCTCCGGTTTTACGGTCGGCACTGGATCAGGCCGCGGTACCGGATCGGTTGGTGGATTTGATTCTGATGGGGCATGTTTTGGGAGGCGGTCACGGGCAACTTGTTGCCCGCCAAGCGGCGAAGCGTGCGGCAATACCTGATTCGGTAGATGCCGTCAGCGTTGATATGGTCTGCTCTTCGGGGATGATGAGTTTAATGATGGGGGCTGCATTCATCCAGTCCGGTACTTCAAATTTAATCCTGGCAGGAGGCGTAGAATCCATGTCTCAAACCGGGTTTGCACTTTCAAGTAAGGCGAGATGGGGATACAAGTACCTGTCTGCGCCGAAAGAGGCAGTCATTGATTTGCTCCATAAGGATGGGCTTTCAGATCCGGTCAGCGGCGAGGCAATGGGGGTGCAGGCAGAGCGCTTGGCGCAAGATATCCAGATCAGCCGTCAGGAGCTTGATGAAATCGCTGCGGAGTCTCATGCCCGGGCCCATTCTGCGGCCCTGCAGGGAAGATTCCAAGCAGAGATTACCCCCATTCTCACAAAAAAGGGGATTCTGGAACAGGACGAAGGGATTCGGCCGGAGACCACGGTAGAGACACTTTCGAAATTGAGACCGGTCTTTGCGGAGGATGGGGTGCTGACCGCCGGAAACAGCAGTCAGATCAGTGATGGATCCGCCGCAATTCTGCTTGCAAGCGGGGAGTTTGTGCGTGACCACAATGTACAGCCCCTCGCCCGCATGCTCGGATATGCATGGATTGCGGGGACCTGGGAGCGGTTTGTGGAGGCACCGATTGCGGCTTCCCGGCAGGCATTGCAGAATGCCGGGATACAGGCGGCAGATATTGATTTTTATGAGAACAATGAGGCATTCGCTCTGAGTACACCCCTATTTGTCAGGGAACTGGGAATTGATTCCGAGAGACTGAATGTGAATGGAGGCGCAATTGCGCTTGGACATCCTATTGGATGTTCGGGAGCCAGAATTGTCGTTACCCTGCTTCATGCATTGAAAGCACGCGAAAAATCACTGGGCCTTGCAGCACTCTGTCATGGGACCGGGGGTGGCACTGCACTGGCACTGGAAATGTTATAGCTTTCAAGGGGAGCGAGAATGATCTCTCCGTTGATTGCCCGTACATGAATCAGGGGGGCACCCTTCCGGGTTGCCATTCTCAACTGGGGTTCTGAATCAGGATTGGTGAGTCCCCATCCGCTGATATCCAGTTTTTTCCCGGCCAGATCAAGCGTTGCCGCAAACTTCTCCGGTGCAGAGAGTGTGACATCTCCATTTGAAGCGGTGATTCGGATATTCTGGGTCTCCATTACCCCTACTTGAGTATCTCCATTTGAGGAGTGAAGCACAAGGCTTCCTGCGATCTGCCGAATCTGTACGTCACCATTGCGTACATGCATATCTGCGTGGGCCGCAACGATGCCGGTCTCAATGTCTCCCCTACTTGTCGCTTTGGCAGTTACGAACGCACCTTTAAGATGCTCGGCGATGATGTTCCCTCTGGACGTTTGCAATGAAATCGCACCGTGTGAAGTCACATTCTCCACAAGGATACTGCCCTGGATACTTCGGACGAACACCGATCCGCCTTCCAGGTCTGTTACGGTTATCGTCCCATCGGAAGACTTCAGGTCAATGCCATATCTGGCGGAGACACCCCCGATGGTCAGGCTGCCGCGAATCGTTTTTGCGATCAGCGTGGATGCATCTATTTGTTCGGCAGTGATGTTTCCGTCCGAAGACTGGAGCGTGAGCGTTCCGCTGGCGGTGACCTGCCCAGCATTGATGTTGCCGCGAATGGATTTTGTCAGTACGGATCGTCCCTGGATCCTTTCTGCATGAATGGCACCGCGGGATGTTTGTATTTCAGCGTGGTCACCGGACACGAGCCCCAGATCCAGAGCGCCATGAATTGTTTTGACGGTTAAGGCTGGGGCCTCAATCTGATGCGCTGTGATACTTCCGCCTGAGGATTGAATGGTGAGTGTACTACTGCTGGTGATCTCCGTAATTCTGATGTCACCGTGAATGGACTTTGTCAGCACGGATCCTCCCTGAATTTTTTCTGCCTTGATTGTTCCACCGGATGTCTGTATCTCTGCATGATCGCTGGAGGCGATTCCAAATTCCACATTGCCGTGGATGGTCTTAGCGATCAGTAATCGGGCATTAATTTGTTTTGCCTTAATATCTCCACCTGAACTCTGAAGCAGGAGTTTATCTTTGAAGATTAACTCCTCCATTGCTATATCACCATGAATGGTCCGTACCGACAGGGAGGTGCCGTACATTTTGTTTGCGGTAATCCCTCCGCCGGAGGTCTGAAATTCCGCATGTTCGCTGTAGAGGAGATCCACTGCAATATTGCCATGAATCGTCTTCGCAGTCACAGACGATGTCTGGAGTTTTTTGGACGTGATAGAGCCACTGGAACTTTGCAGTTTGACGGGTCCGCCGGAGATTGAATCCACAGAGATGTCTCCGTGGATGGTTTTGATTTTTGCGCCAGCCTTGAGTTCATTGATCCGTACGGCTCCCGTAGATGTATATAGTTCGGGGTAGACGGTTGCAGGCATCGCAATGATCACCTCAATGGTTGGCGGGTTCCGCCAGCTGCGGCCATCCAATTCTTTCCAGTTGGGATCCGAGTACAGTTGCAATGTGCGCTCTTCGAGGGTTAAACTGAGATGCTGGTTTGCATAGTAGTTTTCAACGCGCTCTTGATTTCTGCCTGACACCACGACCTGAATATCTACATCGGGCCGGTTGGAAGTATGGATCGCAAGGTTGGTGTTGGGTGCATCAACCACCAGATCCGAAACGGCACTGGCATCAAACTGCTTTTTGATCGGCGTGAATTCAACCTGAGCACTGGCAAGGGGAGCAGCCGAAAAAAACAGCAGGGTGATGAGGATGCATTTCAGGCGGGGCGGCATGGCGTATCGGATATAAAATGGCATTGTCTGGTTCCGTATTTGGCGATAGGCAGGTAACCAGATCAATCGGTAAGTGACATTAATGTTCCATGGGACGCAGGGTCACATCCCCATCGGACGTACGTACGCGAATGAGTGCTCCTCCTCCATTAAGGTCTCCACGAATGCGTGAGTCCTCACGATCACCTGAGAAATTCGAAAATGATCTCATTGACACATCCTGCGCTTTGATATCAAGCGTGGCAGAGAGCCCCCGAGGCATCCTGAGGAATGCGTCTCCCGAAGAGATCGTCACATTCACATCGTCGGGATCAATCAGTCCTAATTCCACATCGCCATCGCTGGTACTGACCGTCACATACCCGGTAATTTTCTCAATTTTTATCTCGCCATCTGATGTCCGTGCTTTTGCACCAGAGGAGATTATTTCGCTGATCAGCAGGTCCCCGTCGGAGGTTCGTGCATCCAATTTTCCGTCGACAGAGTCGATCATGATGTCTCCGTCAGAGGTTTGAATACGAGAATCACCGGTGACATCGCCCAGTACAAGATCGCCGTCACTGGTTTTTACGGACACGGAAGCCCCTTCCAGTCGGTCTGCGTCAATGTCTCCATCGGAAGTCTGGATGGTGATTTCTTCACTGGAGGCCGTTCCGATACGGATATCTCCATCACTGGTTTTTACCGAAATCATGGGCCCTTCCAGCCAGTCCGCCTCAATATCTCCGTCGCTGGTCCGAATTGTGGCCCCGGCGGTCAGTTCACCAATGATGAGATCCCCATCCGATGTCTGAATATTTGAGGGGATGTTGGAGGGCATGCTGATTTCCACATGGATGTCTGTCGGATTCCGCCAGTCATACGACGTTCCATAGGATTTCTCCCGTTCTGAATACAGATGCAGCGTTCCGCTCTCCAGTTGGATGCTGAAGTTCTGCTCTTCGTAATCGTCCATTGCTTTGTCTTCGTCTTCCCCTTCTACCGTAACGAGAACTGCAATTGTAGACAGGTCGGATGTATTGATGGTGATATCGGCATCAATCGTGCGCACCTTCAGGTCACGAACATCATCCACTGCATATTTTTTGTCAATGGGGGTAAGCGTAACCTGTGACCAGACCGGGGCCGCAAAGATCATCACAATCAAGGCGGCCGGGATAAATTTGGGATGCATCTGCATTGGAATCAGTTTTTTTGAAATGGTGAACTAACCCTACGCAATAATTTGCAGCGGGGTTGCAAATGATGTGCCATATGGAAAGGCACAAGAGTGCATGGTCCAGCGTTTCACGGGGGTATGAACACTTCTTCAATGGTAAACCACAAAAGCACCGCACAGATTAGAGCGGAATTCCTGGAATTTTTCCGTGAGCGGGGGCATACGATTGTTCCAAGTGCATCCCTGATTCCTGCGAATGACCCGACCCTGCTTTTTATCAACTCAGGAATGGCGCAGTTCAAAGAGATTTTTCTGGGGCAGGAAACGCGGTCGTATGTTCGTGCGGCAGATACTCAAAAATGTCTGCGGGTATCGGGAAAGCATAATGATCTGGAGGAGGTGGGGCATGACACGTATCACCACACCTTCTTTGAGATGCTCGGCAACTGGAGTTTCGGAGATTATTTCAAGGAGGGGGCGATTGATATGGCCTGGGAGTTATTGGTGAATTGCTGGAAGCTTCCTGAAGACCGGTTATATGCGACTGTACACAGGGGGGATGCGGCCTTGAATCTCCCGGCAGACGAAGAGGCGGCCACCCTGTGGAAACGCTATCTCCCGGAGAGCCAGGTTTTGTACGGCAGTACGAAAGATAATTTCTGGATGATGGGGGAGACCGGCCCCTGCGGTCCCTGTTCCGAGATCCACATTGATCTGCGCCCGGATGAGTTGCGTCAGCAGATTCCTGGACATGAATGTGTAAATCGTGATCTCCCAACGGTGATTGAACTTTGGAATCTTGTGTTCATCCAGTACAACGCACAGGCGAGCCGGCCGTTGTCGGACAACAGTGCCGGAACGGAGACGGATCCGCCGGCGGTGAAACTGCTCCCGTTATCGGCCTGTCATGTAGATACGGGGATGGGCCTGGAGCGTCTTGCGGCAGTGATGCAGGGAAAGATCAGTACGTATGATACCGACGCATTCAGTACACTTTTGGAGCAGGTCGCGGCATTGACTCCGATTCCTGGGATCCGGGGTTACGACGAGATTGATTCTGCGCTGGATATAGATGCAATTCGCGTGGCGATGCGCGTGGTCGCGGATCATATCCGGGGGGTCGTCGTGGCGATTGCGGACGGGGCGGTGCCGGGTAATGTGGGGCAGGGCTATGTGATCCGGCGGATCCTGCGCCGGGCCGTCCGCTACGGATACACCACATTGGAGATTAAGGAGCCATTCCTCTGCCGTTTAGTGCCGGTCGTGATGGAATCCCTAGGCAAAGTCTTTCCGGAATTGCGGGTAAAAGAGAAGCTGATTACAGAAAATATCCGCGGAGAGGAGCGTGCATTTTTGCGTACATTAGGACGCGGATTAGCACTGTTTGATCGGGTCTGTGATTACATAGACGGACTTAGTTCTGAGCATGAAGAAGCGATTAGAGAACGATTACAGAACGATACAGCTGCACAGGATCTTTTACGAAAAGCCTACGCAGGCACAATGGATCAGGTACAACCCGGTGAAATGGTTCGCCGGTTTATTTCGGTTGCCCATTTGAGCCGGATCCCTGGAGAGGTGGCATTCCTGTTGCACGACACGTATGGATTCCCCGTTGATCTGACACAGCTCATGGCCCGTGAGCGGGGGCGGCGGGTGGATATGCCGCGCTTTGAAGCGTTGATGGCCGAGCAGCGGCACCGCGCACGCAGTGCGAAAGTTGGAATGTCTGACGGCCCGCTTGTTGTAGAGATGAATGCAGGCAATCCAATCGGGGAGACTGAACATTCGTCGGAGTTTGTTGGCTATGAACAGACGATGCTTGAAGGAGCACAGGTAATTGATTCTGATGAAGGTGCGGGGATTATCGTGCTGGACAGAACTCCTTTCTATGCAGAAAAAGGGGGCCAGGTTGGCGATACAGGCACGCTTAGTTTTAATGGTGAGATGATTCGGGTACGAGATACCCAGATGAGGGGGGACCAGATTGCGCACTGGGTAGAGGGATTTCCATCCACGCTGAATTGCCCGGTGACGGCTACGGTGGATGCGGAGCGCCGTCAGCGCATTGCAAAACATCATACGGCAACCCATCTGATGCATGCGGCCCTGCGAGAGGTGTTAGGGCCTGGAGTAGAGCAGAAAGGGTCCCTGGTCGCAGAGGGGCACCTGCGGTTTGACTTTAATCATTATGAGCGGGTAAGTGCGGAGGATCTCCGTCGTGTTCAGGACAGAGTCAATGAGCAGATCCAGCAAAATATATCCGCGGAAATTGATCCCGATGTCCCCTATAAAGAGGCACTTGCACGGGGGGCAACGGCGCTATTTGGAGAAAAGTATGGAGATCGGGTTCGGGTGGTTGCGTTTGATCCATCCTTCTCGGTAGAATTGTGCGGGGGCACTCATGTGGAGGCCACAGGCGAGGTAGGGCTGTTCATCTTGCAATCAGAAGGATCCATTGCCACGGGGGTTCGCCGCGTTGAGGCGATTGCCGGCGTGGATGCGGTTGATTTAGTGACCCGGGAACGGGCCTCACTGGAGCAGACCAGAAGGCAGTTCAAAGGGACAAAGCGCCCCGTGGAGGAATCAGTGGCTGAACTCCTTGATGTGAATCGCTCCTTGCAAAAAGAGGTAGAGAAATTGCGTCATGAGCAACTTTCCTCACAGTTGGACGATGTGCTGAATCAAGCCGTTAATATAGGGGAGATTCATTTGGCTGTTGGACAGATTGGTGATGCAGGTATGGATATGTTAAGGGCACAGGGGCAGGAACTTCGTCAGCGCCTGAAAGCATCTAGTGTGGGGATCCTGGGGGCACGGGACCCTAGTGGACAAAAAGCTTATCTAGTGGCGGTGGTGACGGATGATTTATTGCCCAGGGGCGTGAATGCAGGGAAGATTGCGGGCCACTTTGCACGTCAAATTGGTGGCGGCGGTGGAGGCCGCCCGGAATTGGCCACCGCGGGTGGGCGCGAACCCCAAAAACTTGCTGCGGTGCTCAATAATGCGGCGGAATTGATCCGCGGCGTGCTACCTGTTTCCGCCTGATCACGAACAAAGTATGTGCAGTATTTGTTAACGGGGGTTTCTCGGAGGGGTGCCGGAGTGGTCGAACGGGGTGGTCTCGAAAACCATTGTAGGCATTGTCTACCGGGGGTTCGAATCCCTCCCCCTCCGCGTTTTCTCAGGATATAGATGATTCTACGGATATAAGATGACGGCGGCGGTTATGTCTCCACAGGAGTCAGTTGGCTGCTTTGCTTATTGGATGCACCCTCCATTTTGCATACAGCGAGATATGTCAAGATTATGGCAGATCTGGATGGCCAAGTTCTCTCATTATTATCTGGGTATGACCTTATGGGTTTGTTTATTCCAAGGGATCGGATTATACTTGAGGGGTGGTTGATGTCTGATTGTGTGAGAATACATACAAGATTAGGAATGCGTCGATATTTTTGAGTCGGGATTGATCCGGATAGTGGATAATAGTTGACTGCAATGAATAAAACTGCAAGCCTGTCAAGTGCAAGGCGACAAAAGAAGGACGATTTCTATACCCAGTTGCCAGATATTGAGAGCGAACTCCGGCATTATAAACGTCATTTCCGGGATAAGGTGGTGTATTGCAACTGCGATGATCCGAGGGTGAGCAACTTCTTTGAATACTTCTCCAAGAATTTCGAGCATCTCGGGCTCAAGAAGCTGATCACTACCTGCTACAGGAACCAGCAGCGTGATCTGTTTTCCCGGCATGACTGTGAGCAGGCGATTTATCTGGAGTATTTTGGAGATCAGGACGGGAACAAGGTTCCCGATGCTCACGAGATTGAGGTGAAGCACCTTAAGGGGGACGGCGATTTTCGGAATGCAGAATGCATTGAACTGCTGAAGGAGGCCGATATTGTGGTAACCAATCCGCCGTTTTCACTCTTTCGTCCGTATGTGGCTCAATTGATGGAGTACGAAAAGATGTTCTTGATTATCGGCAATATGAATGCTGTCACGTATAAGGAAATATTTCCGCTAATCAAGGCAGATAGATTGTGGTTTGGCCCAAGCATAAGTAGTGGAGACAGGGAGTTTGGGGTTCCTGATCACTATCCATTAACTGCTGCGTCCTACAGGATTGATAGTAATGGGAAGAAATATGTTCGGGTTAAAGGAGTGCGCTGGTTCACGAATTTAGAGCACAACAAGCGCCATGAGGATTTGATTTTGTACAGGGAGTACTCTCCAGAGGAATATCCGAAGTACGACAATTACGATGCGATTGAGGTGAGTCGGACGAAGGATATTCCCAAAAATTGGGGGGGGGCGATGGGTGTTCCAATCACATTCCTGGACAAGTACAACCCGGAGCAGTTTGAGATCCTTGGAGCGGATTATGACGTTAAGCAAGGACTACTTTCCGAAATTCTTAATCCAGAATGGACTGGAAAAACCGATAGGGGCTATATAAACGGCAAAAGAATGTATTCGCGTATTTTGATCAAACACAAGCGTGGCGGCTAGTTGGTTTCAATGAGTAAAACTGCAAGCCTGTCAAGTGCAAGGCGACAAAAGAAGGACGATTTCTATACCCAGTTGCCAGATATTGAGAGCGAACTGCGGCACTACAAACGTCATTTCCGGGGCAAGGTAGTCTATTGCAACTGCGATGATCCGAGGGTGAGCAACTTCTTTGAATACTTCTCCAAGAATTTCGAGCATCTCGGTTTAAAGAGGTTGATCACCACCTGTTACAAGAACCAGCAGCGTGATCTGTTTTCCCGGCATGACTGTGAGCGGGCGATTTATCTGGAGTATTTTGGAGATCAGGATGGGAACAGGGTTCCCGATGCTCATGAGATTGAGGTGAAGCACCTCAAGGGGGACGGCGATTTTCGGAATGCGGAATGTATTGAACTACTGAAGAAGGCAGATATTGTGGTGACCAATCCGCCGTTTTCGCTCTTTCGTCCGTATGTGGCCCAGTTGATGGAGTATGAGAAGAAATTCCTGATTATTGGTAACATGAATGCGGTTTCCTATAAAGAGATTTTCCCGCTCTTCCAAGAGAATCGGGTATGGTACGGCCCCAGTATCTCCAGTGGGGACAGAGAATTCGGGGTTCCTGATCACTATCCCTTGACAGCGGTTGGATCTCGGATTGATAAAGATGGGAAAAAGTTCGTACGGGTGAAGGGTGTGCGCTGGTTCACGAATTTGGAGCACAACAAGCGCCATGAGGACTTGATCTTGTACAGGGAGTACTCCCCAGCGGAATACCCGAAGTACGATAATTACGATGCAATTGAGGTGAGCTGGACGAAGGATATTCCAAAAAATTGGGGGGGGCAGATGGGGGTTCCGATCACGTTTCTGGACAAGTACAATCCAGAACAGTTTGAGATCATCGGAATGGACAGGCCAATCCTAAAGGAATTAACTGGAAGGCAGAGTAGGTTTCTGCTGGAAGGGAAAGAGCAGTATGCCAGGATTGTCATCAGAAACAAGAAAGTTCAAAAATGAAAATCGTTCTAGATAAAATCCCTATCCGTGATATTGTTGATCAATACAGCGATGATGGTGAGGGAGGGGTACGTGGGTTAGCGGGTAAACTTGATATCCGCCCGCCATTTCAGAGGGAGTTCGTCTATAATGAAACCCAGCGAGCAGCCGTCATCAACACGGTAACAAGAGGTTTGCCCCTGAATGTCATGTACTGGGCTGTGAGGGATGATGGCAGTTATGAAATTATTGATGGGCAACAGCGCACTATCTCAATAGCCCAGTATGTAAGCGGCGACTTCTCTTACAATAAACTGTATTTCCATAGTCTGACAGACGACAGGCAGCGGGAAATTCTAGACTATGAACTCATGGTTTATAAGTGTACCGGCACCGATAGTGAGAAACTGGAATGGTTCAAGGTGATCAATATTGCGGGGGCAAAGTTGACGAATCAGGAATTGCGCAATGCGGTTTATGCGGGAACATGGGTTTCCGACGCCAAGCGCTATTTCAGCAGGACAGGTGGCCCTGCCTACCAACTGGGTAAAGATTATCTGGGAGTAAAGGCTATACGTCAGGAATATCTTGAAACGGCAATCAGGTGGATTAGCAAGGGGGAGATTGAAGATTATATGAGTCGGCATCAACATGATCCCACTGCTGTGGCTATATGGAATCATTTTCAGTCCATAATCAGTTGGGTTGCGGCGACCTTCACCGAGAAGCGCAGGGAAATGAAGAGCGTTGACTGGGGAAGCCTGTACGATGAGTATAAGGACGCTCACCTTGATCCTGCGGTGATTGAGGAAGAGATAGCAAAGTTGATGATGGATGATGATGTGACCAAAAAGCCAGGCATCTATCCATATATTTTGACCAGACAGGAGCGGTATTTGAATATTCGGTTGTTCTCAAACACAATGAAGCGAGTGGCCTATGAGAGACAGAAAAGAATATGCAAAATGTGCGAAGATCAGTTTCATTTGAACGAAATGGAGGCAGATCACATTACACCCTGGATTGAAGGCGGGAAGACAGATGCAGAGAACTGCCAGATGCTATGTCGGGCCTGTAATCGGAGGAAGTCATCAAAATAATGGGTTAAATGTCACAGGGAAGCAGAAATTTGGATACTGCAAAAGCGAAAAAGAAGGACGATTTCTATACCCAGTTGCCGGATATTGAGAACGAACTTCGGTATTACAAACGCCATTTCCAAGATAAGGTGGTGTATTGCAACTGCGATGATCCGAGGGTGAGCAATTTCTTTGAATACTTTTCCAAGAATTTCGAGCATCTCGGTTTAAAGAGGTTGATCACCACCTGTTTCAAGAACCAGCAGCGTGATCTATTTTCCCGGCATGACTGTGAGCGGGCGATTTATCTGGAGTATTTTGGAGATCAGGATGGGAACAGGGTTCCCGATGCTCATGAGATTGAGGTGAAGTACCTTAAGGGGGACGGTGATTTTCGGAATGCAGAATGCATTGAACTGCTGAAGCAGGCTGATATTGTGGTCACCAATCCGCCATTTTCGCTCTTTCGTCCTTATGTGGCCCAATTGATGGAGTACGAGAAGATGTTCTTGATTATCGGCAATATGAATGCTGTCACGTATAAGGAGATATTTCCGCTAATCAAGGCAGACAGATTGTGGTTTGGCCCAAGCATAAGTAGTGGAGACAGGGAGTTTGGGGTTCCTGATCACTATCCATTAACTGCTGCGTCCCACAGGATCGATAGTAATGGGAAGAAATATGTTCGGGTTAAAGGAGTACGCTGGTTTACAAATTTGGAGCATAACAAGCGGCATGAGGATTTGATTTTGTACAGGGAGTACTCACCAGAGGAATATCCGAAGTACGACAATTATGATGCGATTGAGGTGAGTCGGACGAAGGATATTCCCAAAAATTGGGGGGGGCAATGGGTGTTCCAATCACATTCCTAGACAAGTACAATCCAGAGCAGTTTGAGATCATTCGCTTTAGGAAAGGAGATGATGGAAAAGATCTGAGTATAAACGGGAAATGTCCCTACTTCCGAATTCTTATTCGTAATAGGAAATTTGAACGTTAGAAGGCTGCGATTACAAGTTTTATGCGTGCAGTGAGGAATGAAGCGGTTCGACGGTTTACGGAAACGATATGCGGGCCCCTATGCGGTGTCTGATCACCATAGAATACGCA
Source organism: Rhodothermales bacterium (assembly GCA_022821875.1). Classification (GTDB taxonomy): domain Bacteria; phylum Bacteroidota; class Rhodothermia; order Rhodothermales; family Bin80; genus Bin80. The sequence goes on from JAJECV010000006.1 coordinate 177,133, forward strand.
CCAACAACTTTAGCCGGGTATATGCGGTACGCCGATTGTAAAGACGGCCTTACACCCGGATGCGGGACTGCAAGGCCGTCTTGCTGAGAGTAAACGGCGAGCAGGATCCATGGCATCTTATTTGCAGCGGTCATTGATAGGCCTTCGATTGCAGAGTGTAATTACAATAAATGACGAGGCCCAGGGTTTATGTACAGGCGCGAGGAATAAATATCTGTTCTGATCCTGGATCTTGGAATTACGATCTATGGTGGCCCAGTTGATGGAGACAAGAAGATGTGTGGAGCGAGGGTTTGCACTTTAAATGGATACGCGGGAATGGAAGGGTCTCATCGCTCTATGTTCCGGTCAGAAGCGAGGCGATGGCCGGGCCAATAGGGAAATCCCCCGTGTGTGGGTCCAAGGGTCTATCTGGCGTGAAATTTGAGTCAGAAGGGGATGGTTCGGGTGGATCCCGCTAGATAAAGTAATTGTCTATGAACCAGCGGCGCATGGAAGGGATCGGCATCACATAGCTGTCGCCATGCAGATCGAATATTCCCTTACGCAGGGCTAAGGCGAATACATCCTCGGCTTTCTCCGCGCTGAATGCCTCTCGTAGGGATTCGATGACCATGTCCTTATTGATTACCCCGTCTGTCTTAACATTGGCCATTGCTCTTGCAATGCACTGACGCTCTTTTTTTGGTAGCCCCTTCGCCCTAATTTCATAAAATTTTGTTCGTTTTATTCCCCCCGCTTCAAGCACCGCCTGCAACTTCTCTGGGGTCATCTCCCGTCCCGTTGCCCGCAGGTGAATCGCGGCGGACTCGGCATAGGCAGACACATGCTGCGGCCAACCATGCGTCTCCCGTGCAATCGCATCAATCCAGGGCGTGGGGTCCCCCTTGCCCCGCCCGTTTTTCTTAAGCCAGTCTTTGATGACCTTCCGCTCCGCCTCATGCTTTAACCGTCCTAGTTCGATGTAGCATTTATCCCTGAATCTGGACACGCCCATCTCTTCAAATGCATCCGCCGTTGCACTCAACCCGGCGGCAAGCAGCATCACGGAGCGGCTCAGTTTACCATTGTGAATCGCATCAAGAAGGACACTGACCCGATGGGCATATTCCTGCGGCGTGTGCTTTCCTAGACGCTGCGCTTCGTCCAGAACGAGCAGCAGTTTCCCCCTCCCGCTTTTTAGCACCTCCAGTGTGTTGCGGGGGGCTGGGGTTTTCTTTCTTTCATAACTTCCTCCCGCCCGTGCTTTGACCCCGCCCGGCACGCCTACTTCCCCCTCCACGGACGCGCTCCATGCGCCCTCTACCTGACCGGCCTCCTTACTTCTCCCTAATGCCTGGAGCAGCGTGGTCGCATCCCACAGGGCATCCAAGGTTATGTCTATGACCTTCCACTTCAGCCCTTCCGCCAGTTGCGCACATTTATAAAGCAGCGCACTTTTACCCGCACCAGGTGCTCCCAGAATCAGGAAGGTGGTTCCCTGCCTGTGCTCGACTGTTGCAAACCCCATACGCTCCTTGAAGGCTGCCAGTTCCGCGCTCCGGCCGTGAAAATACTTCGCTTCTCCCCGGTCATCTATACCGGGATTGGTGTCTACGAAATCACTCATGATGTATAGTGGAAACGAATCTGCAAGATACGTAATCACGGGAAGTTTGTGCGGATGTGCCACATCAGCATGGAAGGATTTCCCGCGTGGCAGGATTGGATGCGTATTCCTGCGTGCAGGTCGTAGCCTACCGCCGCACCACTTTCCTGGACTGGCGGAGCACGCCATCCTGCTGTGCACTCTTCCACCGCATCTGGTGATCCTCATGCAGGAATGATAGCGTTTTATTGATCTATTCCTCGGTCAGAATCGGGGCGATGGTCATGGCCAACAGGGAAATCCGCCAGAGTTAAAGTCGGGCGGGCTACTCGGCGGAGGATTCTGATCAGGAGGGGGTGGGTGGATCCCGCTCGATGAAGTAGTTGGCGATGAACCAGCGGCGCATGGACGGGATCGGGATCACATAGCTGTCGCCCTGCAGATCGAATATCCCATTCCCCAGAGCTAAGGCGAATACCTCCTCGGCTTTTTCTGCGCTGAATTCTTCTCGCAGGGATGCGATGACCGTGTCCTTATCGATGGTCCCATCCGTAGCAACATTGGTCATTGCTCTGGCAATGCACTGGCGCTCGTTCCTCATAATCCCGTCCGCTCTGGATTTATAAAATTTTATTCGTTTCATCTCCCCTACTTCGAGTACCTCCTTCAATTTCTCTGGAGTCATCTGCCGCCCCGTTGCCCGCAGGTGGATGGCAGCAGATTCGGCATAGGCGGCCACATGCTGCGGCCAGCCATGGGTCTTCTGCATAATCGCCTCAATCCAGAACGTGGGGTCCCCCTTCGCCCGACCCTCTAGTTGTAGCCAATCCTGAATGACTGCCCGCTCCGCTTCCGGTTTCAGCGGGCCCAGCTCTACATAGCAGTTGTCCTTAAATCTGGACACGCCCAGATCTTTGAAGGCTCGCTTCGTGGCACTTAACCCGGCAGTGAGCAGCATCACAGGCCTCCCCGCAATTTTTCCATTGTGGACTGAATCAATGAGGGCTCGGGCATCACGTCGTTCCTTACTCGGCGATGGCGCGAAGTCCCGCGCAAAGTCCTGCGCTTCGTCCATGACGAGCAGTAGTTTCCCTTCTCCACTCTTCAGCACTTCCAGTGGGCTCCGCTCTGCATGGGCTCTTGTGGTGGAACGGGAAAGGCCTATGCCGGCCCTGATCACATCCAAAATTCCTCCCTTACTGTGCGTGTCCACGCTTGTTGTGGTCGCTTTGGTCTGGGTCTCCTTTTCCCGCCCCAGCGTGCGAAGCAGTGT
>JAJECV010000092.1 GCA_022821875.1 Rhodothermales bacterium
GGGATTGGACTATATCTGTGTGGAGCGGGCAAAAACGCCGCCGGTTCCCACCGGGGATCCCGATCAAAGGTTTACCACGGCCGGAAAGAAGAACATCAAGGCCTGGCGGCTTCCCGATCCGAAAAAAGTGCAGGAAGGGGAAGATGGAGCGGAACCGCAGCTGGAGCAGCAGGAAGCCCCGAAGGAACAGCGGGTCTATATCCATAGCGAAGCGAAGCAGTACACCGAGGAGCAGATTCGGGACACGAAATGCAGCAAGTATGAAGCCGAACTGACGGGGCTGCATGACGGCTTCTCCAAGTCTGGATATCTGAAGGATCTGGGGAAAGTACACATCAAATTGGGGCGCTTGAAACAAAAGCATAAAGATGTATCTCACTTGTATGAGGTGGTCATCACCGACAAACCGGGCCCTCGAAAAGGGCAGCGGTATGCCACAAGTCTGACCTTTACCCGGAAAGCAACCCATGAACAAAAATGTCGGGCTTCCGGTGGATATGTGATCCGCACCACGCATCTAGACTGGAGCGTCGAACAGGTAGCACGAATGTACTGGCGACTCACGGAGATTGAGAGTGCCTTCCGTGCCATGAAATCGGACCTTGGACTCCATCCTCTGTACCACCGCAAAAATGATCGAATTGAGTCGCACATGTTTCTCACCATTCTGGCGTATCATATTTCCCATTTGATCCGTTTCCAACTCAAACAGGCGGGGCATCATCACAGCTGGGATACGATCCGAACGGAATTGAACCAGATGCGGCGGATTACCACACGCCTGCCCAAAAATAAACACCGCTACATCGTCACCGAAATTGATCAGGATCTATCACCGTTACTGGAGGAGATTTTTCACATCCTTGGATTCCAGTACGATCCCGATGAGACCCGAACCAAAACCGAACACACCGAAGAAAAGAAACCCCCGAAAAAACCACCCGATTCGTGAACCGGAAGTCAACATACAGGATGGGTAGGAAAGGCGACTCCAGACGGAGCAGCCCGGGCTGTGTCCAGTTGGGACGCACGGAGGGAAATTCTCGGAGATTTAGCCCGGAAAAACCACGCAGACAGATGTAAAAACCACATCAAATCAGATTGCCAGGATGGGGGGACTTGGGAAGGCCCGGATCCCATCAAAAAAAAAGCCCAAAAACGGGCCTGGAGGAACTCTGCGCCTAATAGCACTACAAATTGACGAACTTGGGTTACGCGTCCCTTATAATATACAGGGGGAATTTGTGACTCGGGTGAGTTCTGTGATGCACCTCTTGCAGAGAATCTGTGCCTAGCAGTCTGATGAGTAGAATTGTGTACGATTAGTGAGTCGATAGGATTCTATAAATCCTTGAGTTCGAACTGAGGGTACCAGTGGAACCACACCCAACATAAGATGCCACCAGACATACATAACTTATTTCGCTTTACTTGGCTTCGCCTCATTTTCAAGATCACCGTTAAGATCTGGATGGAGTACAGTTTCAGCAGAGCCGGTGAAGATAGGAATCACGGTGGTCCAAAGAATCAAGATTATTGACCCTAAGATTGGGGCGATCCCTGATCTCTGGTGGACGGGGAGGCTAACCGCTAGTACCCATACCACGAAACTCGCCATTGTTAGCGAGATTTGTGAACATTTCTTAATTCCCAATGCATGCCAAAGGTAGAAGGGGAGAGCGAAGAGAAGTGTTCCAGCCGAAATCTCAATGATGATGTCCCTGTAGGTGATCTCGTTATAAACGAATCCTTGGATGGTAAGATGAGCCGCTACGATCTCTGCTGGAATCAACTTAGCGATCCGTTCCAAATACGTCGTGTGAGAGTCAATGGTTCGGTGCATGGGCATCTTGCTGTGAAAATAATCCGCCTAGGCTCATCTGGGGTTGCACTGGATTGGAATTGTAACACTCTGGACTAACACCACAATCTATTGTGGTGTTGGTTAGGCCGAAACTATTCTCAGAAGTAGATGTGCTCATTTTTTATTTTACGAGCAGGTACAGGTACCATTAGGACTTGTATGAGCATAAAACGCTTTGGCTGATACTGGGTTTCAGCCGCCCACGGGGATGCGTCATTGTTTAGTTGGTGTTTGTTAAGTTTCTTTCATAGGTTCACAAGATAGCGATTTTTGGTTTGACCATGTCGTTTTAGTGCTCGGAGTAGTCCCTTTCACTGCCAGTTCTGTGGAATGGAGTTGAGCGAGTTCGCTCAATCTGCAGGCATGCTGCGGCAATCCATCCCTGTCGCTGATGTCTAGCGTCAAAAGCACGCTTGATGAGAGACAACGGAGGGAGTTGTTACGGTATTTGGTGGAGGGGTCGGTGAATCAGGAAAGACAACTTCCAGAGCGTCCCAGTCCCTTCCGGTATACATCTGTAAAAGCCCTGCCAAGAGCCGTAGAACCCTGAGCTGTGTCAGAGGCAAAATGGTCTCATCAGAAAGTATTCCGAAGCCCACTACCCCACTCAAGCGGTTCTCCGTCATTTCCGTAAGGGAAGGGAATCCTGTATCGTTCGCGCGGACCAGGTAAAAAAATAGGGATCCGAATTTCTCTCTGCACCTTTTCAGATTTCTCTTTGAGTCTCTGAAATTCTCTTATACGTGTACTCTGCTCACGGAGAATTTCGTCACGCTGTTTTTGATGGTTGGTGGATGTCATTTAAGGATCTTATAGCCATATTGTGAGTGGATGTACATAGCAACGCCGGTTTTCCTGTAATAGTTACGGCAAGCCCGTAATAATTACGAATTGCGTTGCTGAGTTCTTCGCTTTTACCAAAGTCGTCAATTTTAAGTTTCAAGCTGTTTCCCTGAAGTTTGCGCATTGAAATACCCCGTCCGTGTGAATGCCATTTGGTGGCATCCCCCCAGTGTTTTTGCGATTTCCTCGCCAAGAACTGCTGAAGCCTGAACTGTGTCAGAGGCAAAAAACGGTCTCACCGGAAACTATTCCGAAGCCCACTACCCCACTCAAGCGGTTCTCCGTCATTTCCGTAGGGGAAGGGAATCCTGTATCGTTCGCGTGGGCTAAGCGAATAATCAGGGATCCGCAGATCCCTCTGCGCCTCTTCAGATTTCTCTTTGAGTCTCTGAAATTCTCTTATACGTGTACTCTGATCACGGAGAATTTCGTCACGCTGTTTTTTATGCTTGGATGTCATTTAAGGATCCTATGGCCATGTTGTGGGTGGATGTACATAGCAACGCTTGTTTTCCTGCAATAGTCTACGGCAAGTCCGTGATAATTACGAATTGCGTTGCTGGGTTCTTCGTTTTTACCAAAGTCGTCAATTTTAAGTTTCAAGCTGTTTCCCTGAAGTTTACGCATTGAAATACCCCGTCCGTGTGAATGCCACTTGGTGGCATCCCCCAGTGTTTCTGCGATGTCCTCTGCCAAGAGCCGCTGAAGCCGGAACTGCGTCAGAGGCAAAATGGCCTCGTCAGAAACTATTCCGAAGCCCACTACCCCAATCAAGCGGTTCTCCGTCATTCCCGTAGGGGAAGCGAATCCTGTATCGTTCGCGCGGACCAGGCAAAAGAATAGGGATAAGCAGGTCCCTCTGCGCCTTTTCAGATTTCTCTTTGAGTCTCTGAAATTCTCTTATACGTGTACTCTGGTCACGGAGATTTTCGTCACGCTGTTTTTGATGCTTGGATGTCATTTAAGGATCCTATGGCCATGTTGTGAGTGGATGTACATAGCAACGCCTGTTTTCCTGTAATAATCTACGGCAAGCCCGTGATAATTACGAATTGCGTTGCTGAGTTCTTCGTTTTTACCGAAGTCGTCAATTTTAAGTTTCAAGCTGTTTCCCTGAAGTTCGCGCATTGAAATACCCCGTCCGTGTGAATGCCACTTGGTGGCATCACCCAGTGTTTCTGCGATTTCCTCTGCACGAGCCTTTCGCATCTTGTCCGTAACCTCGGTTCCTGTGGTTTCGGTTTTTTTCCAATCCTTGAATTTATACTTCGGAAGCCACTCTCTGATGAGGGATATACCATGCTCCTTTGCTTGTTCAACCGCAAAGAGTTGCTCGGGGGTAAATTGATGGATCAGATAGGCCAATTCTGCTCGACAATCTTCTATTGTTTCCGCCTGATTGATTATACTACACAGTTCGTCGAACTTCGTCAAGATTCCTAGACCTGGTAACAATCGCCCCTCAGTTGATTCAATTTGTGGGTCAATTGGTCCGAGCACCGAATGATAATCCATGTAAATACGATCACCTGACAGGGCTAGAACGGTACCCGCGGAATACGCATAATCAGGAATCACAAAGGAGACTTGGTGGTAATGTTCTCGCATAATGGCCACGATCCGCTCAACTGTTTCCATAACTCCGCCCCATGTCTGAAGCATAACAATCAGGTGATCGGTAGCAGACTGCGTCTTAACTCGTTCCAGAACAACTCTGATTTCGGAATCCAACGGCGGTAATATGTTAGAATTAATGAAAACACAATCGCCGTCCATCAACCTGCTCAGTTCCCTGTTTAGTCTGAGCAGGTGCTGTCCAATAATAAAATCAGTATTTAGCACTTCCATCCAATGATTACATCAGTAAGCTAGTTATAAGATAGCAAAATTTTCTGAATATACGAGATTCTCAGTTAGCAGTGGGCAATAATAGGGAGGACATTTGCACAATAGGGATAAACCTGCTTAGCAGCAGATGCCGGGCGGATGGAAATGAGGCATGCATAGAGGCGTGTGGCATGTTCTTGAGAGATTGAACGTTGATTAATCGATGGGCTGTTTCAAATTTGAAGCCAAGATGTGTTATCGTTTCGGGGGTGTGCTGGGGATTTGGCAGACAAAGCTTTCCCTTTACCTCAAGCCGAATCTGCATGGGCACTTCCAGAGGCGGTCTGAGGATTTACGAATTCCATCGCCTCCTCAATAGTTGCGCCTGCAGATATATTTTTGCGATCCAGAAAACCTTGCATGTCCTCAATCTCCAGTAATAACACCCCGGCCTGCGGCTGCCCGTGCGTATGAAAAACTTCTATTGGGTCAGAACCCGTAATCGGAATAAAGGCATTGCTGCCTCCATATTCCCCATTGTTAACGGTGATCACGCATTGAGACCTATCTTCGTACAGTGTCTTTGTCATCTCACGTAGGGTGGTTACATCACCGTTGAGTGCAGGAATAGCCAAGATATCGGAATGTCTCGTGACATCACGGGTTAAGCCGGGGGCTTCTCCATTGTAGCCGACTGCGGCAGTGATTCGGAGGGGGTTAGATTTCGTATCCAGAGACCAGGGGTGTATAATGTACCACTGGCATGGGCAGAATTTTTGAATAATCTCATTCTCATTTCCATTGAACTGCAGATCATATTCGGATACGTGCTGTTTCCCTTGGCGGCGAACGGTTATCTGCAGGCCGTAGGCCTCTGAGTATTTTGGAATGATCCAGAGGGCAGAGTTGATTAATGGCCGGTCATCAATGGCCTCCTCATACGTCAGACCCGCAAGAATCATAGTCTTGTGAGCCCGGGCGAAAGGAATTAGATGCTGATATACATCTTTCGGGTGTACAGCCAACTCGGGGAGAATCAAGAGATCAAGCCGGGAAATTTTTTCTGAATGTGTATCCCGGAGCATCAGTGCCCGGTTAACGGCCGCAAGTGTGGATGAAAGATGTCGGCGGTGTTTTTGCCGGATAGGGGGTTCCCCCAAGGTTAGGTCGTCAGCATTTTCTTTAAAGTCCGCAAAGGATGGGATTACAGTCTGTACCATGCAGGCACGAAATGATCGTTCTGGGTCATGACGAATTGGCTGATCAATCTTCAAGGGTAAGATCAAGGTTTGACTGGCTTTAGCGTAACCTTTTTTGATCCCGCGGATTCTTTTCTCAATTTTCGTTATAACTGCGTCAATGCCCTGTCGTACGAACTGACATTTTTGAGGATAACGACATCCCGGCCAGTGAAGAAGTGCTTGAAGAAATTCTTCAAACCAGTTCGAGATTGCAACCCAGTCATCACCAAAGCCGGAATGTCCATGGTAAAGACCATACGATCTCTGGTACCAGTGACTCGTGACCCTGCGATAACTTGGCTTGCGTTTGGCATAGCGTGCGGGGCGTTGGTTCTGGGTAAAATCCGGTTGCCCCGATAGAATGAATCGTAAGAGGAAGCCGAGTTGTATCCGCCACCGGTCCCCATCTTTACACCACGATGGCAGCCCGTAAATGGAGTCTGATGCATCGTTTTTGCCCGCCGGTAAAATTCTCAAATCCTGGACCTCACACTCTTTGATTTGCCCATTACGGGTTGTTGTGAGTGTGACCTGTCCAGGGGTGATGACTCGGATCTCTTCAGGATCCCTGGTCCGAAATTCCAAAAGAAAAGCTTTTGCAAAATGCAGCAGAGAGTATTCGTTTCGCAGGTCGCTATGCGGATGATGATCAGTGACCAGCTTGGCCAGAGTTCTTTCATCGGGATCCCAGCAAAGATCCTGACGAATCCATTCGGGAAGTTGACGGATTATTTCAGGATCCACTCCAGAGTTCAAAAGCTCAAGAGCATATGCGGGATCTCTTTCAGCGATTTCCTGGATTTTGGTTGGCGTTAGATCGGTCTTTGCCAACAGGATGGCCGTGTCGGAATCTTTTAATGACCTTCTGGCCTGAATTGACAGCGTCGCATAATCAGCGTCCGAGAGGTTGAATTTCTCACTGCGAAGAAACCGGATCAAGTCCAGATATTTACGGTTGTCCGGGATTGTGTCCAGAGTAGACGAAACCCGGTCAGGAGCATATACGGCTAAGAATAGCAACGCTTGCTGCAGCAGGTACCATGGAAGCGTAATTTCGGAAGATCGACGAATCAGGTTCTCAGCTTCCTGATAAAGTGCTTCCCGGTAAGATTCAATGCAGACATCAGGTGGAAGTGGTTCGTCATCAGGTACAATACCGGTCTCGGTGGCTCCTGCACGAAAGATTTCGGAGAGGCAGTACCAGGCCACCCGCTCCTCTCGCTCAATGGAATCATTTTGAGGTCGATGAGGATTCGCTTTCGTGTAAGGGCGGAGCCGGGAGAGAGCTTCTTTCAGCAGTTTTGTACCCGGCCAGATATCAAGGCCGATCCGCAGGAGCCGGGCGTGGGATGGATCTCTGATCCATCGTTCAACAAGATCATAGGCAAATGCTTTTGCTTCCTGATCCAGTTCAGATTGAGAGCGTAGCGTGTTCAGGGGAGCGTCTGCAGAAGAACCCCCGTCCTCATCCTGCAGCAGCGGCCGGATGGAACGGAAGGTCTTACGGTATCGTCCGGCAGCGAATCTGGCGACGGTATCATTTGGCACATCTGATTCAGGGGAAAGTGCCCAGCTATCCTCAGAATTCAACGTCCGGTGTGCACGTAGCAGTCCCTGAATGGCATCCAGAATGTCTTCGCCTCCATGCGCATCAAACCCGCCTGAGATGGCAGACTGGATGCGATTCATTTTCACCCGTTGTCGTAATTGAGGCTGGGTTTGGTCTCCTAGTCGTTTAATCTTTGTCTTATCGTCAGATGGTTCAAGGCACGGTGCTGTTCTCCCTAATGTTTCTTTCAGCCAGGCAGATACATCTTTCTTGAGTTGATCAGAGTCTCCAGTATCTTTGTCTACAGCAATGACGATCCGTAAATCGTCAACATACCTGCACACATCCACCAGAGAGACTCCTTTGAGAATGTCTTCCCCGATTTTGCCGCGTACTTCCTCATCGAATGATAGTAGGACAAGGTTTGCAAAAAATCCTGACGCGACGAGCCCCTGCGGGAGCGTCACGCATTCAAAATTATCCATCTTCGCCTGTTTAGCATAGGTGTTGGCAATTTCTGCATCCCGATCATCCCATTTCCAGTTGAGTAAGGAGTGCAGAAAAGAGAAGAAATCCTCATCATCGCCTTCCTCCCTGATCGCCTCAATGGATTTGGTAATCAGCTCTGGGCGGACTCGATCAAAGAACTGTTTCAGGTCTGAGTAGATCAGATATACATCTTTATTTCCTCTTTCCAGAGATTTTTGGGCTGCATCTTCCGGTCGGCGAAGAAAGGTGCGATAGTCTTGAAAGTAAGCCCGATAGAGTTTGGTGGATCCCCATCGATGGCGCAGATGCCCGTTTTCTACATCACAGAAAAGTCGGTTCCCATAGGAGATGATCTGTTTTCGAAGGTATTCGTGTTCTGTACTGTTCCGGGAATCTCCCTGCCTTGTCTCAACACGGTCTGCAAGACAAAGCATCACGGCCGTTGCGATAACCTGATCCTCCAGATCCACCTCGGCCAAGGGCCTGATCGGTGCTGGTTTTGAATCGTCTTCAGACTCTGGATCCTTTTTGGGTTTCCAGGAACCCTCTTCTGCGATATCCCCCACGTACCAATGTTGACTTTTCGGAGCGGGGACCATCCGCAGCGGTTTATTCTCCCAACGCTCCCATGACTGCAGGCGTTCGCGTAGTCTATGAAGAAATTCTCGTAGGTTCACGGTTGCCTGATCAAGGGCAAGTGTATCGGCAAACGAGTTATGCGGAAGGGATCGTGCGGTTTTTTTCCAGGCCTGAATGAGGACATACTCCTCGCTGATCAGTTGCAGGTCTGGTTTAAGTCGTTCTACGGCCATTTAGATAAATTGACGAATATTTCTTTTCTCGGAGAGCAGGGATCCGTTCGTGTTTGGCTATTTCCGGTTACAGTACAGACTGCATGTGCGTTTTGTCAGCTGACTGACTGCCGGTGCCCAGGATATGCCGACATGAAGTCGCCCAATCCGGCCTCTCGGCGTAGGTGTCCACTGGCACCAATCATGTACTCTTCTTCTTTGTTGCGAATTTAGGGCGGAATCATTTCTGAAGCATCAAGGACTAAAATTTCCCGATCCAGAGTCAAAGGTTTTTGAGAGTGCACCGCCGAAGTTAAGACAAGAAAGGTTAACCGGCCCCATAGCACATGAAGTGTCTCCCGAAAGACTGAGGGAAATCATTTGCAGGTGTCTCGGCAGGCCATCTAATCGTATCAGGGATAACTGTTTCAGAGTTTGGATCAGGAGCGGAAAATCTGTTACATCAGCATGCATGAAACATGACCTGCGATGTCACGGAGTCTATCATCTATTCATGGAAGCCGGAAGAGTTCTCTGTGTTCTTTCAGCCGGGATGATGTTCGTCAGGGGATGAATTCCTGACGATTCGATCAAGATCAAGACAATCAGTTTGGTCGCTGTCTGATGGTGCAGGCAGGAGTGCTCATACACTTCGGTTTTGGTAAGGCAGGATATGAATTTGCCCCATCCCGAATACCGTACCTTTTCCAAGGTGCCACCACTGCGTGGTTGCAGGAAGGGGCCAGATAGGGCCTGAGCCATTGAGCAGTGAAATGGTTCCCGTTACACCCAAGAGTTTAAATTCTCGCTGCTGCGCAGCAGAACAGTGCACAAGGTTACATTTTTCGCCGACCCACGGTTCTGCTTCCGTATGGTTCGAGATGCTATTCAGGCTTTTGAGCAAAATCACAAATTATACACCAGACGACAACACCAAGTAAATAGACTGACCAAAAAAACTCTGTGACATGAAAGCATTCCCCAATATTTGAAAGCACCAACTTCGGGGAAGGGGTTCACGGGGTCCGCACCTACGTAGTATCGGGCCTCAATATTCTTGCTAAACCGGATGTGGCGGTTTCACTACGATTTATCCCGGAAGATCTGCTGTATGCGATCCGTGATGCTTTCCATGGTAATTACGGGTCTGGGTGCTAAACAGCTCCCGCATGTCCCCACCTGCCCCTGTGCATTGATGGGAGGTTACCGGCCCCATTCCCTCACTCTAGGTCAAACTCATAGCCGTATACGTACGCTTCCCGGGAAGCAGACACATACAAATAATCTCCATGCAGGAGAAAATCCTGAGCAAAAACATTCTTTCTTTCTTCCGTGTCGTTCATGGGGCGAAAAACAATCGTTTTTGTGAGCCCGTAATCATCTTGAGACAGATCGAAAAGGTAATACCCTTTTTGTACTTGTACTTGTACTCGTGCAATCAGATAGCGGGAATTGAGGAATTTCATTGTACGTACGAAGTGCTGCGTGAACGCTTCCGTTCCGGCTGGAACTTCAACTTGACCAGGAAGCCCCGAAGGCTGAAAGTCTTGAACATCTTTTCCCTCGAATCGAATCGTTCGCAAATGCCGAAACTGATCATCGTAAACAAAGATATACGGGAGTCCCTTATATGCCAAGGCAATTCGATCTCCGTCTGGAGTCACCGTCACCACATTGCTGTTTTCCCCCGTTTGATTCGGGAGATCCAGAACAGGAAGCAATTCGATGCCCGGAACCCAGTCATGCGGGGGCGATGTGCTGCGAGCACATATGCCCCAATCATTCTCTAGTGGATTTCCCGGACACTGCAGAAATATATAATCGGGCGAAACTGAAAATCTATCCACGTATGGATCCGGAGAGAAAAACGAATCTACATATTCAAACGTTTCCGTGAATATGTGCACACGTCCTATCTCCTTGACAAATACGTGCGAGCCGCTGTATTGCATCCCTCTTATATGAGTAAATTCTCCAGGGCCTTGTCCCTGCCTGCCAATTTTCCGGCTGAGGTACCCATCAACTCCCACCGCAAAGATATTATATCCCATACTCTCAGAGATATAAAGACTATCATTGATCTCAATCATGTGACCGGGACTACCCAGAATAAGCGAATCATTTGGAAGCCCTAATCGAGTTGCAGCCACCCATCGTTCCGGTTCGATGTCCGTATTGACCACAAAGTGCGGAGCAGAATCCAGCAGGCGGTCAATGACCGGAGAATCTTCAAATCGGGTAAATTCCCCACTCTGACATGCAATCAGGGGCAAAAGAAACAGAATCCCCGCATACCGCCACTCAAGGGGTATGCGGGAATCAGAAGAGCAAAACGTCATTCAAGCGTTAGGTCTTTGCCGCATGCGGTGCCGTTGCAGCCTGGAACAGGGCCCGACCAACCACCGCTATTGCCGCAGTCGATAGTCATCCATTCGCTAAACTCATAGTAGGTTGTCGTACACCCGTTACACTACTACCGGCTGTGTCGACATGGATACGAGCATTATCAGGTGGTACCTCTTGGGACTGAATTTGCGGACTAACAAACAGAAACAGGCACATATATGCCAAAGAAAGTAAGTACTTCCTGTTAGAAAATGAAATTTGTGAGTAGTAAACCGCACCTAATATATCACTTTTAACGCAATTTGATGTCTAGCGTCAAGTGGGAAGGCGGATGATGACGACTAAGATAAGAGCGTTGGAGTTAAAATTTACAATGGGGAATTGGTGCATTGAGGCGAAGCAGCTGGCTGCGAAGCCGAGATGCACCAATTTTGTATCCACGATTTTCAGCTCATGTCGGATTTCTCTGTCGGCCTGCCGGACATGAGCAACAGCAGGAAGACCTGTCTCGAGCAAGTCTCCATGATTTTGATGGTCTGTTTTAGTCTGCGGAGGATTCCATATTTGAACCTTCCTGGATGGCCGACTGGCGGCGCTGTGCAGACTCCAGCCGGTAGCTGGGAAGATTGAGTTCCAGAACCACGCAGTGGTGCACCAGTCGGTCGACTGCAGCCGCGGTGGTCATGGGATCGTGAAAGGTCGTCTCCCACTGCGAGAATGGCAGATGACCGGAGATCAAGACGCTGCCGCGTTCGTAGCGCTCGGCCAAAAACTGGAATAAGGCATGCGTCTCTTCGCGGTTATACTGAACATAACCGAGACCGTCAACAATGAGCGCATCATACCGCATCAGTTGCCTGATGAATTTTGGCAGTTCCTGATCCTGCTTTGCACGCATCAAAGCTTCCACCAAGGTCTACCTGTGCAAAAAAAAACAGTCCAGAAACGGTCCATGATCGCAACCGGTCAATTATCCGTCGAACACTCTGGCATCAAAATATGGCCAGTCCAACGATTGCCGACAGTGTGACATTGCCGGTTCCCTCCGGAGCAGCACAGCTGGCATCAAAATATGGCCAGTCCAACGATTGCCGATGCCCTCCTGGAGCGACTCGTCCAGCCTGCCTATCGCATTGAACTCAAAGGAAATTCCATGCGAAGGCATTGGCGAACCCGTCGGATTGATCCACAGAAACAATCACAAATCAGACTCATACCAACAAGAAGATAGGGAATGTATAATGCAGGCTTAAGAAACATCCGCCAAAAGTGGGCAAATTAAATCTTACTAGGTGGGCAAAATCATCTGAATACACAAACCGTGTCTTTGGTTTATCTGATTATCCTTCGAATCTATGTTCCGATCCTCCTTGCTGTTTATGTTGGCAGCCCTTTACTCCCTTCACGTTTCAATGGCGCAGGAGAAACGAGCGGTAACGGTATTTACCGAAGTGCCTACCGAGATCTCGTCAATCCGCCATAACATAGGTGGAGGGGCGGGTAGTGTGGAGGTTGTTCACAAGGCTCTGTCCGCACTCTACCTCTCCACGAACGGGGATCAGTGGACAAACATTTGGGGCTGGGATTTAGATGTGGTTCCTTCGTCCATGGAGGATTTTGGTCTTTGGTATGGACTGGACATAATGAATGGGGAACTGGTCTCTATTTCCCTGCAAAATAATCAGCTTTTTGGTCCGCTTCCCCCCGAACTGAAAAACTTGACAAGCTTACAGGAATTGAATTTGGCATCAAATCGTCTTTTTGGCCCCATCCCTCCAGAGATAGGCAACCTGTTAAGCTTGGTGTCACTGTCGTTGGGACGCAATCATCTTTCTGGCCCAATTCCTTCTGAGTTGGGCGACCTGTTGAACTTAGTGTCGTTGTCGCTGAGGGGCAATCACCTTTCTGGCTCGATTCCTTCCGAACTGGGAGCCTTAACAAGCTTACAGGTATTGGATCTGTCCTCAAATCACCTTTCCGGCTCAATTCCTCCTGAGTTGGGCAACTTGTCCGACATGAGAAATTTGACGCTGAGCACAAACAAGCTTTCGGGTTCGATTCCTTCTGATCTGGGATCCTTGCCAAGCTTGCAGAGATTAAATCTGCGCGACAATCAGCTTTCAGGTTCAATTCCTTCTGAACTGGGAGAATTGATAGGTTTACTGAGATTGAATCTGTCCTACAATAACTTTTCTGGCCCGCTTCCTCCCGAGTTAGGGAAGTTGGTAGCATTGAACTTGCTGGACTTGCGCGACAATCAGCTTTCTGGCCAGCTCCCTCCTGAGTTGGGTGACCTGTTGCGACTCGAGAATCTATACATGAGTGCTAATCAATTTTCTGGTCAGATCTCTCCCGAACTGGGCAATCTGTCGGGCCTGAAGTCACTTTGGTTGGGCAATAACAAACTTACGGGGTCGCTCCCTTCTGAACTGAGCAACCTGTCAGGCTTGGAGTCCCTGTGGTTGGGCGTTAACATGCTTTCTGGTTCGATTCCCTCAGAACTTGGAGACTTGTCAAGCTTGCGGGAATTAAATGTATACGATAATCTGCTTTCTGGTCCGCTCCCTCCTGAACTGGGCAATCTGTCAGGCCTGAAGTCACTGTCGTTGGGTACTAATCAGCTTTCTGGTCAACTCCCACGGAGCTTCCTGCAACTGAGCCTTGTCGGGTTCGATTATAGAGGAAATTCTGGTCTATGCGCTCCATCAGACAATGAGTTTCAGAACTGGCTGGACAGTATTCAATATGTGTATCCAGACCCAAATTGTGCCCCCTCCGTCTCTACTGAACAAGTGGGTGGCCTGCCAGTGGAGTTTACCGTTCAGGGCAACTATCCGAATCCGTTTCGGGTTTCTACTAGTCTGCAATTTGATCTTCCATGGCCTGCTCGTGTATGGGTTGAGGTCTTGGATGTAACAGGCCAACGCATGCTGCTACAGGCACCGATTGAAGTGTCGGCTGGCTGGGGCCGTGAAATATTTCTACGCAATCTGTCGTTTTCCTCTGGGGTCTACCTGTATCGCCTGACTGTAGACTCTCCTGATGGCGTATTCACGCGTGCGGGCCGTTTTGTGCTAGTTCGTTGAGGGTTGAGAATCACGGGGGGACTGGGATAATTAGCCCATCCAGCGTGGGCTTTCGTGTCCGTTACAATTGCGAAGATGGTTGCACTGTGGGCGTATGGACTGGGGTACTCAATATCAAAACGAGACTGTTGCCCAGAATACTCACCAGAGTTACGTTTGTTCAATAAATCTGATTCAAACTGGAACCATTTGATCGCATGCTCTTTAGCCGCTGGAAGGCCTTCTGGTGCGGTATTAAACAGAATTGATCTTGATCTTTCGTGTTCGCAGGAGGCTTTGAATTTCACCGAACAAATTTCACCCTGTGGGTGATCAACCATGAAGCCTCGAAAGCCAATTCTCACTCCTGATTTTAACCAATCGATTCGGGTTGAAGCCGACACGCATCACCACACGACTTCGGATGCGGGCGGGATCCTATATGCGGTCGGTCTTGGACAAAACAAAGCTTCTTAACTTTCAGCTCACGGGTCTATTGTGCCACGGAGATACAATGTGAGGTGAGCAAATGACTTAACTACAATGTATTGAACTGTACAAGGGATGGAGGTAGGCCCTCCACAACCGCTGTGCAGGCGGGGGTTATAAACCACACACAGTTGCGACCTGACTTTGTCAAACCGTCGAAGTCAGGAAAAAACACTATCTTGTATCTCCGAAATCTTCATAAAATTCAACTAACAATGACACATCCCCGAAATAAGCCTCGAAAATTCGGAATATGCTTTAGACAGATGATTTGGGCATTAGAAATGTTTGGTCGGTGGACCCCTCCCCCCATTTTTTGCGACCAGAAATGGAATCCTCAAAAGATCAAATGTGCAAAAATCCATGATCTAGGACTTTTACAAATCGCTCTGTATAAACAATGTCTGGCAGCCCTTTTCGTCCTATTCATTATGATCAATCCCCCTTGGGGTTTATCCGTGGTCATGGGGCGAGCCGGGGAGAGCAGCGACGAAATTCGGATAGAATCTCCCCCAGAGACGCAACACAATCTGGTGTCAATCCCGCAGGCGGGAGTTCTTGTCTCCGGCCATTCCGTAGAGGTACAATTCAGTTCCAGTATGGCTGCGGGTACAGCGAAGAATCAGGTTCTCCAGTTTTCACCTACGGTTCAGGAAGGCGAGTTTATTGATTCCCCAGACTTGTTTTATCCCCATGTTAACCACGGATCATTGGATTCCCTATTTTTAATCCTGAAAGTATTTTATAACGCTACAAACGGCGATGATTGGAGTTATAGTGGATGTCACTCAAATTCGCAGTGGAACATTGCACGCGTGCCTCCGAGTATTGAGCACCTTGAGCAGTGGTGCGGGCTAACCTTCGCTGATGGTTCATTGATCGAAATTGCTCTATTGAATAATGGCCTGACTGGGGCAATTCCGCCTGAACTTGGCGATCTGAAGAATCTTACACATCTGAACCTAAGCAATAACCAGTTGACCAGCCCAATTCCACCTGAACTTGGCAATCTGAAGAAACTCACACACCTGAACCTAAACAGAAACCAATTACCAGGTCAGATTCCACCTGAACTCGGAAATCTCAAAGAGTTATCTAGGCTGGAGCTACGCGAAAATCTATTGATCGGTCCGATTCCGCCTGAACTTGGCAATCTGGAGAAGCTCACACACCTGGACCTGTCCTATAACGAAGATATTACCGGTTCAATTCCGACTGAATTCGGAAATCTTAAACAGTTACTGAGTCTCCGTGTGGCTGGAAACCAATTGACCGGCCCGATCCCGCCTGAACTTGGCAATCTGAAGGATCTCGTGCTCCTGATGTTAGCTGGAAACCAATTGACTGGCCCGATTCCGTCTGAACTTGGCAATCTGGCCAATCTTAGTACGCTGTACCTCTTCGATAACCGATTGACTGGTTCAATTCCTCCGGGACTTGGCAATCTAGAAAATCTCACATCTCTGGACTTGTCCGCTAACCAATTTACGCCCAGTCCGTTTCCGACCGAACTCCGTAATCTCAAACAGTTAATGGAACTCGGTCTAGGTAGGTTGACCGGTCCGATTCCGCCTGAACTTGGTGATTTGGAGAATCTCAAACGACTACACCTAAGTGACGGCCAATTAACCGGTGAAATCCCAGCCGTCCTCGGTAATCTTACCAATTTGGAGCATCTAAGTATAGAGGGCAATCAACTAACCGGTCCGATTCCGCCTAAACTCGGCAATCTAGAGAATCTTGTATCACTGTTCCTAAACAGAAACCAATTGACTGGTCCAATTCCGACCGAGCTTGGCAATCTAGAGAATCTTGTATCACTGTCCCTAAACAGAAACCAATTGACTGGCCCAATTCCGACCGAACTTGGCAATCTAGAGAATCTTGCATTTATGAACCTAACCAGAAACCAATTGACTGGCCCAATTCCGACCGAGCTTGGTAATCTAGAGAATCTTGCATTTATGAGGTTAGCATCTAATCAACTGAATGGAGAAATTCCGACCGAACTTGGTAAACTCCAGAATCTTTACGCATTGGATTTGTCCAACAACACCATCTCAGGAACAGTCCCATCAGAACTTGGTCTCCTTGTGAATCTGGGTGGTGATACAATATTACCAGGAAGATCCTTTCAAATTAGAGGGTTTCTTAGATTGAACGGGAATCATTTGACTGGTGCACTACCTCAAAGTTTGGTGCAACTCAACCACCTGTCGTTATTTAAATTTGAATCAAATTCGGGTTTGTGTGCACCATTGAATGCTGAGTTTCAGAAGTGGTTGAGTATGATCGAAAATGTGACTGGAGACATATGTGTTAAGATGTCATTTTCCGAAGATGTTGCCAATCAATCGTATCCTCGCTCTCATTCGATTCCTCCATTGATTTTGCCAGAAGCAACCACCGGGGTCGTCCCCTTCCTCTATACCTTCACGGTTCTTGATCTTCCGATTGGCCTCCAATATAACTCGGGTACGCGCACCATAAGCGGAACTCCTTGGGAAGTCACTCCACCTGTATCCTTTACGTACAAGGGGACAGATGCAACTGGATCCCAAGATAGTTTGCAGTTCAGTATTGAGGTCTTTTCTCCTGTTGCCAATGACCATCAAGACGGGCTACCAGAGAATTTCAAGTTACGAACCAACTATCCAAATCCTTTCCAGCATTCAACGCATATAGCCTTTGATCTTCCGTGGCCCGCAAAAATACAGATTGAGGTGATGGATGTGATCGGACGGCGGATGATGATGGAACCACCAGTGAACATGGAGGCGGGATGGCAGAAGAAGATAGAGATAAACGGGGCATCACTTTCCTCGGGCATCTATTTGTACCGTCTGATCGTCGAGTCACCTACGAACAGATCAATACACGTCGGTCATTTTACGCTCGTCCGATAATCCGCCACGAGATTTTGCTGTACCATGTAGTTCCCGATGCTTACCAAAATGTTTATGATTTTGGAAATGTATTTGGTTCTATACACTGAGCCGGACATCCCAGAAGGATCGAACTACTTGGGAGCAACTGCACAAGTTAATAGAACTAATTAGCCGGAAACAACTCCCAGCCGGATACAATCAGTGCGAATCTATATGGGATTATCGTACGGATATGAATTGTCAATGAGTTTGTAGACTGGAGGCCTTTGCAAAACCCTCCTCCAATCTGTAAAATATTGCTCTAGGCACTTCCAGAGCGACATTTATCTTCAAACGAAGGGGTTTTCCAAAAGGATCTGTTTTATTGATTGTGCGGATAAATGGGAAGGCGTTCAATGCGGTGAAACATGTGCTGAGGGAATTCTTCATTACGTATGACAGCTTCATAGACTACATCCTTTGTAACGTAGTCAACTTCAATCGTTTTCCCATTGGGTCCATATTCAAAGTTGGCACCGGGCATGAAGACAACGGTATTTTCGTTCTGGTGATAATCTACATCCGATACGATCCCTGAATAGGTTGTATGGCCACGTTCACGGCCATATTCCCAAACCTGCTGAATTGTCATCGCCTCCTCATTGATTCGATATTCAACCGCCCGGCTGAACACAGGCTGTCCTTCATAATGTCGGTTGTCCCCGTTGTCGAATAACAACAGGGTCCCTTGAGGCGTTAAATTAGGTGCATGCTGATACCATGACCACGAGAATTCCGAATGGTCACTGAACCCTGCAAGAACCCGGAGATCTGTGACGGGCATCCCGTTTGCATCCAGGGGTTGCAAGAGTTTGGTCTTTAAGTCCGTCCCATCCCCGGACCGGTTCCAGCCTCGATGCGGTGCCAAAAGCCAGATCAATTCATTGTTACGAGTCAGTTTTACTGTCCCTTGAACACGGCCAGACACGATGATCGCATCCTTCTCTTCGTCATAAGCTAGGCCATTTGCATGGAACCAGTCTCTGGAACTACTACTCCATATGCGCCGCCGTGAATCTAGTGATTGCCTGAGATCCCATACCTGCACAATGACTCCGCTTTCCCGGTCAATTTCCAGGATATGATCCGCTATAGTAGGGAGTCCACGTTTGGTGGCCGTTGTCAATAAATTTCCGGACGGAAGTTCAAGAATGGTAGAGCGAAAGGAGTAGCCGGGCAAAGGCCACTCATTGATGACTCTGCCCAACATGTCCATCTCAATCAGGCGTGCGCTACTGACATCGCCAATGGAAAAATTGCCGTTTTTGAGGCGCTCAAAACTGATGGAAAACGTTAAACTTCCTAGCACTGGATGTGCATCCGTATTTGCATACCATCGAATATGTCCATATTGATCAAAAATGAATGGCATTTGTGGTAGTTCACGATTGGTGTGTCCAACATAACTTACCAAATTCATACCCGGCTTTTTTCGCCCTGTATTGACGAGAACATCAATGGTTGGGAGTTCTGGTAAGAGTTGTGGGGTATCAATGATGCGGATTTCCTCTCCCAGTAATTGGTTTCCACTGCCATAAAGTCGGATATGTAGGGTATTGCTGTGCGATGCGTAAAGACCAAGTACAGGGAGCGTAAATGAAGTGCCGGTTTCCTCAAAGCGGTGGATTAGATTTTCTTCGTCATCGTTAATGCTTTCGATTTCCAGTTCTATCTGGACGGCCTGTGTGGTTTCCAGTTTGAGCTCTGCCGAAAGGGGGGTATAGCCAGTTGGGTTGAGCACAAGGCTTTCACTCAAGATTAGATTCAGAGCTACAAGCCGTTTCTCGGTCGTTCCTGGATCCACGAGGCCATTGTCACAGCCAAGCAGGAAAGAGAAGGCGATAGCGACGGGAAAATACTTCAGGCGATTTGTCATCGGGCGCTACGATTATGTACATTCATCAGCAAATAGGATCACGGACAGTCTTCGGGGCTAGTCTGCATCACTGCCGGGAGTCTGAGCACACGGAATCAAGGATCATTCTGGCAGGAAGAAGGGATGCAGCTTTCTCTGAAAGATACTGAACCCGCCAAAACTTATAGACATTCCGATCAAGCCGCAATTCTCTCTTGAACGAGAGGTTTCGGATCCTGTTTTCGTGGACTTTTTTCTCGTTCTTGGTGCAAACTCCTTATGTTCGCGCCGTTCTGTGCAGTAGAATTGTGCTGGAAGCCACAAACAGCCCTTTCAGAACCGTTGATCCATAATGAAACAGAACATGCCCCCAAATTGCGCAAGTCATTTGCGAAGATGAACGGCATTCCCTGGCTGAGTGAGAGTTGACGGCGGTGCATTAATCCGGTGGCACGGGTCTCTTCATCTTCGGCAAACTCAATCTCAATGGTTTGGAGGATCTCCCCGTTACTCCGCACAAAATCAAGTTTCCCCATCACGGGCCCGGCGGGTTCATTTGCGCAGCCCTGAAATGCAGTCACGGCAAGGGCGGCGATAAGTATGTGTCGCATCTGGAGCATGGC
>JAJECV010000127.1 GCA_022821875.1 Rhodothermales bacterium
AGGGATCCATTGCTCCCCTCAATGGACACGGTGGCATGATCAATGATTGAGGGGTGGGTTAAATCTTCTTGTACACCAACTGTACGCTGAACCATTACTTGCCATGGGGCATGTTCAGTAAATAAACTGGTCACGACAAGCTCTGGGGCTACGCGTTCCAGTTCAATCTCCAGAATGGATTCGCAGCCTAGCAGAGCAAGTGGGCAGATTAAAGCAAACAGGCGATGCATCAATTAGAAAAAGAAGCGGTAGCTGACGGAGGGAATGATGGGCAAAAGTGTGAACCCTTTGATTGCCCGCCCCTCTTTGTAGTAACCGGTGTGTGGGTCAAGGGAACTATAGTCATCTACTCCCACATAAAAAACATTCCGATGACTGTAAGCATTGTATAGGCTAATGATCACCTGTGATCGTTTGCCAGAGGGATTCAGGCGGCGCATTGAGAGATCTAATCTATGATAGGAGGGGGTTCTGTAGCTGTTCCACGCACCGTATACATCGACTAGATCCCCATCCAGTCTATACCTTGAGTGGGCAAGTGTCAGGGCATGGCCTGTACTGTACACCCAGGTCATGGCGATTTCATTGCTTCGCCAATCACGAACTAATGCAATGGAGATATCATGTCTGCGATCATAGCGATGCGGGAAAACCTCTCCTGCATTCAACTCAGCAAAACGTCGTTTTGACCATGACAGGGTGTAGCTGATCCACCCTGTTGTTTTGCCCTGGGTTCTGCGCAGGTATAGTTCTGTCCCGTAAGCCCAGCCGCGCCCAGTGGTCACCGCATCCTCCCACTCCTGGTTTGAGCCTACAAAGTTGCTGCCTTCCCTGTAAGCAATGACATCACTGACGTTTTTATAGTAGGCTTCCAGGCTGATATCCAGCGCCCGTGCGTCAATGGTTCGTGCAAATCCAGCGGCAATCTGCCAGGCATTTTGGGGAGGAATCCGGGCGGTACTGGGAAGCCACAGGTCGGTCGGGAGTGCGTCTGTACCACTATTGGACAGTTGCTGAATATACTGCTTCATCTGTGCATACGAAAACTTAAACGCCCATTCCCGAGGCAGCAATAAAGAGGTGGACAAGCGGGGTTGCACCGAAGTATAGACACTGCCGTCTACATGATAGCCGGATAGATGTATGCCTAGGTTGCTCTTGAGTTGTCGGGTCAGGGTAATTTCGTCTTCCGCATATGCAGACCATTCGGAGGTTCCAAGTTCAAGAGGGATCACAGTTGTGGTGTCAATTCCAAATTCGGTATCCAACTCCCGCCGCCGCTGTACACTTGGCAAAAATAGATGACGGGTCCCCATCGCGCCGAAACGCAGGTGATGATTTTGATGTGGAAAGTATTCCAGATCTGTCTTGATGCTGAAGTCGGTCAGGCCGTTTTTATAGCCATCTTCTATTTCTGTGATGAAGGTGCCTTCTGAGCCATATTGATCCAGGATGCTGGAACGAAATCGGCTGAATAGAACCATTGTATTGGCAAACATGCGGGCGTTGATAACGCGATTCCAGCGAAACGTTAACGTTGCATTACTCCAGCCGATTGCAAATTTTGATCTGTTGATTGAGTTATACCCCAAGTCCGCATTATCAATCTGGTATCCTTTGTCCCGGCCGGCATAGAAACTCATGTAAACTCGGTCCCGCCTTGAGATATCCAGATTCCACTTCGCATTCACATCGTAGAAATGATACCCCAGCAGCTGATCTGCCCCCCGGAGTTTCTGGATCGTCCAATTGATCGCATCCAGATAGGTCCTGCGGGCGGAAACAATAAACGAACTTTTATCCCGTATAAGCGGTCCTTCTACGGTAATCCTTGATGCCAGCAGTCCCACTGCACCCCGCCCTTCAAACTCCTTCCGGTTCCCTTCCCGCATGGTGATATCCAGTACCCCTGCCAGACGCCCTCCATAACGGGCGGGGAACCCCCCTTTGAGTAACTCTGCGCTGTTGATTGCATCGGTGTTGAAGGTGGACATAAACCCAAACAGGTGCCCTGCATTGTATACCGTGGCTCCATCAAGTAAGATGAGGGTCTGCCCCGGGGCTCCACCACGCACATACAGCCCGGTGGACCCTTCCACTCCAGACTGAATGCCCGGCATCAACTGGAAGACTTTCAATAGATCGGTCTCTCCGAGCAGTGCTGGCAGTGCTTCGACCTCTGCCATAGACACTTTGACCCCGCTCATTTGGACTTGCTGATGAAGGCCTTCATAACTCTCTGCCTCAATGACAAGGAGGGAATCGTACTCCACAATTGTTGGCCGCATTTCGATTCGCTGGAGTTCTTTCTGCGGGGCATAAAAGACGAGTGTCAGGGGCTCATATCCCTGATAACTGAAGCGGACCACCGCGGAGTCACCGGGGACCGAAAGGCTGAAAAATCCGTATTGATTTGTGGTCGTGCCTTTCTGGAGATAGATCTCGTAAAGGCTGGTTCCGACCAGTGCTTCCCCATTCTCGGCATCGGTGACATAGCCACTGACCACAATTGTCTGTGCGAAAGAACGGTGGAGTATAATGTATTGGCTGAAGAAGATCAGCAGGACTGCCAGACATATTGATCCTTTCCACTGGAAGGGATGAGACTTGAGTATGTGTCTAAACGGGTTGATCAAGCGATCCGTCAAGTGATGAATGGAGAAAAGCGTCAACAATTTCAGCGTTGGTGATTGGATTGGCATCCTTAGGCAGTCCGATACGTCATATCTAACAATAAACCACTCTCCGTAACGAATGACATCCTTTCAGTCTAAGTTGAGAAACTGACATCAGGTCATTTGAGAAGTGAACAGCAAACGAAAACTGTTCGAAAGCCCGCCCACCCTAATTAACCCTTTGGCTCTTCATGTCATACACTGTAAGGGCGATTGCACTGGGCAATTCTTCTCTATCAGACGGGGGTCAGGTATCTGGCACTTTATACCCTGCCGAATGCCAACATAATGAACCGGTCTTTTTTTTCTTCGTGCATGTGCTCTTGTTCGGTGGCAACTACCTGGGATACCTCTGGAATCCAGACCGGTTAGTCCATTTTCAGTTTTTGTCTATCCCATGTGACCATTTTCTTCGTTTCAATTGAAGCATTGATCATGTGCGCACATGCAGCGGTTTGGTGTCCTATTTCTGCATCTTGCTCTGTGGCATCTCCGTTGTGAATGGCATTCAGCCAATCATAAATATGTATCAGGACAGGGCTCATTCCATCTATATGGATATGTTCCAAATCGCCTGTCCCTGTCGGGCGGCTCGGGGGCATCTCTTTAAGAAGAACTGCTGGGTTTACAACATACTCATCCGCCAGATCCTTCGGCCAACTGTCAAGGATCCGGTCATAATTGTCCTCGTAGACAATTTCGGGCCAAAAACTTATGTCACTGTCAGCTCTAAGAGTTAGAGAACCTTCGGTGCCGAGAATTTGGATAGTATCTGAATAGTCTCTCTGATTGCCAAATGTGCCATTTAGATTCACCATAAACCCTTCGGGATACTTCAGAGTTGCGTTGATCGTATCGGGCACATCCCGTGAACGGATCCAGTAGTACAGGTCTCCCATGGCGATAACACTTTCCGGCATTTGGGCATCCATCACATAGTTGATGGTGGCACATGTATGGGTATAGATATCGGTGGGTAAGCCTCCCGAATAATCTTTGTAGCACCGCCAGCGAAAGAAACGTTCAGGGCTGTACGGTCGTTCTGGAGCCGAGCCCAGGAATAAATCCCAGTCTACGGTTTCGGGGGAAGCGTCTGGAGGAATCGGATAAATCCATGTGTCAAAGGCCGTATTCCGGCCTGTGTTTACACGGATCATTGTGACTTGTCCAATTTTCCCATCCTTGATCATCCGGCGTGCACTGTCCGCATTCGCACCGCTTGGTCCGAGACTGCCCACCTGCACCGCAAGATTGTTCCGTCTCTGCGCCTCAATGATGCCTGTTCCTTCTTCTATGGAGTGAGTCATAGGTGCTTCTATGTATACATGCTTTCCTGCATTCAAAGAATCAATTGCATGCTGATAGTGCCAGTGATTAGGGCTCGAAATCACAACCGCGTCAATATCCTCCCGAGTGAGGATTTCTCGGTAGTCTGACATGATGTCAGCCCGGCCATCCGTGCGACTTTTCATACGCTCCAGCCGACCGGTATAGGCATCGCATGCGGCCACAATTTCGAAATCAAGGGTTTTTTTGAATGCCTCAACCAATTGATGTGCTCTGGCACCCGCACCAATCATACCGATGGTAATGCGGTCACTTGGAGCAACGAAAGATGGGGGGACTCCCATTGCAAGCCCGGCTGTGCCAATTGCTCCGGAACGCATGAAATCCCGTCTGGAAACTGAAAAACGCTGTGCCATGATGAAGAAAGAATAAAGTTAAGGCTGCAGGATGGGAAGGATGGCTAGTAAGATACTGCATCTAATCCCAAAGTGCGGGGAATGCCAGTTATATTCAAAGTGACTTTATTCCTGTTCCAGAATCGCAGTCTGTTCTATGACGAAATACTCCCATCTCGCATGATACTGGAAAATTCCTTGGCGGACCGGTGGAATGACCAGAGAAGGAGGAACAGGATGCAATCTGTAAATGGGATTAGATCACGAAGCACTGAACCACTTCAGGTTCGGACTTTCACGAAAACCCGTTCCCCCAAGATACAGCGAATATATTTTTAGTCTGGTCGGGTCGTCCCACCGAATTCAGATCGTTCATACTTCGCAGCTATCTGGTAAACAAATTTTTTGAGATTATCTGCCCAGTTCGGCCATCACCTGCAGAACCTGATCTCCGAATGTGCGTGCTTGTTCGATGACTTCCGTTTCATCCACGGTGAGAATTTCACGGTCTTGAACCACCATGCGGCCGTTCACGATGACCGTGGTTACATCGCTCCCGCTGACCGCGTATACCAAATGTGAATAGGCGCGGTAGTGGGGAGTCAGTCCTGCACGCTCCATGTTAATCAGCACGACATCCGCCCGTTTTCCAGGTTCCAGAGAACCGATCTCGTCCTGTAGATTCAGAACTCTTGCACCGTCCATGGTTGCCATTCGGAAGACGGTTTCTGCGGGCAGGACAGCGGGGTCGCCGAGCATTAATTTCTGTACTTTTGCCGCGGTATCCATTTCATGAAACAGATCAAGATCATTATTGGAGGCGGGGCCGTCTGTTCCGAGACCTACTGGAATTCCGGCGGCGAGTGCCTTCGTAATTGGCGCGACACTCGGGATACCAAGTTTCATGTTGCTTTGGGGGTTGTGTGCGATGCCCGCGCCACTTGCGGCAATCTGTAAGATGTCCTCATCGGACAGATAGACAGAATGTGCAAGCACGGTTCCAGGTCGGAGTGCTCCAATAGAATTGAGCGCCTCAATGACCCCCATGCCGGTTAATTCATGCGAGGTCGTGTTCTCGGATGCGTCTTCAAGTGTATGTATTTGAAATGGAGCATTGTAATGCTCTGCAATCTGGAAAGCGGCTTCAATATCTGAAAGAGGTGTGGTATAGAGTGCGTGGGCAGAGATGGACGGGATGACCAGAGGGTGATCCTGATACTGCTCCATGAATGCTGCAGCATTTTCCAGAGATGCTTCGGGGGAGGCATAATCGGGGGCGGGAAAGCCAATGATCGTCGGGCCGGCGACCGTACGGATCCCGGCGCTGGTTGTGGCCCGTACCACATCTTCACGAAAGAAGTACATGTCCGCGAAAGTGGTGGTGCCATTTTTCAGCATCTCAATGGATGAGAGCAGGGTGCCCCAATAGACGAAATCGGGGGCTACAAGCGCGGCTTCCGCTGGAAAGATATAGTCGTTAAGCCATGTAAGTAAGGGAAGATCATCGGCGAGTCCTCGCAGCAGTGACATTGCGGCATGTCCGTGGGTATTGATCAGCCCGGGGATCACGAGGTGTCCGGTTGCATCAATCTGCTGTACGTCGTCTGGCCGAGGTGCATCTGGTTCAAGTAATGCAGCAATTCGATCCCCCTCAATGAGGATTGCACCATTTTTAAGGATCGTTCCTGCACTGTCCATCACAACGACGGTGCCGCCGTCAATCAGAATGGGGCGGGTGTCTTGAGAGATATTTCCCCCCGCATCAGGTCCGCGGTGATCTGCGCATCCCATCCCCAGGATCAGCAGCAGTGTACTCAGCCATCTTAGTTGATTTAGATTGTTCATACGACGATGCATGTGTGTACTCAGAATGAAGTTGACGGGTAATCAGATTCATATTGCCCGTCTGAAAGGTCTCTTTTTGGAGTGATTTTTCACGTTTGACTTGGAATTGGAATGAGTACGTTTCGCGAATGTTTCATGGCTTGGATTCTTCGGGTTCAGTGACCGATTTTCGTTGGAATTTCCGTTGAGTCCAATACGATAGGCGGGCGGAATAGTCGGTCCAGGATTGTATCGGCAATCGTGGGGTTGGCCATACACTGATGCCAATGTTCAACGGACCGTTGACGGATCGCAAGGATCCTACATAGGTAGGTCTTCGTATACATCGTTCTGGGATTGCTGATGGAAGACATCAACGAACGAAGCACTGTGTCCAGAGTGTCTAGGGACAACTAAGATGGCGTTGATGACAACTAAGAAGGGATTTCGTCCACCAGGGGAAGTTTCGAATTAATCTTTGAGAGAGGTAAAGCGAATAAGAGAGTTCATTGAACTCAACTTAATTGGTTTTACCATGAAGATAGTGGACGATCAGGTCATCGTATTACGTAAACTAGTCAAAGAGGAAAGAATGACAGTA
>JAJECV010000031.1 GCA_022821875.1 Rhodothermales bacterium
ACTCCCGCTGGTTTTTATCCGATGGATGTTCGAAGAAGGTTCTATAAATAGTCATAGATATTAGGACATAATGACACTAACTATCAATATATAGAACATTTTCCACAATTGCAAGTATTCGCCATAATTTCCCTGAATGTACGCTAAATTTACTCAAAACACACTTAAACCGTATAATAGATTATGCTTTACAGAGGATGGAAAATTAATTGTTTTGTGATAGAATGTGTAATAGTGTTTTAACAATGATGACTTATCCCCAAAATATCCCCCCAATTAAACTCCAGAACCCCCACAACCCCAGATAACTGCCGAATGCATCCATGAAATGATCTTGCACACCGCACCGCAAGTCCTATCCATCACGATCCTCCCATTCCCGTAGGACAGAGTGTCTAAAACGATCCCTCCAGATCTCGGAGAAACTCCGATAAAACAGCCGCGCAATTCATCCATCCCCTCAGATTAACTCGAATCTCGCACCTCAAAACCCGACTATCCTCGGTCACCTACAAATCACAGAATGGGAATTCAAGCTAACAAAATGCGGATCATGGAAATAGATTTCTATAGTCTTAGGTTTAAATGACCGTCAAAACAAAGTTCAATGTCATTACGAATAAATGTCCTTCCATGACGGGTTGCTCAATTCCCTGAGCGATATCTCAACAGTACCATCACCGAACCTATGCGCACACGAGAACTGTCCTTCTGACAAAAAGGGTTCCTATCATAGGCCAAAAAAAATGCCCTGAATCTTAGGAAGGTGCAGGGCATTTTTTTGAAAAGTAACGGATCAACGCAACTTGAACTGGATCGGAAGCGAGAATTTTACTTTCACCGGGCGACCACGCTGCCGTCCCGGAATGAACTTGGCATGCTCGGTAATGACTCGGATTGCTTCCTGATCAAGACCACCCCCAATACCACGCACAACCGTAGGTTCGCTCACATCACCGTTTTCATCAACGATAAACCGTACAATCACGCGACCTTCCATGTTCGCCTTACGTGCGATTTCAGGATATCTTGCTTTAGACTGCAAGCCTGAAATTCCTCCAATCAATTCAGGCATCTGTTCAACAATCTCGAAGATTTCAGGCTCCTCAATCACCTCTTCTTCTTCCGGTGGAGGTGGAGGTGGCGGAACATTGATCGGCGCATCCAAGTCAAGCGAAGCATCAAGATCCAACTCGTCATCTTCCAGGATCTCGTCATTTGGGACTTCCACTGGAACGGGGGGACGCGGAGGTGGCGGCGGCTTTTGAATTTGCTCCGTCTGCAGGATTTCCTCCATTTGGACAACTTCCTGCTGAACTTGTTCAATTTCCATCGCTTCCCCACGTTCTAGGTTTGCGTTGAACGCAAGAATGAGCAGGAGGAGTGAAGCGATCATTCCAACCTGGACAAAGAAGCCGTAAGTTCGTTTTAGATCGGCTGCTGGAGCTTTACGTAATGCCATGATTCAGCGGGGTTTGTAACTAATTAAAAACACGTTCGACAAATATACACAACGAACACCACATGATCCTACGTTGACAAAAAACGTCTGGTTCCCCAGAAATTATTTTTTCCTCAAAGAGGTCAATGCAGTGACGATACCGTCAATCATATCTCCAGCAATCATCGTGCCAGAATGATTTTTAAGCGAATACTGGTCTGCGGCTAGTCCCCCGATATGAGACGCGCAGATGGCCGCCGTTGATCTTGCGCAGCCTTGTGCAAGGAGTCCACCACACAGGCCCGCCAATACATCCCCTGTCCCGGCAGTGGCGAGAGCAGGATTTCCTGTTCCGCACACGAAGGCCGAATCCTGCGAGCGGCCGATTACCGTTGGATGCCCTTTAAGCACAAGTGTGCAGTTCCATTTGGATGACCACTGACACGCTGCGTCAAGAGGATCAAATTTCCCGAACTCCGGGGCCATACGATTGAATTCACCCGAGTGAGGAGTAAATATCCAGTTTCTTTTCCGCGCAGAGGTCAACAACCCTGCGGCAGCGGGGAGCGCATCCGCATCCACGACAACCGGCAGCTCCGAAGATCGAAGGATGGATTGCACGAAATCCTGCGTGTTCGGATGCCTGCCTAAACCAGGCCCAATGACCAATGCATTCGCTTTCGCAAGCCATGGCTGGAGTACACTCATAGCAGCATCCGTGGCAATGCCCCCCTCCGGGCTTTCGGGCAGGCCGATTGCCGGGATTTCAGTCATGGCCGTTGCCAGAATGCTCTGTATACTTTCTGGTACAGCACAGGCAACATAGCCTGCACCGACACGCGCCGCCGCACGTGCCGTCAGCATGGGAGCCCCGGAAAACCCCGGGGATCCTCCAATCACCAGAACCATCCCTGCAGTATACTTATGTGCCTGTAAATCCCGATCTGGCATACAATACGAGATGGCCGAATCGGTTGTAAGCCAGTGAATTGGGAGAGATGGTTCCCGGAGGATTGCAGACAGGGGGATTCCAATATGGGCCAGTTCAATGCGGCCCGAATACTTCGGCCCTTGCCCGAACAGCAATCCCGGCTTGTATGCACTGAACGTGATCGTCAGATCAGCCTGCACGGCGCTTCCAAGCGGGGTCCCTGTATCGGCATGCAGCCCCGAGGGCAGATCCAGCGCAACCACAGGTGCATTCATTGTATTCAATGCATCCGCCAAATCCAGGACATCTCCCTGCAGGGGCCGATTCAGCCCCACGCCAAACAGAGCATCAACATACAGGTCCGCCGGTGGAAGTGATTGCCCCGTATAACCTTCAATCTTCAGTCGGTGTGATTGATCAAGTTCATTCAGTTTTTGGAGGACATGCCAATTCTGGTTTGCTTCGGGCGTAGAGGACGGTTTGAGAACCATCACACAAACCGATGCCCCGTGATTATAGAGTGTCCGTGCAGCCACATATCCATCTCCACCATTATTCCCGCTGCCGCAGCAGATGACAACCTTGCGTCCACACATAGCGCCATAGATGTTCTCAATGGCCAATGCTGCACCTCTCCCCGCATTTTCCATGAGTGTGAATGCAGAAAACCCGAAGGACTCAATCGCTAGCTGATCAAATTTTTGCTGCACCCTTCCACACAGGAGCGGGAGAAAACCTGTAACAAAAGGATCTGGATCAAGAGAGGGATTTTTCGTGATCTGGACTTGCATAAGAACTTACTGATCAGATGGAACGGGGAATTTTAGGATAGATTGACCGATTTTAAGGGTGTCAGGCAGGGCAGTATCCCATCGGGGACGAATGGTCAGGGCTTCAGATGACCAGGTAATCGACTCAACAGCCTGATACGGATCAATCCAGCCCCCATCCCAGCGGCCATTACGGTTTCGGTCAATATATGCATGTAACTGATAGGTGTTTTCCGGGAGGTTATTGAAAACGAAGGTGCCCTCTGAATCGGGTATATCTACGGCCAGAACATGGCCGTCCGAGTCTGTGAGTGTCACCAATACGCTATCTCCGGCGGGAACCGTTACCCCACTTAAGCTCCCTAGTGACCGAGGTCCAAGCCGCTCAAAAAACCGCACATACATGCTGTCGGGCTGCTGTACCGCAACCCGGTAAATCTGAGCCGGGTCATTCAGGGACATTAAGGAATAACGGATTCCGTTTGAAGTCTGGATTTCATGATTTACTATTGTACCGGTGGAGTCCTGGACGCTGACCAAGCTATCCAGACGATCTTCGTCAACGGGTTGATCAAACACAATTTGAGGGGTCTCCCAGGGGGCTAGTCTGTATGGATTCCCGTTACCCTCTGGAAAAAATCCTGCGAACATTGGTTCCTCTGTGCGAATTCTTGCGGATCCCCTAAAATAAATCGTATCCAGATGCACCGTATTTCCGCTGGAGTCTTGTATGGCGGGATCAGGAAAGAGTGCGTAGGTTTTTTCCTGAATCGGGTCTGTTACCAGATAGAGCAGACGTGCATTTGACTCTGACTGGTAACTGGAATGAACCATGATCGGGGCGTGACTCACAGAGTCCCGAATGCTCCAGGGCTCGCCTGCCGGACTTTGCAGGGACACGCTTTCGCTGAAACGAAGTTCAATACGTTGATTGGCCGTTGCACGCACTCGTTCAATGAACGGCCCCAGTGTGTCTACTTTTGTATACACCCAGTCTGCATACCGGCGACTGGTATCCGGCATTGCCCTGATCACTGGAACCGGCGGAACTGCAAACCACTCTCCTGGATCCGGTTTCAGATTCCGGTTCAGATCCCGCAATCCAAGAACGAAAAAATCGGATTCCCGAACGTAGTCGAATGCAAATCGCCCTTCCGTATCGGTTTGGGTTTGATAGGCCGGACCTTGATCAATGGTCGCCTGCGACGAATAGGCGAGGACCAGCAGGCCGGCAACGGGCATCCCCCGGGCATGATCAACAACGCGTCCACGTAACCGGCTCTGGTCAATCACCGGCCCGGTAGCGAATGCGAAGGAGATTGGACGTGTCAGCCGAACTCCGCGCCAGTCCCTGAATTCATCGTCAAGCGTGACCACATACGTAGTGGAGTCTCGCAGCGGTTCGGGCAGTCGCACCGTCACGGACCGTCGCCGCCATCTATACTCCAGTCTCCCCTGCGGGGTCGGGACGATAGATAAAGCACTCGCAAAGGATCCCTCATTCACATATTCCGAAAAAACCAACTTAAGTTCAGTGGGAGAAACCTCTACCGATTCATGGGGAGGTTCGGTTGAGAGCAGAGCGGGTGGAATTTCGTCACGCGGACCACCGGTTGGGGGCCGGGGATCTGCGCAGCTGCAGATCAGCAGAACACTTAGTATAGAAATCCGATTAGTCAGCACGATCATTCCGCAAATTAAAGAAGAGGAATGCAGCGAGCCCCGTCGCAGCCGCAATGATCACCGGCTCAAAATGACGACGAATCCAATGCTGTGGAGGGAGTTCGGCCTGGGTTTCAGGGTAGGATGGCGATTCCAGTTCAGGAATCAAACTCTTTCGAACCTGGTCTGAAAACACCTGCTGACAGGTATTCCGGGATAAAATTTCGCCATTCAGCCCTAAATATGTGTAACGCAAGTTCAGTTCTGCTGAGCGGGATAGCGTTTTGCGCCCGGCACGCATATAGGAGATGGTCGCATTGAACACTTCCCAGGAAAGTAGAAAAGACGGATCTTGCGTATTCAGCGAATCGGCAAAGAAGAGGATTTTATCCTGCTTTTGCCAGCGACGAATCAGTGCACCGGTCATATAGGGGAGATTGGCTGATGGAGACAGAACCAGAGAATCTGCCTCCGCAGGGACGGATTCCAGGCATGCAATACCAAGGTTCTCGAAGATTTGCATATTCGTCAGCAGTTCCTGCGCCGAAGAGGATGCGGACAGGCCGAGTCCCCCCCAGCCTGCAAACAAGAGCGCCAGAGTATACTTCATACTATATCCCTGTGTAATTCGGCCACCAGATGCCGGGCTTCGGGAAGGATCAGCTTTTCCATGGCCAACTCAACCGCCTTGGGAGATCCGGGAACTGCAAAAATAACCATACCCGCACATGTACCCGCAATCGCCCGGGAGAGCATCGCTCGGCTGCCGACCTGTTCCCAGGAGAGTAAGCGAAAAAGTTCTCCGAACCCAGGCAATCTCTTGTCTAAAAGAGGATTGACGGCTTCAAATGTCTGATCTCGATGACTGATCCCGGTTCCTCCGCTCAGACAGATCACATCGGTATATCCAGACCGGGCATGGATGGTCTCCTGTATGATGTCCGGTTCATCAGGAATAATACACTGCGAGGCAATTATGTGTCCACTCTCCTGAATAAATCTGGCCATACATGCTCCGCTCTTATCGGTGACTTTTGTCCGTGTATCACTTACCGTTATGAGTGCAAATCGCAGTTTCGCAGGTGCACCTGATTCATGTGTGCTCATCTCTGCTCCTCCGGTGACTCACCAAACCAGCGGGGAGGGTCATGTCCATGCTTTGCCCACGGATGACAACGCAGAACGCGCCATATCGCCAGTATAATCCCTTTCACCACTCCATACCTGTTTATGGCCTGAATTGCATAATTTGAACACGAAGGCGTATACCGACATGCATTATGGAGATGCGGAGATAATAGCAGTTGATATGCGCGTATGGGTAACGTAAAAAGTCGCCGTACCATGTTTTGTTCGTACCTTATCCGCAGATCTTACATTTCTATCGTATAAAGGTCCCTCACAACGATACAGTATCATCATGAGTGAACTTACCATCGCAAAGATAACGGATGTCGCATTCAATCAGGATGGACTTGTGCCTGTAATTGCGCAGGAAGCCACCACATTAGAGGTTCTAATGATGGCGTACATGAACAAGTCAACTCTGGAGCAGACACTGAGGACGGGAACCATGACCTATTGGAGCCGCTCACGACAATGTGTATGGGTGAAGGGAGAAACCAGTGGACACTTCCAAATCGTCAGATCTGCAAAATTGGATTGTGATGGCGATGCGTTACTCTTTATGGTGGATCAGCAGGGCAGTGGCGCATGCCATACGGGAGCCCGAACCTGCTTCTATCGAGATTTAATGTGATGGGGATTCAAGTGAAGATACAGACTCAAAATTCTTGAATGCACAGGTACGATCCTACATTGGATACTACGATGGTTCTGTGCTGCACAGTTTCGCACCGTCCATCTGATCGTTGAATGGTTCAATGGGTTTCTGGAATCACACATTTTGGCTTGCATGTGCAATTTTGATGGCAGGATGCCTGATTAAAAACCAGATGCCCGAACCGGACTGGATGGTGGATCAGGCAGATGTGTTAGATGTCGAAGATGAGCATGCCCTGATGAATCTCCTTTCGGATTTCTACGACAGTACATCCGTTACACTCGCCGGTCTTACACTGGCATCTCTGCGGGGGGAATCTATAGAATCATATGCGGCATCGGTGTACGCATTCTGGGAATTAGGGTCCGCCGAAACGCATAATGGAATTCTGGTCATCCTTCTGGAAGATGAGCATCTAGTACATATTAGAGCGGGCAGTGGCATGGCGCAGCAGTTCCCTGTTCATGTACGTGATTCAATTCAGGTGGCAATGGCGCAGCGGTTCGGTTTGGGAGATTACCATGGTGGCTTTGAACTGGGTTTTGAGGGGCTCATGCGCCGTGCCGGCGCAGTGCCTTGGAGGATCGCATATACAAGCATTTTTGAAGCCAAACGTGACTCGCTCCACAGTATGGATCAGATTCTTTCCACCGAAGGTGTCATTACGGGTTTTGAAGAGGATTGGGTTTTGCTTGCGGACTCCGATGGAAAAGAAATCCAACTGATGATTCCCACAGAGGCCCCCATTCTCTCTGTAGAGGATGTGATTGAATTCACCGGGCGCATTGTAGAAATTCAGCCGATGCGGATTCAAGTGCTGAATCTGGATGCTGATTACACCTTCTAGTCTTGGGACTTCCCTCCAGATGGATCAATCCTGCGTACGTATCGGGGAATTGGTATGCCGACCCAGCGTGTTATCTCGAATACCTCCAATCAATGAACGTAATCTTCAAAATTTCCAGCGACGATGAATCGACGTAAGTTTGCGCAGCGTACTGCTCAGGCAGCGGCGTTAACATTTTTTCCCGTGAATATCCTCAGTAAACGACCTGTGCCCAATGAATTGATCGGTCACGGAGACTACCGCTATCGTGTGCACCGAACATGGGGAAATCTGGATCCAAAGGCGGTACCCATTAATAACTGCCACGAGATGGTACAGGATCGTTCTGGGCGGCTGATCATGATCGGAGATGAATTGCGCAACAATATCCTGATCTACAATACCTCAGGGAAGCTTCTTGATACTTGGGGGACGGATTATCCCTTTGGGCACGGATTAACCATTTGGGATGAAGGTGACGAAGAATTTCTGTTCATTTGCGACAACGGGTTCAATGGAAATCCGCAGGTGGTCAAGACCACGCTGACTGGAAATGTGGTTTTGAGATTGCCGCATCCCAGTGTGTTGGGGGTGTACGGGGAGTCCGACACCTATCATCCTACAGAAACAGCGATTGCTCCGAACGGAGATATCTATGTAGCCGACGGATACGGATCCCAGTGGATTCTCCAGTTTAATTCCAAGGGAGAATATATCCGCAAGTTTGGAGGGAGAGGAGATGAAGATCACCAGTTTCAAACGGCACACGGTGTATGTGTGGATCCTCGAAATCCAGAGATGCCCTCACTGCTGTGTACGAGTCGAGGACATAATGCCTTCAAGAGATTCTCATTGGATGGAGACTATCTTTCCACGATTTTCCTGCCGGGTGCCTAT
This sequence comes from Rhodothermales bacterium, assembly GCA_022821875.1. GTDB lineage: Bacteria > Bacteroidota > Rhodothermia > Rhodothermales > Bin80 > Bin80. The sequence goes on from JAJECV010000031.1 coordinate 8,311, forward strand.
GTATGCCGCGCAGTCATCCATAGGGAAATGATGTATTCGGGCGTATGCTGGTCTCGGCTTCGCTATCTGAACCAAACCCCTGATTCCGGTTTTGTCACGATCCTGAATGAAGATGATCGTGTCGTATCCAATCCAGGGGGAACCCCGCCGATCTATGAGAACGGGGAACTGCAACTCATGCTGCAGCATGAACCGGTCTTCAATCATTGTCACGATGTATGTGTGGATCAGGACGAGAACCTGTATGTCTGCCAATGGAACGCAGGAAAAACCTATCCCATCAAACTGGAACGGGTTTAGCCTGTTTTGACAAATATTTCTATGATCCGTGGACGGTTCATGTTAATGCGCGTTCACGGAATCGCAGCATCCATGGAATGAACGATCATGTCCCATTACTGATCAAGTGCGATTGTGCTGGAAAAATTTGCGGGGATTGTATCCCTGATACTATCATAAGGAGATACCGCGAATTGGACTCAAGAATTGGGAACTACTGGAACGAACACTGCTCACCATGCGGTTATCTGCTTCCTAAATGCTAATGGCAGATTATGAGCCATGGACAGACCAACCCTTATACCCGCCCATTGTGGACGCAGAGGAGTTAACAAAGTGCACACGGGGAACGTTTGCAGGCTAAAAAGCCCCCGTCGTGTGGTTTCGCAGAAAACAGGAAAATGCAGTATCTTTATCAAAACTGGTTGTAATCCACGCACATTGTGCAGTCATATCAACCCTGAAAACTGAGGTTTAGAAGCCCGAACACCACGTTATATTTGACACCAGACCACAAATCTATGTCGTTGTTGTACCCACAATCATGAAATTCAAGTTCGCGGCTATTGCTGGATTCGTTGTTCTGCTATTGCCACTTACAGCCACCCTGCTACAGAAAGGGGTAATTTCAGAGTCTGATTCTTCAGAGATTTTGCACCACGAAGATACCTACTCTCCCTCAAAAGGGGATCCTGATCGCTTTTTCAAATACCACCGTGATATTAGAACCCCCATAGATGGCACAAAGGAGTATTCAGCAGGATATCAGATCAGAGAATTCCAGAAAGCGCTCGCAATGGCGAAAACCCCCGGGATCAAACTGGACTGGAGTGAACGGGGACCGGGAAATGTCGGTGGACGGACGCGGGCACTTCTTGTAGATCCAGAGGATCCAAATATGCATACATGGTATGCAGGATCTGTGTCCGGCGGACTGTGGAAGACGACAGACGGGGGAGAAAACTGGGCGTCTCTGACGGACCATTTACCAAATCTGTCAGTCTCAGCCCTGACCATGGCAGAAAGCAATCCCAGTATTATTTACATGGGGACTGGCGAAAGTATGGCAGGAGCCGGTTCGGTCGCAGGATATGGTATTTTCAAGTCATCTGACAAAGGTGAGACCTGGACACAGCTGGCTTCAACCGCAGATCGTGATCAGTTCAGATATGTGAACCGGCTAGCCGTAGATCCTTCAAATCCAGATGTGGTGCTGGCAGCCACCAATTACGGGATTTTCCGATCCACCGACGGTGGATCAAGTTGGGAACAGACCTCACAGGAGGGGGTCGTACAGGATTTACGAGCACAACCGGGCAATTTCAACCGGCAGATTGCATCTGCTAGACAAAGCGGGGAAATCCTGATTTCAGATGATGCGGGGCAAACCTGGGAGTTTGCCTGGGTCAACCATGTCGACGAAATGCGCAGAACCGAATTGGCGTATTCGCCCTCGCATCCAAACATAGCATATGCCTCTGTAGACGGAGTCGTTGAAGCACAACTCTATCGGAGTGATGATGGTGGTTTGAATTGGTGGCCAACATCAGAAACAACGGACTGGAGTGGGTGGATGGGTGGCCAGGGATGGTTTGATAATTCGATTGCAGTACATCCTTACGATCCGAACATTGTGTTCGTTGGCGGAATTGAACTGTATCGTCTTGTACTGTCTGGTGAAAAAATAACTGGCGACCCATTGCCTGGCAGGCTGAATCATGGAGGCACGGATTCGTGGCTCGAATTTCGGAATATTGACGGGGAGGCGTTTGACGGCAGAGCCTATTCCGGAAGATTCCGGTCACTCGATACCGAAGAGGAGGATTTTACCAACATTGAAATAAGGTTCGGCCAGGGTTCGCAAAAAGCCCACCGTTTCCGGGTTTCCAAAACCGCGGGCAGATATGGCAATGGAGGCCCCGAGGTTCCCTTCTTTCGCTACATGTTTGCCGATTATGTTGATGTTCCGTTTCAGGTGTGGGATGTGGACAATAACCGTCAGCTTATGGTTTCTTTTCGTGATCAGGCAGAGGATGGCAAATTCAATCTGATTGAATACTATCGCAGCGAAGATCTGGAGACCCGTGATTTGCAGAGTTATGAATTCATTTTTATTCATAAATACGATTACAGTGATGCTGCTCCTGATTCCCGTATCGCCCAAAATGGAGGCATTGACAAAGGAATGGTTTATGGTCTGTTACCGGTTCTGGCATCCGGCGCTGCATGGACTCCGGATAACCTGACAAATCAGACGGTCACGCTGGAATTCATTTATAACAGTTATTCCTATGTTCGATCCTTAGATGAGGAAATTGATTCAGGGAGGACGGTGCATGTGGACCATCACGGTATCTATCCATTGCCAATTAATGAAGCTGAAAATAAATTCTGGATCCTGAATGTAAACGACGGAGGAGTTGCCATATCCAAAGACAACGGCAAAACCTTTCGTGAGACGGACAGAGCCTACTCCGGTTATAATACTTCGCAGGTTTATGGTGTAGCAAAGGCACCGGGAACATCCGATTATGTCACAGGCCTGCAAGATAATGGGAGTTGGATATCGGGTGCCGCACCGACCAGCGGGAGTGGATGGAGATCTGTATATAGCGGTGATGGTATTGAGACAATCTGGCATCCTGGAGATCGGCGTAAAATTCTGGTCACTGCACATAGAGACCTCGTAGCCCGAACAACTGATGGCGGTGGAAGATGGGATCGAACGTCCCCCTTTGATGCCATAAATGGCATCTTTCTCACATCTATTGATAACAGTGATCGTGCTCCGGACGACGTATATCTGGTAAAGGCGGAGGGAGTGATGGTTTCGCGAGACTTCGGATTGACCTGGAATCTGACACCGATTGAAGATTCGTGGAATTCCTGGGATGGCTGTAAGGTTAGGGTTTCGCTTTCCAGATCAAATGTAGTATGGGCAGGCTGCGGACTGTATCCTTATCGGATGCTGCATGTTTCCAGAGACAGGGGCCGGTCCTTCAATCAAGCCGCCTTGCCCACAATGGAAAATGCGCCCTGGGGTAGAATTTCCGGACTCGCAACGCATCCACTTGAAGACGGGACGGCATATGCACTCTTTTCCCTGCCATATAAACCCAAGATTCTGGAGACGAAGGATTACGGACAGACCTGGACGGATCTGTCCGGTTTTTCGCCATCAAGAACCAGTACGAACGGATTCCCGGATGTCGCTGTGTATGATCTGATCATTATGCCACATGCACCGCATGTATTCTGGGCGGGCACAGAGATCGGTCTCTTTGTGTCAAATAACCATGGTGCTCAATGGAATTATGCGGATAACGGTTTACCTGCTGCATCTGTGTGGAGAATGAAGATCCGGGATGATGAGCTCATTGTCGGCACGCATGGGCGCGGTGTGTGGACGCTGCCTCTATCGGAAATTGACATTCACACATCCACGGAAGAATCAGCACCCGAATTGCCGTCCGAATTTAGCCTGAGCCAGAACTATCCGAATCCATTTAATGCGTTAACGAATATAGAATTTTCCATATCTCACGATTCACATGTCCGCCTTGCTGTTTTTGATGTGACCGGACGGAAGGTGTCGGATTTAACGGACCGGGTTTATGCGCCGGGGGTACACAGATTACAATGGAATGCGAATGCTTATTCCAGTGGCGTATACATCTATCGGATGGAATTGGATGGCAGGATTGTTCACACGCGCAGAATGACCCTTCAGAAGTAATTCATGGATGGAGACTGCGTGTAGAGGGGATAGTGTTTATCTACGACTTGCAGGTGAGGATCCTGATGTCTATACCGGATCTATTCAATAATCTATGATTACTTCGTATTCGATTGTCCAAAGGTAATTGACGCTGAGCAGCAAAGGCCGACTGTAGCAATGTCTTTGTACGTTCATGGACTTTGCCGCGAGGATTGACAATTGACTACGGCATAGAGGGGCAAGACTGTGAATCGTGACCGTGTTGTGATCCAGATACTACGCCGCTCTGGTATGAGACTTTTTCAAATACCACCTTTCGATTGCGCGTGCTGTTCGCCTCAAAATGTGTGATGGTTTGACGGTCAGGATTGGCAAAAAATCGGATGACCGGCATGAACCATGAATCACCGGTGAAGACATGCTCCAGTGTACTTGAAAACTCAAAGTTCCTGCCCCGAGGACCGGTTGCAATCAATTGATCATCCTGAATATGCATCCGGTAGGACACGCCGAGTTCCCTGCTGTGATAGCATCCCTCAATTGAGGTAAGGTTCGGTTCTTTGGGTAATGGAATACGTCCGGCCGCAAGTTCACCTGTGAAGGCCTGCACAATCTGACCCAGTGCGTCACGTAAAAAAGTGACCGTCAAATTGAGTGCCGGAACGTACAGAGAATCTGCCCCGATTGACTGGACCGGCACGCCCGGAGTCGGAGGCAGGTAAGCGAAAAGTGATGGACCATCCACGGCAAGTCGTAAAATATGCGCTTCATCAAAGTCGTAGATTCCCTCATAATCACTGGGCATCTGATCAAAATTCAAGGGAATTGGAGGCATTTCCGGTGGCCCCATGAACGCTCCCAGATAATGTTCTGCGACACGTTCGGCCATCATGGTGGCGTTCAGAGATGCATGGTTGCCGAGTATAATGACCGTGAACTCGTGATCGGGAATCCGCAGAATGACCGTCCGAAAACCAGCCCATCCGCCCGAATGAGAATGTGTCTTCAATCCTCGGTATACCCCTCTGACCAGTCCAAAGCCATAGGGAATGACCGTACTGTCGCGGAGATGTCCCTGTAGATTCATCATCGCATGCACCGCAGGAGTCCCCAGACCCGGTTCCTCAAAGTTTCGGACCCATTTGAGCAGGTCGTCGGTTGTTGCATGCAGTGAACTGGATCCAGTCGCCGTCAGACCATTCCCGATACGATGAAAACGCCCCGTCTGCAGGCGGTAACTGGTTACGCGTCCAGATACAATCTCTTCGTGATCATCCTGAAAAAATGTATGAGTCATGCCAAGAGGAGAAAAAATTCTGTCCTTCATGAACGACCGGAAAGACTGCCCGCTGACACGCTCAATAATCAGGGCTAGAAGCGTATATCCTGTATTTGAATAACTGAATTTTGTCCCAGGGACAAAATTCAGGGTTTGCTGGTGCGCCACAAAGGAGCGGATTTCCTCCATGGAGATCACATCCTCCATCTCACGTCCGGATAGTCCAAGCATCCCCGGCCAGTCTCTAAGTCCGCTGGTATGATAGATCAGGTTTTGGACCGTAATTGTGCGGCCAAAATCCGGCAGTTCCGGCAGATAGGTCCGCACATCTTCATCCAGTGCAATCTTTCCTTCGTCAATCAGCATTGCAATTGCGAATGCACAGAATTGTTTGGATACCGAGGCAATATCAAAGACACTGGTGGAGGTAATAGGAACCTTGTGTTCCAGATTGGCCATCCCATACCCCTTATGATGCATGACTTCTCCCCGGTACAGCACGGCAACCATGGCTCCAGGGCTTTTATCGGAATCCCAGGGGCGGAAGATTCTGTCTACCTGTGCATAAACCGGGGCCGTCACTACTGTTATCAGCCATAAAAGGAGACATCGGTACATCATGGATTTAATTTCTCAAACCAGATATCCCGCGAGCGCCCGGAACTGATATAAACTCCGGTCAGACGATCCCCTTCCCGTTTGAACTCAAAGGAATTCATGTACCATGTATCACTGGAAAAGGAGTCCCGTCCTGTTCGGGATAGTGTTGCCAATTCACCTCGCCCGGAGCGTACACGAAGGGTATCCGACCTGATGGAGATATAAATTGTGCTTCCGAGTTCCCTGCTGTGATAGGTCCCCTCGTACGCGTCCAGATTTTTTTCTTCAATGAAGAAAGCGGCGACCTTCTGTGCCATATTTGACGGATTAAATTCCTCCAGATTGCCAAGCACGGCAATACCTAGGTCATATTCAGGAAATCGTCCTGCCCAGGTGCGGTATCCCCGGTGTGAGCCGCTATGACCAATGGACCGTGTCCCCCGAAACCATCCATAACGGATCCCGAATGCATAAGTGAGCGTGTCCCCATCGGAAAGAATTCCGCGGGAATGGGCTAGATCACGCGTCTCAACGCCCCCGATATCGCCCCGCTTCAGTGCAATGAGCCATCGCCCCAGATCCAGTGCTGTCGTATAGAGCCCGCTGGCACCGACACTGGAGTAATTCACACGCTGCGCTTTATATCCATCGGAGGCAGTGATATAGCCGGAGGCGACATTTTCAATCATCTGCCCCCGTTCTGAACGGAACTGTGAACTCGCCATTCCAAGTGGACGGAATAGATTATCGTGCATCCAATCACTGAATGACTGTCCGCTTACACGTGTGATGATTTCTGCCATCAGCGTATAGCCGGAGTTGCTGTACATGTATCGTTCTCCGGGATCAAAATTCAGATCCTTTTGCTGATAAATGAGTCGCAGAATATCATCTTTGGTGATTACATCGTCCATTCGGTATCCCGCCAATGCCAGAAGGCTGAACTCGTCGCGCAGTCCGCTGGTGTGATGCACTAAATGCCGAATGGTCATCGGATCCGGAAAGTTTGGAAGTTCCGGTATGTAGTCGGTGACCGGGTCATCCAGTGAGATCTTTCCCTGATTCGCAAGGAGTGCAATCCCGTAAGCGGTGAACTGCTTTGACACGCTTGCGGCCATGAATACGGTATTGGGGGTAACCGGGATATCATGCTCCAGATCAGCGATCCCATATCCCTTGGCAAATTGGACGCTGTCGCCGCGCATAATGACAACGGCGGCACCGGGCGTATCTGTCTGATCCATCAAAGCGAACAGGGAATCCATGTGCGCCTCCAGTGACTGGCCGAATGCGGGCCAGGCGAATGTAAGCAGGCATGGAGTTAAAATCTTGCGCAGCATGAGGATGCAAAAATCACAATTTAACCATTGATAGCGAAGTTTCAAAGTTCAGTCTTGGAACCGGCCCCCAAGCGATGCGCACAGTGAGCAAGAACGATACTACAGGGGTACGTTTGGTATACATGCCAAAAATATGTATTTTCGAATCATGCAACTCTTTTCTTAACACGGACAAATCAATCGCTTATCATGCCAACAGTTGACAGCATTCTCGTTAACATAGCCGCCGAGAAGCTCATTCTTCCGGAATTTCAACGCGGATATGTTTGGAAGCGGAGGCAAGTACGAGATTTCTTTGACTCCCTGTACCGGAAACATCCAGTAGGAAGTCTTCTCACATGGACCACTAAACGAGATGACGTTCATGTAGATCTATTATTGGATGGGCAGCAGAGAGTAACTTCGCTCTATGGTGTGATTAAAGGCAGTCCCCCTAATTTCTTCTCCGGAGACGAAAAGGCATTCAAAGGCCTCTATTTCCACGCTATAGAAGAAAGGTTTGAATTTTATCAACCAATCAAAATGAAAGGTGATCCATTCTGGTTTGACGTGACAAAGGTCATGAAAGCAGGACCTGGTGGGATAGAAAACATCATACTTGAACAATGCGCAACTAATTTTGACTCGCCCGAAACTACTTCACAGTTGAAATTGCAGATTAAAATTGGACACCGCCTAAACCGTTTGCTTGATTTACGAGAAAAGGACTTCCATATTGACGAAGTTATAGCCAAGGAAGGTGAATCTGATGAAGTCGTTGATATTTTTAACCGCTTGAATAGTGCAGGCACCCGATTATCAACAGGTGATTTGGCACTGGCGAAAATTTCTGCAAAATGGCCGAACGCAAGAGAAGCAATGCGCAAAAATGTCGGGAAATGGAAAAAACAGGGCTTCTGCTTCACACTGGATTGGCTTTTGAGATGTGTCAATGCGGCCGTACATGGCGAGGCAGCTTTCCGACACTTGCACACCACCCCACGAGATACATTCGAAAATGGACTTAAAAAGACTGTTGGGCATGTGGATGAGACACTAAACCAGATTTCAGGTACGCTGGGACTGGATCATGACCGAGTGCTATTTGCCAAATATGCGATTCCCGTTATCGTTCGGCATCTGGAGTTGCACGAAGCTAAATTCCTGGACCAGAAAGAGTGGAATTTACTGCTCTACTGGTATCTGAGGGCGGGAATGCATGGACGCTTTTCCGGGAGTACCGAAACAAAAATCAAGCGAACTTTGGAAAAGATTGACGGCACACCAAAAGGGATAGAACGGCTGCTTGCAGAGATTGGGACGACCTGGGGGCGTCCTCAAATTATTCCCGCTGACTTTGACTCCTGGTCAATCGGGGCTTACTCCTATCCGATTCTCTACTGGATGACGAGAATGGGCGGGGCCAGAGATTTTTGTACCGGAATTCAACTTAAGACCGGGCTACTAGGGAAGGGGGCAAAATTGCAGGTTCATCATATCTTCCCCAAAGCGGTACTTTATAAAGAAAGATACCTGCGGCCCCAAGTGAATGCAGTTGGAAACTTCTGCTTCCTTACCGCGAATTCCAATCAATGGATCAGCGCTGCTGCACCGGCAGAACCCTCCAGGTTTGTGAAAGGGAGTCATGATGATGACCTTCGCCGCATGGGTACAGAAGGATACTTCCTCTGGGTTCAAGAGCATTACCCGGAAGTACTGGAATCTCAGTGGATTCCGATGGATGCGGAGTTGTGGAAGGTTGAGAATTACCCTGATTTTCTGGAGGCGCGACGTCAACTGCTGGCAGACGCTGCAAACAGGTATTTAACGGAACTCAGTCCTGAACATTCCCAAAATAAAGATACTGCCTGTGGGCAACGCAGTGGAATTGCACCGTTCAGACCTGATTCCCATATTTCCAGTGTCGACGAAGAGGAGGAATTGAAAAATCTTCAAACATGGATGGCATCCCACGGACTGCCGGCCGGTGAATTCGGCTACGACTTGGCGGGCGAGTCTGAAACTGGTAATCGTGTAATCATTGACTTGGCCTGGCCGAATGGGATTCAAGAAGGACAGGGACGGCCTGTGGCACTGCTTCTGAATGAGCCTGCTGAAACCTATCAGATCGTCAACCAGACCGGCTATGACTGTTACATTGATGTTGGCACCTTTAAGCAGTACGTGAGAGACACAATCATTGGAGAATGAATTTCTGCCTGATCCGGATATTGCAATCCATGAACCCCTGCTCCCCAATTGATACGCAACGCAAAACCGGGATCATCAAACACAAATACAGATACTGAAACTGCACAGTGTAAAATGTTGGATCAGTATTTCACTGCAGCTGTAATGGGGCGGTATTCCCCTCCCTTATTTGGTGTCTGTACGAATATAAGCCAAATAAAATGCATGGACTGACAGGAAAATTTATCGGGGAATGATGGAGTGCACTGGTTACAAATTTTAAATTTGCCGAGTCGGATTGGGCCCGCCGGGTTGTCTGCTAAATTCTAAGTCGTGTCGGGTTTATATTACGAGGGCGGAAACCAACAGAAATGCCGGGTTCCTGGAAATCATTTTTCGATCTTCAGTCGAAAACCCTGAATTCTTGCAGTTAAATGAGAAAGTGCTATTATTCAGGTGGACATGCAAACGATCACTTAGTTCAATATCATGAAAACTCAAGATTCAGCCCGCTGGGCGTTTATCTGTCTATTCCTGCTTGGAATTATCCTTCCTACCTGTGTAGAGGCACAAGAACCGAAGCCCCTCCGGATTATTGCCTTCGGAGGACATCCGGATGACTGCGAAGTGCGTGCAGCCGGCGTTGCCTCCATGTGGGCCGCAATGGGGCACAAAGTGAAATTCGTCTCCGTCACGAATGGAGATATCGGACATTACGCAATGGCAGGCGGCCCACTTGCCCTTACACGAAAGGCCGAGATTGAAGACTGCCGGGACATTCTGGGGATAGAAGAGACCGTCATGCTTGATAACCATGACGGAGAACTCATGCCTACGCTGGAGAACCGCAAGATTATTGCCCGACTGATTCGGGATTGGCAAGCCGATATCGTCCTGGGGCCGCGCTCAAATGATTATCACCCTGATCACCGATATACGGCAATTCTGGTTCAGGATGCTGCATTCATGGTCACCGTCCCCTTTTTTACGCCTACGGTTCCGCGTGTAGAAAAAAATCCGGTATTCCTGTACTACTACGATCATTTTCAACGGCCCTATCCCTTTGAACCGGATATTGCCGTGGATATTGGTCCGGTCGGAGACCAGAAGTATGGTTGTATGGCTGCACTCAGGAGTCAGTTTTCCGACTGGAATGCTTGGCTTGCCGGGTACCACGATCAGGTTCCTCAGGAGGAGGAGGCCCGCAAGACCTGGATTCGGGAACACTTTCAGACCCGGGATGCACATGTGGCAGACACCTACAGAGATTTACTCATACAGTATTATGGAGAGGAACGCGGAAACGCAATTGAATTTGCAGAAGCCTTTGAGATCTCGGAATACGGGAGCCAGCCAACACCGGAGGAACTGAGAGCACTGTTCCCGTTTTTTGATGAACCGTCAGAATAGGAGGTGAATCGCCTTCATAGGATGCTTCCGGGGAGTACAGGATTCGCCAACCGCGCTATCGCTGCGATCAGATGCCTCCACTGATCCACGATTGCACCTCAATTCAACGGTAATCCCATCAAAGTAAAATGCGGGAATTAGATTGATCATGCAGTTACAGAGAAAAACATTGATCATTACAGGATCTGCAGGGGGCATTGGACGCGCCATTGCCCATGCGTGTATTCAAGAGGGCGCACAGGTTCTTCTGGTGGACCGAAATGAAACTGGGCTGCATGAGTCGCAGAGAATTTTAGGTGAGCACAGTAAGATTCATGTTGACGACCTACTGGATCCAGAATCTGCACCCCGTATTGTTAATTCAGCACTCAGTCGGTACGGAGCATTGGATGGGGTCGTGAATAATGCTGCACTCCTGACAAGATCAACAATTAAAACGACGACCCCCGATCTTTTTGACCGTGTCGTGAACGTCAATGCAAAGGCCCCACTCCTGTTGATTCAGGCCGGATTAGAGTACTTAGCTAAAAGCAGTGGAAGTGTCGTAAATATCGGATCCATCAATGCGCACTGCGGAGAAGAACCGCTTCTGGCTTACAGCATGTCCAAGGGGGCATTAATGACCATGACCCGGAATCTTGGCAACAGTCTTCATATGCAATACGGTATTCGAGTAAACCAGATTAATCCTGGATGGGTGCTGACCGAAAATGAATACCAGATCAAGATTAACGATGGACTGCCCGAGGATTGGCCAAATCGTATACCACATGATGTGGCCCCGTCTGGCGCACTGATTACACCTGAGACGATTGCCGCTGCCGCGGTTTATTGGCTGAGTGATCGTTCCCGTCCCATCAGTGGGACGGTAATTGATATGGAACAGTATCCAGTTATCGGGCGATACCCGGTGAAGGAAGTCGCATAGTATTGTGCTGCATCTTACAGATTCGGGATCGTCTTTGCTTTGGAGCCTGACTGCATGAATTCTTGAGATCAAATAGGTTTGGGAAATCTCATATGGAGACAGGGTCGGATTCATTGAAGATTGCGCTGATCAGTGAGGTTTTCAGCGCAGAAGAGGCGCTGATTGCATGTCTGCAGGAAGCACATAAGCAAGGAGCAGATTTGGCCGTCCTGCCCGAATTGCCACTCAATGAATGGTCTCCAGCTACCAGACAGTCAAGAACTGAAGATGCCGAAACTCCAGGTGGCTGGCGGGAAACTGTGCAGCGTAATGCCGCCCGGAGAATAGGGATTGCCGTACTGGGAGGTGTGATCCGTGTCATGCATGATGGTCACCGCATAAACCTTGCAATGCTCATTGATGCACACGGGGATATCGCAGGCACATCAGAAAAACACGTTCTGCCTGACGAAGAGGGATTCTGGGAATGTGACCACTATGAACCCACGGATAATCCTCCGCGCATCATTGAATGTATGGGTACAAAGTTCGGGGTCCAGATTTGCTCGGATGCCAATCGGCCTACCGCGGCACAACTGCTTGCAGCGCAGGGGGTACAGGTGATTCTGGCTCCGCGTGCAACCAGTCCATCTTCATGGAACCGATGGCGTCTGGCTTACCGGGCAATGGCACTTACCGCCTCCGCCTGGGTGATGTCCGTGGGCCGCCCCCGACCGGAGTTCGGTGTTGAGATGGGAGGTCCATCTCTGGTTGTGGATCCAATGGGAGAGGTGGTTCTGGAGACCATGGAGCGCATTTCGACTGTGGAGATTGATTGGCGTGCAGTCAAAGATGCCCGACAATCATATCCCGGCTACCTTGCATGGCCGGCCAAGGCATATGTGGCGGGCTGGCAGGAAATTCTCAACAACCAACAAAAATGATGACGGACATGAACCGCAGACTAGCCTCAATTTACCTTGTGGAACAGTTTATCCACGATGTGGGTCGGCTCTCCGATATATCTCTGAAAATATATACGTTCCACTCTGCGGTTACAGTCGTGAGCCAGGATATGTTTGCAGTTCAAATTTGATGCAGAGAAGATGCTCTGCATGCGGCCGGGAAACCGTCCTTTATTACCTCTTGGAGCGTCAATAAACACTACATCCCAGAAAGTTTCAAGAACAGCCCGGGGTAAGGATAACTGGAGTTTTTCGGGTTGGTCAATAATCCGCCTCCACTGCCTTCGCTTGGTCGTATAAGTTATTTCTTCCACCATAATGGTCGGATTTCGGGATTTTACCTTTTGAATCCAATACGTGCTGTCTTCCAGAAATAGCGTCTTTCCGCCAGAATTAATATCCATCCAGTAGGGGGAGTCATAGCCGATACCGAAGACGAGAATATTCCCAGGAGCGTGCAAGTCAATCAGATTGCCGATATATTGATATTCTCCGAGAGAGCAGTTCCCAGGATTGGAATCCACCAATTTTTGAAAATCAACATCCATGCCTCTGCTCATTACCGTTGTTGTCTGTAAAATGATATTTGGCGCAGTAATTATGGTCAAACTTGCGGGACCCTGTCTACTCCTGCGGGTAGGATGATTTTAATTGACCGCAATGGTACCCATTAATCGGAACATGAACAGGGATATTCCATTTCCACATGCATACTTCAAGTAGAAAGCGTTTTCCCGAACTTAATCCATGGACATCGTACATTTCAAAAGGGTCGCAGTCGGGACCCGTTACGCCATTATTTCTGCAAAGTTACTGATTTTCCCGCAAATACCCCCGCAGCGCCGTATCAAAGTAACCGGAGATCTCTAAAAACAGATTTTCATCTTCTTGATGTTTGTCATGTTCGGTGAACGGATTGCTTTTGGAAGCCATCAGGACAGGGCCAACTCCCTGAGATAGGGACACGGTTCACGGAGAAATACTACGGGCTGGTGTCATTGACATTTTTCGCTGAAATCACATGAAAACTTCATTTCAGGAAGAGAGCGCACACAACAAGGCGGATCAGTGAACTGCGAACTCCAATTGCGTCCGACAAAGATCATTTCTGGATGAAAAGCATCCCTGCACTCCGACCGCTTACCTTATCTCTGCCATGACATCATGGAAGGCCATGTACGAAATAGCCTGATACATCGTTCGTAGAACAGAACATAACTTTGGACCGAACAGATGATCACCATGATGAATTCCGCGCAGAGACTCATGTTGCTGAAAATTGATCCCGACCGCATTAAAGCCTGTATAATTGTTTTTAGCTAACCGAGGCGTGCCGAATGCAGTACATACAGAAACCCGAAATCAACTCTTAATGATTGCGAAATACAAGAATTTTTTACTTCGCATTTTTCGGAAGGGCGATGCCGCGCATGCCGCATTTATCCTGAGCATTCCGGCCTTAGCAGTCATCGCCGGTGCCCTCTTTTTGCTGACGTATATGTGGATTCTATCCTGGGACACTCCCTCTCTGCGGGAAATCGAAAACCCTGAATTGTCCTATGCCAGCGTCGCGTATACCGCAGATGGTGTTGAACTGGCCCGGTTTGGTCGGCAGAACCGCAGCTGGGTTCCGTTTGACTCTATTTCTATTCACGCACGGCAGGCGCTGATTGCCACCGAAGATCACCGCTTCTATAACCATTGGGGGGTCAATCTCTTTCGTACCGCCTCGGCAGCGACCCAATCTTTACTTGGCAAACTTGGGCTTCCTTTTGATCGTCAGGGGGGATCCACCATCACCCAGCAGCTGGCACGCAATATTTACAATGAGCAAATTGGATTTGAGGTCAGTGTGAAGCGAAAATTAAAAGAGATGGTAACCGCAGTGCGCCTGGAACGACTCTATTCAAAAGACGAGATCGCCGAAATGTATTTGAATACGGTCCCGTTCCTTTATAATGCCTATGGAATAGAAGCTGCTGCACGGACCTACTTTGGCAAAGCTGCCTCGGATCTGGATATACTTGAAAGCGCGACACTGATCGGACTCCTCAAGGGAACCTATCGCTACGATCCCCTGCGCAATCCTGAACGATCCAGAATCCGTCGAAATACAGTATTACGACGAATGATCTCGCAGGAATGGCTTAACAAAGACACTTATGAGGTTGTGAAAGACTCTTTAACCACTACCCGGCTCCGAACCGCCGATGTAACACAAAGCATTGCGCCTTATTTTGCCGAGCAGGTTCGTCAGTGGGCATCAGAATGGGGAAAAGAGGAAGGTATTGACATCTATAACAGCAGACTGCGCATTGAGACCACACTGGATTCCAGAATGCAATCCACCGCCCGCTCCGCCGTAACCGGTACACTAGATGGTTTGCAGGCAGTCGCAAACTGTGAGTGGAGTGCTGCCGCCAGCCCCCGAATGCGATATGGTGGAGAAATTCCCAAGTATCTTACAGATCCCTGTCATACAGATCCCGATAATCACTGGGCATGGTTTTGGGAACGTAATTCAGCCCTTCTGAATGCATATATCCGGGAATCTGCGCGATATCGGAGCCTTCGCAGTGAAGGCAAAAACGGGGCGGATGCCTTGCAGGAATTGAAAAACGATCCCGCATTTATTGACTCGCTTAAAAGCACAAAAAGCCGCCTGGAAAATGGCTTTGTTGCCATGGATCCAACCAATGGGTATGTCAAAGCGTGGGTCGGTGGACGAGATCTTTCTACGGACTGGTATGACCATGTGAGCGTTGCCAGAAGACAGCCGGGCTCGGTATTCAAACCCTTCACCTATGCATTCGCAATTGATGCCAACTACTCACCGGAAAAACTTTATATGGATTCTGTTTTTCAGTACCCAAATGAAGTTACAGGAGAAGTATGGAGTCCACAGAACTTCAGCGATGAAACCACCGGAGAATGGATGCCGATGCGGGAGGGCCTAGCCCGTTCTCTGAATACCATCACTGCACAGGTCATCCATGACATTAATCCGCTGAATGTAGCGAATCTTGCAAAAAATATGGGGATCAAAAGTGATCTGGACCCCGTCCTGTCGCTAGCGCTGGGGACAAGCGAAGTCACGCTCCTCGAATCGGTTAATGCCTACAGCACCCTCGCCAATCGGGGAATCCAGACGGACCCGGTCATGGTTACCCGAATCATCAATGAAGAAACGGGAAGGATTATCTATGACTATCAGCAGGACCCCTCACGCGAGCACCCGCGTGAGGTTCTCTCCGAAGAAAAGACCGCCGTTGTAATTGATATGCTGCGGGATGTGATCAATAAATCCTATGGCACCGGTATTCGTATCCGAAGTGGCTACGGATTGTATGGATATGACTTCGCAGGAAAGACGGGAACGACCCAGAAAGGGGCGGATGGCTGGTTTGTCCTCATGCATCCAGAACTGGTTACGGGTGCGTGGGTCGGCTTTAATGATCGGCGCATGAATTTTCGTTCCTCCTACTGGGGGCAGGGCGCACACAATGCCCTGTTTGTGGTCGGCGAATTCCTGCAGAACCTGTCGGAAAATGAAGAGCTCATGCTCAGCATCAACAACACTTTTCCTTCTCCGTCTTTACGCAGTGAAATCTCACCCCAGGATCAACAATCTCCAGAGGCCCGCGTCAACTGGTAACCGGTTATATCTATCTCCCCCTTGGACATTATGCAGGATTCCTCAGGATCCGTCTGTGAGATGAAATCACATATTCTGATCAGAAAGCCTTTACGATCTGGCGGCAACTGCCCGGGCCACAACAGAAAAAAGGTACCATGGAGATTCCCTGAATCGTTTCCGCGCACCCTACAGTTCTTCGATCCGTTCCAGTTGCAGAAGCCGGACATCGGCAACCGCCTTTCCCGGGATGCTGACTGCCTGCAGAACAAGAGGATGATGCCCCGCTTCAAGCGAGATTGTCCCCAGTACGAGTGACCGAAAATCCTTGACATACGATTCAATCCGCGGCACACGATCCTCATTCATTCCGTATTCGGGGGGATCATGTGCATCCACTATTGCGGCCTGCAGTGAATGGTCACCAAAGCTCAGATCAATCTGCGCCCCCTCATCCCCTTCTGCTGTCGTATAATGCAGGGTCGCTTTGTATTCTCCAGATGTCAAAACCTCTGCATCCCATAAAATAGAATCCTGGAGACTCGTCCAGTTGCTCAGGAAACTGTCATTAGGGTACCGGTTGGATCGCTGAATCCCTCCCGATGCCGTCGCATCCCGTGCAGGAAGCCAGGTGATTTTTTCATCTTCAAAGCCAACTGTAAAGGGACGCTTTTCATAGAATTCCGGGACTACTTCACGAATCCAACGTGCTTTTGCCTGCTCCAGAGAATCTACAAGTTCAGGATATTCAGACGCTAAATCTACGCGCTGCTCCCGATCATTGACAATGTTAAACAGCCCTCCCAAGTGCCCCAGACGATGGGTTTGTGTCCTGACACTCGTGCGTCCCATCCAATGGGAAAAAAGAATTCGATCCGGCATAGAATTACGGTTACCTTGGAGGAGCGGAGCAAAACTGATCCCGTCCAGTGGATCACTGATCTTGAGTTCAATATTGCTGAGTTCTGCCAACGTCGGCATCAGATCAATCGCTGCCGTGATATCCGGAATGACCATTCCCCCGGCAATCACACCTGGCCACTGCATTAGAAGTGGAGATCGAACCCCTCCTTCGTCCGTAGATCCTTTCCTGCCTTTCATGCCGGCGTTCCACCGTGCCCCGTTCGGGCCGTTGTCCGAAAAATAGAGCACAATTGTCTCCTCGGTGATCGACAACTCATTTAGAAGTGTTATGACCCGGCCTACGTTCCAGTCAATATTGAGCATCATGGCGAGGGCCGCCCGTGTATGGAGGAGATCTTCCTGTTCCGGAGAATGATGCGATTGCTGGAGTTCGGACACCTGATTCCACCATTCATCGGGCACCTGCATGGGGGAATGCGGTGTGTTGTAGGGCAAAAAAACGAGGAATGGGGATTCTGCATGCGTACGCATAAACTCCATGGCAGACTCCGTCAAATCATCCGGTAAATATCCGCTTCCCTGCACCAACTCGCCATTTTCCTCGATAGGCGGTGAAAAATAATGTCCCCAATGCCCCGAGGGGAATCCGTAAAAATGATCAAATCCGCGGTGATTGGGATGATATGGCCCCTGTTGGCCGTTATGCCATTTCCCAAAGATCCCTGTCATATAGCCTGCATCCTGAAAGACCTCCGAGAGCAGGATCGCATCCGTATTCAGGCGCTCAGCCCCCGCGCTGGTTCCATGCACGCCGGAGCGGGGATGATATCGCCCGGTCAAAAGTTCTGCACGGGTTGGAGAGCAGACCGGGCTCACATAAAAATTCTCAAATCTAGCCCCCGAATGAGCAATCTGGTCGATATTCGGTGTCTGGATACTGGTATTGCCATTGATGGATAAATCGCCCCAGCCCTGATCATCCGTCAGGATCATGATTACATTCGGGGGACGCTCGGAATTGCAGGATGCGAACAGCATCACAGCAGACAGCAGGAAAATTGTGCGGGTCATGAAAATGATAATTGTGGGATTGTTCTTCGTACTGACAGCATCTCGGCAGATACTGCAAACGATATTTTTCAGTATGATTTTGAATTCTCCCCGATGTGACCCTTATGAATCACCCCTGTTCATGCCAGACTCTACTCCAAGTGATTGAAGCATGGGGATGCACCATGAACGTATCTACCCATTCAACATTGAACTCATTGCAGACATCCGGCAACTTAACTGCTCGCCTGGATTTTGGGGGGGATGCACCATTATTAGTGGATTTTCTTGAACCTTTGTCGGGGTATAAGAGGGTGTTTTTTGGTTTGACTGTGTCGTTTTAATGCTCGGAGCAGTCCCTCCCACTGCCAGTCCTGTGGAATGGCGTTGAGGGAGTTCGCTTCAATGTCCAGGCACGCCGTGGCAATCCATCGCTGGCGCTGATTCGAGTTGCACCATCGGGTAACTCTGCGGGTCGTGTGTGCAAGTCCGCCGTTGATGCTCTCAATAATGTTCGTGGTTCGGAGCCGATCCCGCAGTAAGTTGGCCACGCCCAGTTTATGGAGCGTCAGCGTTTCTTCCAATCCTTCTCGTAAACTGGCCGCCGCCTTGGGGCATCGGTCGTCCAGGACTCGCATTAGCGTCTGCAATTGTCCTTTTGCCTGATCATAGGTATCGGCGGCATACGCCGCTTCCATTTTTGTTCTGGTCTCGGCGGCAAAGTCGGGATCCGGGATCTTGGAAGTCACATTTTCCCGCTTGTGCCACTGACAGCGCTGAATCAGTGCCTGCTCTCCAAAGACCTCAAGAACGCCTTTGCGCAATCCCTTCCCACCATCAAGTAACACCAGCAGTGTCGTCGCCACCTGGAAGCCGCGTTCCTGTAAATCCTGCAGCAGCGCAACGACACAGGAATAGGACTCGGTTTTGGCCTCTACGAACCCCAGGATGATTTTTTCTCCCTTGGTAGTCAATCCCACCGCCAACAGAATCTGCTCTTCCTGGAGTGTTTTCCCGTCAATCAGGATCGCAACAAACTCTAGATCATCAAAACGCCGCGTCATGAAGTGCTCCAGGGCTTTCTCGGTCTCCTCTTTAAACACGCGTCCAGTCGTGGAGCCGCTGAGCCCAAAACTCTCGGCCACATGCTCGGCCGTTTGGCCAAATTTGCGCTGGCGCAAGTTCGACATTGTAGTGGGATTTTTCGCGGAGGCCCCCTGTTCCCGATTTTCAGGGAGTCTCCAGAAAGGTGCTATTTGAACGGTTTTTCTTACATTTCGGGGGTCTCTTTTTTGGGCCGTTTCACCTTGCGTCGCA
>JAJECV010000101.1 GCA_022821875.1 Rhodothermales bacterium
ATCACGATCACCGATGCAGGTGAACGGACTTCCATCGAATCGCTGGAGGATGCGATTCCAACCGACTTCTCGCTGGAGCAGAATTATCCGAACCCCTTCAATCCGTCCACGGCCATTGAGTTTTCGATTACGAAGACGCAACATGTCACGCTTACGGTGTATGATCTGTTGGGGCAGAAAGTGCGGACGCTTCTGGATGGTGTACAGCCGGCCGGGCGACATAACGTGTTGTTCAGCGGGATGGGACTTGCCAGTGACACCTATCTCTATATCCTCCAAACGGAGGAGCACCGGGCCGTGAAGATGATGACACTGCTGAAATGATCGTTTTTAGTCCGCTAAAGACGTTAGACAATTTCTGGGTATAATTCTCTGCACGCCAATTCCCGCCATGCCGCCTGTTGCTAAGCGCTAAACGAATGACTGTTAGCAGATACCGAGTACGTGCTCTGGTTCCGAATGAAAACCTTTTCACGTTATCCCGGGGCATCTGAAACATTATTTCGTACGTATTATTTGGGACGTGTCTAGCGTCAAGGACACTCCCGGTAGGGATTTCTTTATTTGCCGGTTATTTTCACAAATGGCCAAATATGGTACAGAGTAGCCATCTGAACTCCGTTTAAGGCACCTCCAGTAGGGATTTCTTTATTTGCCGGTTATTTTCACAAACGGCCAAATATGATGCCGAATAGCCGTCTGATCTCCATTTAAGATGTCTCCAGTAGGGATTTCTTTATTTGTCGGTTATTTTCACAAACGGCCAAATATGGTACCGAATAGCCATCTGATCTACATCCATTTAAGATGCATCCAGTGGGGATTTCTTTATTTGCCGGTTATTTTCACAAACGGCCCAATATGGCATCATTCTACCTTCCCTACTTTGAATATTTTACGAAAAGCCGCTAAAGAAGCATCGGAGAATGGTTCAGGTTACTCTGTAAATGATTGCTATGCCCATGCAACCTACCATCAGTTCCCTGTGACAACGGTCAAGCCTCCCATCACTTAAATATGCCCCGGTTAACCGTAACTACCTCAGAGCATAAAACCTACCCTGACTCTGGAATGGTTAGCCGCCTCTTCACCGAATCCCACCTTGGAATGCTCTCATGCCCCACAGCGTGGTATCCACCGTACCAGCGATCAATTCCGCGGAGCGTGATTGCATCTTCATCACCATACAATACTGCGGTTCCCTCCAGGGTGCTCCTAATCCGCACACTCCGAAAATCTTCCAAGGCCTCACCTCCCTCTACATGGATGAGCGGGGATGTTCCACGAGCCAGATCCTGGAGAATTTTCCAAAATGTTGCATCTCCCATGAATGGTACCTCTTCATTTTCCCAATGCGCACGCAATAACTCTACCGGATCATGCATTCCGAGAACAATCAGACCTAGTGCATGCTCCTCAGTTCGAGATAATCCATTCTTCATCGATGGCCACTCCTGTAAAAAGCGCCGATATGCATCCTGCAGAAATGGCAACTCAAAATGAGCCGTATCGGCGAAGGCCTGATGCCGGGCAGGATCTGAACTGGTGAAGCAATCCCACGCGGATATTGCAACAGAAAACTGCTCGGATGTAATTGGCCTGCGAGTGTCAAAAAGATGGGTCATCTGTTCCGGATTCAAGTCTCCAAGTCCACGAAACGACGAAACACCAGGATACCGATCAATGCAAATCAGGAAACACTCGCATACCTGAGGGGCCATCTCTGCCAACCAGGCGAGAATCTGTACCAACTGCAATTGATCATACAGATCATGCTCAAACCAGAGAACGATTTGCCCGCCGTCTGCGTGCACCTGCAATGTGGAATCCCGAAGCACAAAATCACGAAATAATTCCTCTTTCCCTCCCCAGCCCAAAGATGACAGAAAATCTGCGCGTCTCCGACTTAATGCATCCATGGACAGCCCACCAGGGACAGGACCTATATGGAGGACATCCTGCCAGGCAAGGATATGACCACCAATGCCCGTTTCACGGATCAGAACTGCGGCCGAATCCCCATTCGTGACATGCAACATCCTAAATGCTATGAGATTTTGGTGAAATCATTCTCAGAAATGAGATTTAACGGGGAATGATGGGGCTGTAAATTCACCCATGCACAATTGTCAATGAATAAGGCTGTACTCCCAAACATCAACCGACCATTATGGTGCATCCCCCGGTACTTCTGCGAGCGCATTCAAAATCAATACTTCACCCTATGCAGGAGTTTCCATCATTCCATTTCGAAGATTTTCTGTTGCTCCTGTCTGATAGATGATTTACAGGATCATCGATGTACGGTGCCAAAACCAAAGGGAATTATATCCATTAGTAACAACGGGTACAAGGAGCGGGGCAGTTACCAGGCTCCCCGTTTCTGGGGTCAATACTTCTTGGCGGGGGCTTTGTCCTCACTGGACGTAGCCAGTGGGCGGAAAAATGCTTTGCGGAGTGCCTCTATCGGGGCACCCGGCATATCAAACTCTTCCTCCAGTTCGCGCCTGGATGGTTGATAGGTCGGGGGCGGCAACGAGGCAGATGCCCGTTTCTCTGTTTTGCGGGGAGGTATGCCCTTCATTTTGGGCAGTATTGTGCGAACTGTACAAGTAGGAGCCGAATGGACTATCTCTGGAACGCGAGAGTTTCGTTGTAGTTCTTGCTGACCTCCCTGTTGAATGCTTGGGGAGTATACCAGTCTCCACACACATGCCCCGTGATCTGTGAGGACAAGTCCCCCAGTATAGTGGTGTCAAATTGCAGATCCGTTTCTCTGCACGTTTTGCAGGGGTGCCTTTTGGCGACGTTTGCCGCCCAGGACAAGGGGCGGATTCTCCAAATGTTTTGCTGCACTTAGGTTACGGGCCGCGCTCCAGAGGGCAGTCCGTTCTCGGCGATCAACTCCACATAGCGGATGCGCTGGCCAACCATCCAGCCCACAATCGTACCCATCTGCTGAATCGTATCCAGATCACGGATATTGTGCCGCCCCGCGAACTCGTAAGCATATCTGCCCAGATGCTTCTTGCTGAACTTGTGGTACACTCCCTTGTGCGCACGCTTGAAGGTCGCCCAGAAAGATTCCATCCCGTTCGTGTGCGCTTCGCCCCGCACAAACTCCAGGGCGGAGTGATTCACCGTCGCATGCTTGCGAGGCAGTCCGCTGTACGAGGTGCTTTCATCGGTAAAAACCTGCGTTCCCGTGCCCGTGTGGTCGGTGACAAACCCCTGGAGCGTGTCCTTCGTCGTGTTCGGCACCGCTTTCACCGCAATCGTGTTCGTCGAGCGGTCTTTGATCCCCACTACCGCGGACTTGCCCGCGGTGCCCCGCCCCGCGTGTTGCTTGGCATCATGGTGCTTAGTTCGCTCTTTCCCGCCGAAATACGCTTCGTCCACCTCGACGGGACCCGCAAACGGATCATCTGGACAGGACTCAAACGCCTTGCGAAGGCGCTGCAGCAGGAACCAGGCAGCTTTCTGGCCGATCCCCAGTTCCCGATGCAATCGCATACTCGACACGCCTTTCAGGTTGGTGGTGAACAGGTAGAGGCCGATTGCCCAGCAGCGGTAACTGATCTTGGAGCGCTCCATGACCGTCCCCGTCTTCACGCTAAACATGGGGCGCTTGTTGCATTCACGGCAACGGTAGTCCATTGTCGGATGTTTGACATCCCGCTGGACGTTGTCCGTCCCGCAATAGGGACATCGGGGCGTTCCGCCCCAGCGCTCTTGCGCAAGCCACGCCTTTGCGTCGTCATTGTCTCGGAACTTGTCCGCAATTTCCAAGAGGGTGAGTCCCTTGCGATGATGTTTTCCAGGTGCACTCATGGCCGAAAGGTGGTTTATTTCCGAATTCTACCGGAAAGTAACCGAACAGGTTCCCGTTTTTTGGGTAAGTTGTTACTAATGGATATAATTCCCAAACCAAAAATAGATTCCCCTGATTATCCAATCACTCGCATCGGGGCCATTCCCGCACGGAGTTGTTTCTGACCAAAGTTGTTGAACTCAACAGTAACCTTAGTCGCCGATCCTCCCCCCTCTACGTGTGTGATCCAGCCCTTGCCATAGTTTTGATGTTGCACCTGTGCACCAACCTTGAAGGTGGACGGATCCCCCGGCCGGAGATTATTCCCCATTTTTCTGGAAGAACCTGAACCGGAGCGCTGCGAACGATTACCTCCCGAATTGGAAGGTCTAGATCCACCAAAACGATTTCTTGAACCCCGGTAAGATTTTTTCGATGACCCAGAACGATGCTGCCAAGGTGCTCTGGTTGAACGGGTACTCAGAACACTGGGATCAATCTCATCGATAAACCGGCTCGGCTGCGTGTAATTGAACTCTCCCCCGTACCTTGAGCGTACTTTGGCCCGTCCAAGGTATAGACGGGATTTTGCTCTGGTGATTCCAACATAGAACAGCCTCCTCTCCTCCTCAAGAGAAGCCGGATCAATTTCCTCCCCGCGAATGTACGGGAGCAGTTTATCTTCCAATCCTCCAATAAAGACCACCTGGAATTCCAACCCCTTAGATGCATGAAGTGTCATCAGCACGACACGATCCGCACTGGATTTATCCGTATCTGCATCGGTCATCAGCGCAACGATCTGAAGATAACTGCTGAGGGTATGAGACGCATCTTCATCCGTATGGCTCTGAATCGCCTGAAAAAGTTCATGCAGATTGTTTTGTCTACTTAGCCCACTTGGAGTTTCATCAGATTCCAGTTCTCTCATGAAGCCGGACTGCTGGCAAAGCGACACGGCAACCTCACTCGGTTCCATCGTTTCCAGCTTTTCCGTATGATTTCTGATGAGGGTTGCAAATTCTGTCAACGAATTTTTCGCCCTGCTGGAAATCGGTAGACGTTCACTTTCACGGAGCGCGGTACTCAAATCATACCCCGGCTGCCGTGCATACTCAAGAATTACCTGTTGCGACCTGATCCCGATCCCCCTTGCTGGATAGTTCACCACCCGCTGGAAACTTGCAACATCATTCGGATTGACCAAGAGGCGAAGATAGGCAATCGCGTCCCTTATCTCCTTGCGCTCATAGAATGAGAGACCGCCGACAATTCTATAGCGAATGCCCCTTTTGCGAAGCGCATCTTCAAACGTACGGCTCTGTGCATTCGTCCGATAGAGGATCGCAAAATCCTGGAGTTTGAGGTTTGTTCTGCCTCGTTCCTTTCGAATGATATCCACAGCCCGGTTAGCTTCGTCCCGATCACTCGCTGCCTGAATTAGCGTGATCGGCTGACCAGCTTCATTGTCCGTCCAGAGTGTCTTCTTAATCTGATTGGAATTCTCGGCAATAACCGAATCCGCCGCCTTAAGAATATTTCTGGTCGAACGGTAATTTTGCTCAAGACGTACGATCTTTGCCTCTTCAAAGTCTTCCTTGAAGGAAAGAATATTTTGAATGTCTGCGCCTCTGAATGCGTAAATACTTTGAGCATCATCACCAACGACACATAAATTGCGATGCGCACCGGTGAGAGACCGCGCAAGCAGGTATTGTACCCGGTTCGTGTCCTGATATTCGTCAATCAGCACATGAGACCATTTTTGCTGATACTTTTGAAGGGTCTCCGGCTGCTGCTCAAAAAGTTCTAACGGTTTCAGAAGCAGATCGTCAAAGTCGAATGCATTCGCCGCTTGCAGCGCTGCGTTGTAGTGCACATACAGATTTGCGGCAATCTTGGCCTGTTTGGATTCTGCGCGGGCATTCATTTGATCGGAAGACTCTCTGGCGTTTTTGGCCCCCGATATATAATTCTGAACCGTGCGCGGCTTGATCACCTTTGGATCATAGCCGTACTCCTTAATGAGCTGTTTAAGAATCCGCTCCGAATCGCCCGTGTCATAAATAGTAAAGTCGGAGGTGAACCCAAGATGTGAAGCTTCCATACGTAACAGTCGGACCATCTGTGCATGGAAAGTGCCCACCCACATCCCTTTCGCCATTCCATCAGGCAGGAGTTTCTCTACCCGCTCACGCATTTCACGGGCCGCCTTGTTTGTAAAGGTAAGTGCAAGAATCTGGTAGGGGCGAGCTGCTTCCGATGCCAGAAGCCAAGCAATTCTGCATGTCAGGACACGCGTCTTGCCGGATCCAGGCCCCGCTACCACCAATAATGGCCCTTCGGTCGTTTGCACGGCCTCTCTCTGCCGATCATTAAGTCCTGCGAGAATCGGCTTCGTATCAAATTCCGGCATATTCAGGAGAAAGTTCAAAAATCATTTCGAAAAAATTTTAGGCTACAAAACTGTGATCCGGCGCTCAATAACTGATCACCATGATCACATCACAGATACACGCAGCACTGCGAAGGAATCCAACGAGGCAGACAAACACGACTTGGTCACGTACTCAGAATGGCTTGCCCCCCTGAGCGGTATACAACCACTGCCCCTCATCTGGACCCAGACTATCAAAATACGGAATATTGCCGCATCTTTTCTCATAACACAGTCCTGCCCCGGATATTTGTATCATTTCATCTTTTACGACTGCATATCAGGAATCTATCTTTGCGCTTCCAGAGAATAAATTCTTCCCGCTGCAGGATGTACGATCAATCCACATGATGTTGCCATGGAAAGCTACCGAATCCCGAAGCGGATGGACGGAATTGGAATACGCCTATGTGATCTGAGCAATCCCTGTACGGGTTCAACCGTTAAAGCAACATCTTGTCTCGGCTACCGGCAGAATTCAACGTTCGCAGGACAATCATCCGCCATCATATCGCAGGCTTTCGCCGCAAATGAATTATCTTGAGTGCAGAACCCAAACGTAGCCCCCGCTCAGTTCTTTCAATCCCTCAATATTCGTCCTTTTAATGGAATTTGCTGTCCCTGCTGTCCGTGCACTTATCGGACTTTCCACCCTTATCGGCCTCGCACTGCTGTTCTCCGAAAACCGCCGTTTGGCGAGTTGGCGACTGATTGTTTTAGGGATCTTGGCCCAGATCATGATCGCAATTCTGGTCCTCCAGGGCGAGGCACTGGGACAATTTTTTGCCCCTTTTGGCTGGCCGAAAGTAATCTTTTCGTGGATCAGCACCTTCTTCGTAAAGATATTGCAGTTCACAACCGAAGGAGCACAGTTTGTGCTCGGCGACATTGCGCTGCCGGCAGACGGAAGCATGGAGCCGGGAACTCCGCTGGTTATTGGTCAGAGTTGGGGAACCGCCATTGCCTTTCAGGTTCTTCCCACAATCATTTTCTTCGCGTCACTGATGGGCATTCTGTACCATCTGGGCCTCATGCAATGGGTCGTCAAATCTATGGCGCGCGTGGTCGCAAAACTGCTGAAATCCAGCGGGGCAGAATCGCTCTCGGTTGCCGCCAATGTCTTCGTCGGCCAAACCGAAGCGCCACTGGTGATTCGTCCCTATCTGGAAAACATGACCCGATCCGAGATCATGACCTTAATGAGTGCCGGCATGTCAACTATGGCGGGAGGAGTCATGGCGGCCTATATCGCCTTTTTAGCGATTCCCTATGCCGCAATGCAGGGGATTCCACTAGATATGGCACAACTTAAATTCGCCGAACATCTGCTTGGCGCAAGCCTTATGTCTGCCCCCGCTGCAATCATTTTCAGTAAAATCCTTGTCCCCGAAACCGCGCAGCCCGTCACACTCGGGAAGGTTGAACTCCCAAAACTCACTGAATCAAAAAATGTGATTGATGCCGCAGCAACAGGAGCACGTGACGGTGTGCAACTCGTGCTGAATATTTCTGCAATCCTGCTGGCATTCATTGCGCTTCTGGCAATGATAGACTTCCTCCTAGGCTGGACTGGGGGCTTCTTTGGTGCCGAATTGACTCTCGGGAAAATCCTAGGCTGGGGATTTGCCCCCATTGCATGGATGATTGGCATTCCGTCCGAGGATATCCTGGCGGTCGGCTCTATGCTTGGCTACAAAATCGTCGCCAACGAATTTGTAGCCTACCTGCAGTTAGCTGACATCATGCAGGCAGGAACGATCTCGCAGAAGTCAATTACCATGTCAACGTTTGCCTTATGCGGCTTTGCCAACTTCTCGTCCATCGCCATTCAGATCGGAGGAATTGGGCCGCTTGCCCCCAATCAACGCACACTCATTGCGGAACTGGGTGTCAAAGCAGTGCTCGCTGGTGCCCTCGCAAACCTCATGACCGCAACCCTTGCCGGGGTACTGGCATAGATAAATCAAAAAAAATGAATTTTCTGTTGTTAAATCAAATTTTTAACTTCAAAGCCCTAATGTTTCAAAAATAGAGAGATATTGATTCTAGGTGTGAAATATTATTAAACCGAACCGTGCTTTCAAATAAAATTTAAGATTGGTCACTCAATTGAGGTGTTGTGTATATGAACCGAACACAAAAACAAGATCTTCAACTGAACACAAACGAAGGGCAAGCGACCACGCTATCCGCTAGGCTTTCGCAACTTAGCAGACGTTTGGCTGAGTCGGACAGAAAAGCTTTTCAGGAGTTGTTTGAAGAAGTAAATGTCACACTTATCAGATTTTGCTGGCGTTTCACAAAAGATGAAGACACTTCACGGGACATCGTGCAGGACGTATTCGTTAAGATCTGGGAAAAGCGCACAACCCTGGACCCAGACAAGTCCCTTCTTGCACTCATGTACACGATGGTCCGGAACAAGGCCCTCAACCTGTCCCGTGACTCACATTACTCAGACGGGATAGAGGCAGATGATGTTGCAATTGAGGATACACCCGCCCCGGATGAGCATGTTGATTTTGAGATGCTTGAAGAACAGGTCCATCAGTGGATTGACAGTCTCCCCCCTCGCCGGCGACAAGCCTTCACGCTTAGCCGTTTTGAGGGACTCACACACGCAGAAATCGCAACTGTCATGAATCTTACTCCCCGGACCGTTAATACACATGTAATGCTTGCTTTGCGAGATCTGCGCACCAAATTGCAGGCACTACAAAAAGACCAGAAGTTGCATGAACACAACAGATCCTAACTCCTCACCGCCTGACGAAATTCTGAACCATCTGGATTTCTCTGAAATCCCTGATACACTGACGGTGTGGCAGCTTGCGGCATCCTATTATGATGGTGAGCCATCCGAACAGGAGTTTGAACGTGTCGGGAACGATCTATGGCCGCTGATTCAGCAGGCCACCAGACCCCGCTACCTGCGAGTCGTTACCTGGCCGCGCGCAGTTGCACTGGCGGCCTGTATTGCTGTCATTATCGCTGTCGGAATTACCATTACACAACAATCTACATCTGTCTTTGCCCCACACGGAGAACAACTTACGCATCAATTACCTGATGGAAGCACGATACTGCTCAACAGTGGTACACATATTGAATACCGCAAGAATTTTGGAGACGTGTCCCGCGAATTAACCTTGCGTGAAGGGGAAATTTTCCTGAGTGTCGAACACGACTTGACCCCGTTTGTCGTTACGTCCTTTGATGCTGAAACAAGGGTATTAGGCACATCCTTCAATGTGCGGTCCTGGCCTGATGAAATCAATGCGGCCACCGATATAACCGTTGAATCGGGAGAGGTTCAGGTAGTCCCTCATACGGCCGCTGACCATGCAGTGGTGTTAACCGCAGGACAGTCTGCCAGAATACAGCCCAATGGACAGGAACCGCTGGTAACACAAAAAGCAGAGGCCTCGGCGGAAGATTATACCTGGGTGGACGGCGGCTTCAAATTTTCTGAACAACCCCTGGGGAATATTCTCAAGGAGATTGAACGGCGCTACGATGTAGCCATTACACTGGAATCACCGGAACTGGAATCTCTCTCCATCGGGATCCTTAAACAATCTCCAGAAACGGCGGAAGAAATCATTCGGGACATTTGTGCGTTACATTGCGAATATCGTGCAGTTTCGGATGGCTTTCTGCTTACGACTCCACGCTGATTGCCTATCAGTCACTTGCACGAAAGTTGTTTTCGTAAAAGTTACTTAGCCTTGTTTCGTGCGCAATCTGATTTGTTGCGTAGCCGTTCTGTCTGCCGCATCACTTGGAAATGTAACAGTTTCGGTCGCGCAATCCCAACTCCCTCTTCTTGATGCAGTCAGCCGCTTCCAGTCCATCTGGGGGGTTGACCTTTCTTATGCATCAAATACCTTACAGGACAGGTATACTGCGTGGGCGGCTCCCATTGCAGCCGACGCGGAATCTGATATGGAATACCTGCTGGCGGGAACGGGGGTCGTTTTTTTTCGCCAGCCTAGCGGCACATTTGTTCTTGAACCGATTGGTCGTCAAACGGCAATACTCACCGGTTATGTCCACTCTGCTCAGAACGGTGCCCCTCTCCGAGGAGCACATATTGCTTTGGCCGAAACCTCCGAAGGCACAACCTCTGACCTCAACGGCCAGTTTATCCTCTCAACCCAGCCTCGTAAATCTGCAAAGGTCCAGATTAGCCATATCGGTTATCTAACTCAAGAACAGGAAATCCGTCTGTTCCCTGACTCCGTTCTGGCAATCAATGTTCTGTTATCCGAATGGATCGTACCGGAACGCCCCCTGGAAATCATTGCCACGCCCCTGCCCTCTGATCTTTCACTTGTCATCAGTGACCGTCCCTATACAATGGATACCCGAGGTGCAACGGATCTGAGGCAAATAACGGGGCTGGGGACATCTGATGTTGTCCAGAATCTGAGGGATGTAGCGGGAGTCTATGTGGATATAAATACCAATGACATCCATATCCAGGGCAGTGGTCTCGGCGAACATCAGTTCAAACTTGATGAAAGTACAGTGTTTGAGCCGATTCATTTGGGGTTGTTTGGGATATTCAATCCTTTTGCCATTGAACAGGTCTCGATCAGAAAAGCGGGATTTAACGTAGAGCATGGAAGTTACCTGGCTGGAATCATTCATGCAGAACACTCGCTGGAATCGAACTACCCCATTGAAGTGCAGATTGATCCCATCTCATTTAATGCACGCATTACAAATCATATGGATCTCGGACGGACCGACCTATCCTTGATGGGAGCATTTCGAAGTAGTATTTGGGATCACTGGTGGAGCAATTTGCGCAGTGAAAGCGTGAATGACCTGCTTCGGGAATGGAATCGTCCGGATGATTTTCTGATGCGTGCCAGCATCTATCCACTCAAAAATTTTAATACGCAGGGCTATAATACTCTGGTTGGCCGCCTCGATAAAATCCCATCCCCTTCATTGCCTGACATCAATTTCAACGATATACATGCTGCGGTAAAGCTGGAACTAGATAACCAGCGAGAATTCGGGGCATCTCTCTACAGGGGGAACAGTGAACTGGAAGGGCAATTACTGTCCGCATCAAGAGATTCGATGGCTGTGCGCAGAGATGTCTCACCGGATCGTCATGCATGGATCAATCAGAATACGCGTCTGTACTGGAACCAGTATCTGACCGACAACTTCAGTTGGCGCATCTCCTGGCGTAAGGGTAAGTATTTCTTTTCGCACAATTATGGAGGGCTGGATCGCCAGAACAGTGTGTTTGCGGCCTTCCAGTTGTATCGCGAAAACTCTGTAGCGACCAGTGATGAAAATGAGGTTTCAAATAACGATCTAAAGATCTCCGTTCGTCAGGCACATGAACAGGGGCTCCTGCAAGCAGGGATAGATCTTTCATGGACTCAGCATCACTTCAGTGTTCAGCATGTATTGCCGCGAGTTCTCAATCACGAGCGATATTCTCACACTTCCTCAGGGTACTTGCAACAGATGTGGAGTCCACGTTCCTGGGTGGAGTTGACCGCTGGTCTCCGATTTACCTGGTTGCGGGCCCAGGACCGATGGCATATAGAGCCTCGCACATCCCTACTCCTTAAATCATCTTACAGGAGGGGCTATGGCATGTCCCTGCGAATTTCAACCGGGACTTATTATCAGTTCCTGAACCAGTTTGAGATTGCGACCATCAGTCCAAGTACAATTGTCCCGTCAACCCGTTTGTGGATTCCCGTGGACGAGACGCTTCGCGCACCTCTTTCGCATCATTACAGCGTTGATCTGTCCGCGCAGTTCTTGACCAATTGGCAATTTGGGTTTGAATACTACTACAAGAACCAGCGTCGCCTATACCGGATTGATTATCCGATGCTTTGGCGTCAGGATCAAGACTCAACACAGATTGATCAGATTGACGAATTTGTTACCACTACCGATGGATTTGTGTACGGGACATCCTTTGAATTACGCAAACATGGTCAAAGGATTGATTTTGCATTTCTTTACGAACGCAGCGAGTCAAAACGGAAGTATACATTCCGGACGGAAGAAGCCATCCTCATTCCTGTCCCGTGGAACGTACCGCACCAGCTTCAAACCCGAATAATTATAAGACCAATTCCTGTATTGGAAGGCACCCTGCGCTGGCAAAGTGTCTGGGGGCGCCAATGGGCATTCAAACGGGCTTACTACGACCTGTTGGGGTCGAACATTGACTACGCCGCATCTTTTGACGAGTACTCCTTTGACGACCCGACTGCAGAGGGACATTCGCTGGCCCCATTCAGTCAATTCGATATTGGAATTGCGGCAATCATTCGGAACAATTCCAATCGCAGATTATGGGTCCGTTTTGACTTACTTAACGCTTTCGACAGACAGAATCCCGCCTACCGATATTTGCAGGAGCAAGGACAATTCGGGATCGAACAGACCATCCTTGCTGACCGGACCAGTCATCTCATTGGGCGCACTCTGACCGTTTCCGCACAGCTGCAATGGTAGCTGTCCACGCTAAGCGGTATCCAGACGGGCAAAGAACCGGCGGCGATCCATCGCAACGATTCGAATACTGCTCCCTACGGCAATAAACTCCCCTTCAGTAGATACTTCTACACGCTCCCCATTAATCTCAACAATACCGGTCGGTCGGAGTGGCGTAATGGCAACTCCCGTCTTCCCCAGATAACGAGCCCGCTCATCCCTTCTTCGATTTGCTGCATCAACCTCCGTTTTCAATGTGGTTGAGAGGATAAAACGATCCCAGGCTCCCGATCTCCAGAGTATGAGAAAAAGGGCAATGCCGCTGCCCAAGGTCACCGACAATGTGATGGTTCCGGATAGCAACCCTGATTCGCTATAGGCGTACCCAATTGCGAAGATGATCAAAAGGGATCCCAGGATCCCGATCACATTGAATCCTGGAATCAGATAGACTTCTATGGTAATCAGCAGAAGTCCTGCCAAAATGCACACAATCGGGATAAGTACTTCCACGTTTACGCCTCGTAAGTTCTTACTTCAATTCGGGTTCCACGTACATCCACAACCTGCACCTGTGTGCCGGAATCAATATACTCACCGGCTGTAATTACATCTACACGTTTCCTGTCTATCAGCATCGCACCTGACGGCCGGAGATCCGTCAGTGCGGTTCCGACTCTGCCTAGATACTCGGAATGCGTCACGGCGGTCGTATACCCTTCACTGCTGCTCAATTCCGGTGCAAGTACAAGTACGTTTGCTGTTGCCGATCCTGGAAACATGCGTACCGCCACAGCGGACCCTGCAACCAAAATCGCCAGAGTTACTGCCAGAGTATAGATGCTTGGCATCACATCGGACACGGGCGGAAATGAAAATCCTACATTGCCTATCAGTGCAGCAACTAATGAAAACAGAATCAGGATCAAGCCTGATATTCCGGCAATACCAAACCCCGGGAATATGAACAATTCAACAATAATCAACCCGACTCCAAGGATAAAAAGGAGGATCTCCCACACTTCAACGAGTCCCAACAGATAATGGGGCGCAAAGAACAGGGCAATCCCCAGAAGTGCAACTGCGCCTGGAAATCCCACTCCCGGTGTTTGCAGTTCAAAGTAAAGTCCACCAAGCATCATAAGCATCAGAATCGACTGAACGACCGGTGATCCAAGGAACCGGAGTACACGCTCTGCGGTTGTTTCGCGATGCGCGACCAGAGTTGGGCTGTCCAGACCGTAAGCAGCAATCACCGCGTCGGTTGTCTCCATAATCCGATCTGCCACTCCAAGTTCCAGCGCTTCCTCTGCACTGAGCGTCAGGACTTTTCCCTCCTCGGATACCCCCTCTACTTCAAGAGATGGATCCACCATTGATTCTGCAATCTGTGGATCCCGCCCATTCGCTTCGGCGGTAGACCGCATCAGCCCACGCATGTAGCTCTGATATTTATCAGGGGCCGCATCCCCCCCCATCCCTTCAACGACGGTCGCGGCGCCGATAGACGCACCGGGCACCATGACGATGCGATCTGCTGCATAGGAGATCAGTGCCCCTGCTGAGGCGGCATTCTTGTCAATGAATGCAACGGTGGACATTTCTGCATCTAACAGCGTCTTTCGGATCTTATCAGCAGCATCTACAAGCCCCCCAAATGTATCAATCTCAAATACTGTAAGCACCGCACCTCGACTGGTTGCATCCCGCACCGCCCGGTCAATATAACGCGCCAACCCGTTATCAATCATACCATTCACTGGAACGACAAATACCGGTCCTGAAAGAGAGTCCGAATTCAACTCTAGCGGTTTCGGTGCACGCACCTGTGCAAACGCAGCAGGTACGAACAAAGAAAGCATCAGCAATGTGAGCAGCCTATTCACCTTCTCCAGTTTCATTTTTTCTACTTTACGCATCGCCTAATGATAAGGATTCAATCTCGGAATCCTACAGTTATGGTATCCCTGAATTCGGTTACCTCCCTGCACCGATTATTTCTGTTTGACTCTCTCCAGAGAATCACGGTTGAACCCATGGGAATCCCCCCTATTTCTCAATGACTACGGGGGTTCCTTCCTGCACATAGGACCACATAAAATCCATGTCTTCGTCCCGAACGGCAACACATCCTTCGGTCCAGTTTGATGCAAGGCCGGTTCCGTTCCCGTGAATCTCAATGTACCCGCCCAGGATCGTGCCCATCGGTGGCGGAGTTCCTCTTTTTTCAGCCAGCATGATCGATTCATAATCTTTCTGACTAATCAGGCCATCCCGTTTTCCCCGTTCGGCATCTTCAGCGTTGGGATAATTTAATAGAAACGCACGATAAAATTTACTATATGGATTTTTCTTCACGACATAGAAAACGCCTTCTGGCGTCCGCCAGTGATCCGGCTCTTCCTGCGATCCACGAATGTTTTTGTCCGAGTATGCATTGTAGCCAAAATCTGCCCTGAACTCAGATACAACCCTCATCCCCCTGTGAAGGGTCACCAGTTTTCGCCGCTTTGAAACGAGGATCCAGATATTTGATATCTCGTTCGCATTCACATACCCCAGAGCGCCGTCCATGGTACGTACCTGTCTTACCCTTCCATCTGATGAAACAACCCGAACCGGTTCTCTGAATCGAAGTCGCAGATAAGGTTTCACCTGCTCCATATCCCGATATAAACTGGTTTTTCGTCCCGTCACGTAATACAGATCCTCAGCATCTGTTTCCACAGACTGCGACGCATCCGAATCAACCGGAAAAAGGTTGAGTACAGCCGCGGTACAAATCGTCAGTAATATCATCGCCGATTCACCAAAGAGCGAATGCATCAACTGGGTCAAGATTCATCAGAATTCAGCATCCGCATCATGGGTTCAACCATTGCATCTGTAATCCCGATACTACTGAAGCCGCCATCATGATACAGCGTCTGCATGGTCACCATACGGGTCAGATCACTCAAAAGAGTCACTGCATAGTCTCCGCAGCTATCTGCATCTGCATTCCCTAGCGGAGACATATTCTGTCCAAACTCAAACATTGCATCAAAACCTGATATGCCCTGCCCCGCCGTAGTCTGCGTGGGGCTCTGCGAGATTGCATTGATACGAATCCGATGCTCTCCAAGCCGTGCGCCCCAGGTTCGCACAATACTTTCAAGTAATGCCTTTGCATCTCCCATCTCCGAATAGTGGGAAAATGAACGCTGTGCACCGATATAGGAAATCGTCAAAATGGATCCTCCTTCGTTCAGTGCCTGACTCTCCATTGCATGATGTACAATTCGATGCAGGCTAATCGCAGAGACATCCAGTGTCTTTGCATACCAGTCATAGTTTAATTTCTCGTACGGGCGACGTTTACGGACATTGACACCCATCCCGATTGCGTGGACGATAAAATCTATCTGTCCATAATATTCTTTGAGTTGATCAAAGAGGGAGGACAGATCCGCATCTTTCGTTGCATCCGCCCAGATTACGGGGCTGCCAACTGATTCAGCCAGCCCTTCCATTGTTCCGAATCGCTTTGCAACGGGCGCATTTGAGAGGGCGAATTGTGCGCCTTCCCGATGTGCGGCTTTGGCGATTGCCCAGGCAATACTACTCTCATTCAGAGCCCCGAAGACGACTCCTTTTTTGCCCTTTAATAGTCCAGATCGTTCCATGTCTGATTGATTAATTCACCCTAAAATACTGCACCTCATACAATTTCCTTTCTGAAACTCAGCAGACCTGTGTCGAGACCGGCCTGGAGGCAGCGATTTTAAGTCTAAACCGCTGACAAAGTTCGAAGTCTGTTTTTCTGAAATTACTTCCCGCATCAAATTCACTCACGACGAATTCAGTGCGTCAGATAACGGCTGCAACCACCGATCATGGGGATTTGGCCGGTCAGCATCCCGCACACCATTGTGATTCAAACTGAATTTCCGGCCGAAATGACCTCTCATGCTTCAGGCTAAAGATGAATTTTCGGTAAAAATAACCACGGGCGTATCCGTTTCATTTGCCTAAACCCATCTCATCTGCATACAGATTCCCGCTAATCCCTATTTTGATAAAATACTAATTGATTGTCCCTCCAACC
>JAJECV010000064.1 GCA_022821875.1 Rhodothermales bacterium
TTCACGCTCCGGCAGGATGCGCAGCAGGTCGGAGGCTAAGCGGAAGATCGGCCAGTAGTTGATTGCAAGAATTTCCTGCCAGCAGTCCAGCACATCCCCCTTCAGAAACTTTCCGGTGTCGGTCTGCAGGTCCGCCAGTCCCGCAATCTCGGGGTGCAGGCGGGCAAGGCGCATATGAAAGATGACCGCGTTGGCCAAAATGGCGAGGGCCATCCGGTTGGTCTGCTCCCCGGCTTCCTGATGCAGTTTTTCTGCGAGGATTGCAAAGATGTATTTGGGGGTGTGTGCCTGCATGTATCCGGCGGCCTGACGTACGGTCTCCTCCAGAATCCTGACCCCTTGCAGGACGCGCCGCTCGGATAACACCACCGCCTCAATGCTGTCCGCCAGATCCTCCAGACTCCCCGCAAGCCATCCGTCCCCCGGCCATTGCTCTATGCGGTCTAATACCCCCTCTTCGCCCCCATACAGAAACAGGACAAAGGAATAGGTGGCCGTCTGAATTGCCGTATCCAGATCTTTTTGCGCGGTCTGACGAAGGGAGGCCGGAAGCCGGACCGCAAGGCACACCTCAACCTCTTCTCCTGTCCGTTGAATTTTCCTGCCCAGCCGCGACTTTGCGTCCGTTCCAACCGTCCGCGCGGGAGCATACTCCGTTTCCACAATGACCGTCAATCCATTCTCATGCGAGATGACGATATCCGGCTGCTTCAGTTTTTCCACAAATACTCCGGTCTGCTCTGCACCAATCGTCCAGCCTGGATGCTTGCTGCGCAGGCATTCGGCGAGTTTGGCGTTGACCGTCTTTTCCGTATTCGTCGGCATGAATTCCGTCAGTGGTTCCGTCAAGATAAGACTTGCACAGCGGTTTGTGGACACCGAACAGGACGCGGGATCGTCCGCATAGAACTCATGGAGATGCCGGATCAGACTGCTATGGAGGAGAATTCGGAATGTAAACGGATGGATGACGGATTTGGTTCGTATGCGGACGCTGCAGGGGAACATGGATCCGTCCAAAAATCCATCTGACTGACGATGTTTGTGTCTGGAGATGGCATCCGTTCAGTGGTATAATTTCGGGAAGTGTGTTATGGATGTGACGCGGAAAACGCAAGGATGCGGGTGTGTCGGGTTCGTAGAGGAATTGGAGGAATGGGAATGGTTTTCCCTGTTTGGATGGTCTTGGTATCCATGCGAACTGCTCCATTCAAGTTCAAAATACTAAAAGTATAACATTATATAGACAATTTTAACTTTCCAAAAATTAAAAAGTTACGATTTCTTAAACCGGGATTTCATTCTATAGTTCCGCACTTCATCCAACAGATGGAAGATGCGGGTTTCTAGACTGCATATGCAGACCATCAAAATTCTTCAGGTGATCAACATTAGACGCAGGGGGGCCGGTTCGCTGGAAGTTCCGTGTACCGTTATCAATCATCTTTTGGATTTGGAGCATGCGTTCACGCGCACAATTCAATCCAGGTACAACTATTGCAGTTCGGCAAACGCATCAAGAATCTCCTTGCCGTGGACGGAGTTTTTCGGTGCATGAAATATCTTGATGATCGCACCGGATTCGTCAATCAGGAATGTCATCCGTTTCACACCAAGCCACGATTTTGCATACAGATATTTGCCTCCGGGCCTCCACGAGTCATAGGTGTCCACAATCTCTTTGGCCGGATCTGATACAAGGATAAACGGGAGATTGTACTTTGCTATAAATTTTTGATGCGATTTGACGCTGTCCACCGAAACACCAATCACTGCAATGTCGGCCGCTTCAAATGCCGCCCACTGATCCCGGATACTGCACGCTTCAGTCGTACATCCGATGGTGTTATCCATCGGGTAAAAATACAGAACCACTTTTTTTCCGATGAAGTCGCTGAGGCGAATCTTTTTGCCCTCACTGGTCGTTCCGATAAAATCCGGTGCCTGATTGCCAGACTGCAACATGAACTGAGGAATAGAATTTGACGGCGGATTGTTCAATGTACCCTGTTCAAAATTGCCGATAGATGACGAACAAGTTCCTGCGTGGAGGAGAATCTTCCACCTGCTCCTGACCTGCTTCCTGTGCACTCAATCGGCAGAGGCGACCACTGCAACAAAACCTGACTGACCATTCAAAGGCTTGGATCCATGATTTTGGATTTGAAAAATGTGCACAACACATAAATTTGGCTCTCCCCTTGCACTATCTGCGCCCGAAAGAGTTCACACCCCCATGCGATCATTTCTCACTTGCTGTATCTGCGTGATTACCCTCACCAGTTCCGTTTCGGCGCAGCCGCAACGCACAGACCGGAGCCGCCCGATTTCGGAAGAAGAACTGCTTGAAGGCAATGCCGGCTCCCGCTATCAACTCGCACTGGGATACTTGCGGGGGATGCAGTTTGACCGGGCCATCAACGTCCTGCGTGAGTTGCGCCGTGAGTATCCGGATCAAAAAATCTTTTTTAATAAACTCAAGGAATCGTATACCAGTGCCAAACGATATCCAGAGGCCATCCTGCTCCTGGATGAGGAGATCGCCCGCAGTGAAGAAAATCAGCGGCTGCCCCTTGAATCGGAGCGTGCACAACTGCTCTATCTCAATGGCGAAGAACCCGCCGCCCTGGATGCCTGGTATGCGATGGTCGCATCCGGCACCGAGTCCGAAACCGCATACCGGATCGCCTACAGCAGCATGGTCGGGGTACGTCTGCTGGTTCAGGCAATTGACTTGCTCAAACAGGGCAGACAGGCAATCAGAAACCCGAACCTGTTCCATGCTGAACTTGCCTACCTGTACAGTCTGACCGGACAGCATGAATTCGCCATCCGGGAATATCTGGATCTCTTAACCCTGAATGCACGGCAGTTGAATTATGTTCGGGGGCGGCTTGGGCGGGGCATGCAGCAGGAAGGGGCCCTTGAAATTGCAGTTCGCATCACACAGGAACGCGTGTCCTCACAGCCCGGGTTCCCCCAGTTGCGTGACCTTCTGGCCTGGCTTTACGAGGAGAATGGAGATTTTGAGCAGGCCTACCGGGAGATTACGGCCATGGAGCAGGATACCAGCGGGAAAGCGATCTATCAGTTTGCCCTGCGAGCCGCCGAGGGAGGCGCATATACGGTGGCCGGCAGCGCATTCCAGGCGGTTCTTGAGACGCACCCCGAAGAAGAGATTTTTGTGCAGGCACGTCTGGGAATCGCCGACATGTACCGGTTACAGGCGGAACGGGCAGACGCATCCCCCGAAGCCTACCGGAAGTCCCTGGAGACCTATGAACAGTTCCTCCTTGATTTTCCCGGCCATCCCGGAGCGCCGGCGGTCATGGCACAGATTGCGGCCCTGCATCAGGATGTCTTTCAGAGCCGTGATGCCGCCCGGATGATTCTACAGCAATTGGCCGCCCAGTACAGAAATTCTTCGGTGGGACAGCAGGCACAGTTTGATCTGGGGCGCCTTGCGATAGAAGAAGGAGAACTGGATCAGGCTGCCGCCATTTTCATGCAGCTTTCTACACGAATCAAAGGAGGAGAACTCTTTGCACGATCCAGATTTGAGGAAGCCAGAATTCAATTTTATACCGGAGAATTTGCCGGTGCACTGTCCACACTGGAAGGAATCCGGGACCAGACGGACAAAGAAACCGCCAACGATGCGATTGCACTGCGTGTCCTTCTTCTTGAAAGCCCCCCGCCGGACTCCACCAATCAGGCACTCCTGCAGTATGCGCAGGCACGGCTGCTCCTGCGCCAGCAAAAAGCAAATGAAACCGTGCTGGCAACACAGAATATACTGGCGGAATGGGGAAATCATCCGATTGCAGATGAGGCAAGGTTTTTGCGTGCAGAGGCATTGCTGATGAATGGGCAGTCCGAAGAGGCCCTGAGTGCATTCGGTGAATTCCGACTCATACACCCCGAAAGCCCGCTGCGGGACCGCAGCCTTTTTCATTATGCTGAAATTCTTGAAACCACCCAAGGCGACACGGCCGGCGCACTCCAGGCCTACACCGACCTGCTTACCCGGTACCCCGGCTCCCTGCTGGTGGACAAGGTGCGTGAACGCATCCGGGTCCTTCGTACAACGAGCCTGTAGCGGTGTACTGCTGCTTTTTCTGACGGCCCTGCCCGCGCAGGCGCTGCAGGATGTACTGGTGCCGATGGATGCGAACCAGTCGGATCACCTGAAAGCATATGGGGCGGTTTACTGGGCACTCCAGCGGGGGGAGCCGGTGGACTGGCTGCTCAATTATCGCGGAGGATCCTTTCTGATGGCGGAATTTGCCGGATTACGGAATGAACTTGCGCTGCGCGGAATCACGTACGATGTCATCTCCGGCACCGCGGTGGCACAACTGGTCGCGGAGGTGGAAAGTAACCGAGCCAATACTGCATTGGTACGTCTGGAAACCCCGCCACGGATTGCCGTCTACGCCCCGGAACAGACGCTGCCCTGGGACGATGCCGTACTTCTGGCTTTGGAATACGCGGAGGTCCCGTATGACATGCTCTATGATGATGATGTTCTGGGGGGGCGGCTGTCCGCCTATGACTGGCTCCATCTCCATCACGAGGATTTTACGGGGCAGTACGGGAAATTTTATCAGTACCGGAATATGCCCTGGTACATTGAGCAGCAGCGTGAAGCTGAACTGGCGGCAGACCGGCACGGGCACCACAAGGTGAGCCACCTGAAACTTGATGTGGCCCAGACCATCAAACAATACGTCTCCGAGGGCGGGTTCCTGTTTGCCATGTGCTCGGGTACCGATACATACGATATTGCACTGTCCGCGCTGGTGACGGATATTGTGCCGGCGGAATACGATGGCGATCCCGTGGACCCGGATGCCCGCAGGAAACTGGATTATTCGGGCACACTGGCCTTTCAGGATTTTACGCCAAGCTTCAATGCCGCCGAATATGAGCACTCAGATATTGATACCGGCCCGCCGCCCCAGCAGCTCCAGAACCCCGTACTGGATTACTTTACCCTGTTTGAATTCAGTGCAAAGTGGGATCCCGTCCCCACAATGCTGACCCAGAATCATGTGGGCACCGTGGCTGGCTTTGTCGGACAGACCACCGCATTCCGGAAGCATCTGATCAAGCCCAATGTGGTCATCCTTGCCGAGGTGCCCCAACGCGAAGAGGTGAAGTATCTGCATGGATCCTATGGTCAGGGCACCTTTACCTTCTATGGCGGCCATGACCCCGAGGATTACCAGCACTATGTCGGCGATCCGCCAACGGACTTGAGCCTGCACCAGAACTCCCCGGGCTACCGCCTGATCCTGAATAATATTCTGTTCCCGGCTGCTCGAAAGAAAAAGCAGAAAACCTGATCCGATTATGGACTCCCGAAAAACTCCTTCTGATTCCCGCGCGGTGATGTCCGAGGTCGTGCTCCCCAACGACACGAACCCCCATGGCACCATGTTTGGCGGCCGCCTGCTTTCTCTGATGGATAAGTGTGCGGCGGTTGCGGCCATGCGGCATGCCGGGATCGTCTGTGTGACGGTGTCTGTAGATTCGGTGGAGTTCACTTCGCCCATTCAACTCGGCGAAGTCGTGACGATTGAGGCATGGGTGAACCGAGCCTTTCACACTTCGCTGGAGGTGGAGATCCTGGTGGAGGCGGAGAATCTGATTCAAAAAGAGCGGCGGCAATGCAATCACGCGTACTTTACCTTCGTGGCCGTCAATGAGCACGGGAAGCCGGACTCTGTCCATCCAATTCATCCGGAGACCGACCTTGAGAAGAAGCGCTATGAGCGTGCGGCCATGCGACGGGAACTGCGCCTGCACCTGAAAGGCCGTCTGGATCTGAAGGATACCATCTATCTCAAGGATGATCTGATTGCGGCGATTTCCCGGCGAGACCTGTAGATCTATCATGAACTGGAACTAAGATGGCATCGGAGCGGATATTGATTACCGGAGCAAACGGACTCCTGGGACAGGAGCTCGTTCGGCAGCTGGTCCGGAGGAATACCTATGAAATACTGGCCACCGGACGAAACAGTCTGTCTCGTCCCAGAGGTGCCTTTCAGCGTTTCTATCGACCGATGAATGTGTGCGACTACGCAAGGGTAAAAGAAGTTTTAAACGATTTTTCACCGGAATACGTGATCCATTGTGCGGCAATGACCGGGGTGGATGAATGCGAGAATAACCGGCAGACCTGCTGGCAGGTCAATGGGGATGCCGTTGAAAACATCGCCAAACTGTGCCACAGCCGGGGAGCGTATCTGATTCACCTCTCAACAGATTTTATCTTTGACGGCACAGAAGGGCCCTATCGCGAGCAGGATCGCCCCAAGCCCCTGAATTTTTATGGCAGGTGCAAACTTGCAAGTGAAAATTCCGTCCATATTCTGGGTGGAGAGAAAACGGCCATCGTGCGAACGAATGTCGTCTATGGCAGATCCCAGGGACGCGTCCAGAAGGACTTTGTGGAGTGGGTGATCTGCAATCTCAAAAATAAATGTCCTATCCAGGTCTACACTGATCAGTGGCGCACCCCCTCTTATACCTATGACCTTGCGATGGGAATTCTGCGCCTTGTACACTTTCGTAAATCCGGCGTGTATAACCTGTCCGGACGGGAGTTCCTGAGCATGTACGAATTCGCCCGCTCCATCGCAAAGGCTTTTGAGCTTGATTCGACACTCATTACTCCAATTGTGCAACAGGACAGACCTCAGGCGGCATTACGCCCTGAACGTACGGGACTAGTCATACTGAAGGCGGAAACTGAACTGGATTACCGTCCACTGCCCCTGAAAGAAGCTCTGGCACATCTGCGCCTGCGCAGCCAGACAAACGCTATTGGCCCCCTCACTGAAGATGCTTGGTGTTGAATTCATCCGATCTCATCCTGATAAAGTGCGGCAGGGCCTGGCCGCTCGCGGTGCTTCGGGAAATATTCAACTGGTGGACGAGGTCATTGAACATGACCGCCGCCTCCGGCAGGCATTAACGCTCCAGCAGAGCAGACAGCAGGAGATCAATGCCACAAGCCGGACCATTGGTACGCTGATGCGTGAGGGCAATCAGGATGCCGCCAGAGAACTGATCCAAAAGCAGAAAAACCTGAAATTAGAGATCAAAGAACTGGGGCGTACCGTCACCGATACAGAGAGGCAACTTTCAAGGTTGCTTCTTGCGATTCCCAACCTTCCTCACGAGAGTGTCCCGGAGGGCCTGACCGAGGCCGACAATGTGACGGTGCATCAGCACGGCGAACTCCCCTCGTTTGACTTCGAACCCCTCCCGCATTGGGAGATTGCCCGCCGCCACGGGCTGATTGAGTTTGAGCGGGGGGCGAAAGTTGCCGGTGCAGGATTTCCCTTTTATATGGATGCCGGCGCAAAACTGCACCGGGCCCTCATCAATTTTTTCCTGAATGCCGCCGCACTGCAGTACACGGAAGTGCACCCTCCCCTGTTTGTGAACGCCGAAAGTGCACAGGGAACCGGCCAGTTACCGGATAAAGAGGGGCAGATGTACTTCGTGGAAGAAGATGGGTTTTATCCCGTGCCGACCGCCGAGGTGCCGCTGACCAACTACTTCCGCAATGAGATCCTTTCCGAGAGCGATCTGCCCGTCAGGTTCTGTGCGCATACGCCGTGCTGGCGCCGCGAAGCGGGCTCGTATGGGGCGCATGTGCGCGGCCTGAACCGGCTGCACCAGTTTGACAAGGTGGAGATTGTGCAGTTCACGCATCCGCAGAACAGCTATGACACGCTGGAAATCATGCGCCGCCATGCGGAAGCCCTGCTGCAGGCCCTGAAACTCCCCTATAGATGCCTGCTGATGTGTGCGGGCGAACTGGGCTTTAACCAGACCAAACAGTACGACCTGGAGGTCTGGAGTGCGGGGCAGCAGCGTTGGCTGGAAGTATCGTCTGTCTCTAATTTTACGGATTATCAGGCACGCCGGATGAATATCCGGTTCCGCCCGGAATCCGGCGGTAAGCCACGGCTGGTGCACACACTGAACGGGAGTGCTCTTGCCCTGCCCCGAGTCGTTGCCGCGCTATTGGAGTACAACCAAAACAGAAACGGCTCGTATGACCTTCCTGAAGTTTTAATTCCGTATTTGACCGAACCCGAACTAAACGTGCCGAACCCGTGACAAACTCCGCTGTTGCGCTGGTCCATCATTTTTTACTGCCCATCACCCGGAGGATCAGTCTCCTGGCTGGACTCTGCCTTGCGATCCATACGGCGCAGGGGCAGGGGCAGGAGCTGGCCGCACTGGACGGATTCATTACCGATGCCTCCAACGGGGAGACACTCATTTCGGCAAACGTTTTTATAGAGGGAACCC
Source organism: Rhodothermales bacterium (assembly GCA_022821875.1). Taxonomy (GTDB): domain Bacteria; phylum Bacteroidota; class Rhodothermia; order Rhodothermales; family Bin80; genus Bin80. The sequence goes on from JAJECV010000064.1 coordinate 8,338, forward strand.
TTCGGGGAGCAACGACAAACCTGTCCGGCTATTATGCGATATCGGGAATTCAGCCGGGGACCTACACAGTCCGGTTCTCGTATATCGGATTCGATCCGATCCAGCGCGAGGTCACGTTTGCATCGGGAGAGTCCGTCCGGCTTGATATTGAACTGACCACAACCGCCGAACTCCTGGAAGCCCTGGAAGTCGCAGCGGACCGCATTACCGAAGAGGAGATCCGCTCCATTGGAGTTGGTCAGATCAGTGTCGCCACGATCCAGCAGCTGCCTCAGGTTTTTGAACCGGATGTGTTCCGGTCCCTTCAACTCCTGCCGGGAGTTGCACAATCTTCGGATTATTCCAGCGGCCTGTATATCCGCGGGGGGGATCCCGGCCAGACCCTGATCCTGCTGGATCGCACCAAAATCTATAATCCGAGTCATGTATTTGGCTTTTTCTCCTCATTCAATACCGATGCCATCAAGGATGTCCGTCTCTACAAGGGAGGCTTTCCTGCCGCATACGGGGGAGTCCTGGGATCGGTCCTGGATGTCCAGAACAAGGATGGCAACCGGCGAGAAACCCATGGGAAAGTGAGTGCAGGCCTGCTGGCCTCGCGTGCATTTGCGGAAGGCCCCTATTCCAGAGGCTCCTGGATGGTTGCGCTGCGGCGCTCAACCCTGGAGCCGATCCTGAAAGCATTTGAGAGTGAGGATGCCGTTCCCCGGGCCTTTTATTTCTATGACTTTAATGGAAAGATCAACTTTGATGCCTCGCCGAACGATAAACTCTCTCTATCCTTCTATGCAGGATCGGATTATCTGCGCAGTGAGTTTGCCGAACAGTTTGAGGTAAAACTGAATTACGGGAACCGGACCATCGCCGGAAACTGGATTCATTTATGGTCCAATCAATTCTTTACCAACACCACGATTACCGCATCCTGGTACGAATCAATCCCGAGAGCCCGGTTCAGCGGAACCAACTTTAAGCAGATTAACCGCGTGGCGGAAACCTCTGTGCGGACAGACTTTGAATATTATGCCGGATCCAGACATGCGGTGGTCGGCGGCATCTGGGCAGGGATCTTTAATGCACCGCTGACCAATTTTTTTGATGACCGGGAGGTCTTCCACACCCGCAATCGTGTAGAGCATGCCGCATTCTATCTTCAGGACACCTACCGTCCGACCCCCGGATGGTCGATTACCAGCGGAGTGCGGGGGACTTTTTACGGATATGGCCGCTATTTTACCGTTGCGCCGCGGCTGTCGGTGGAACGGCAGCTTGGATCGGCGGTGCGGGCACAGGCGAGTGCGGGCAGATATTACCAGTTCCTGACCCTGATTACGAACGAGGTTTTCTCGGGTTTTGATTTCTGGCTGACCAGCGGGGACGGAGTCCGGCCCGCCTACGGGGATCAGTATATTCTTGGGCTGAAAACCAACCTGCCTGTAGGGATTACGCTGGACACGGAGGTCTACTACCGCACGATGCGGCAGCTTTTTGTGCTGGATCCATTCAGTAATGGACTTGCCGGACTGGAGTATGCGGAATTATTTGCCTTTGGTAAGGGACGGGCGGGCGGTTTTGAGGTGCAGTTATCCCGCCAGAGCGGGCGCATTAACGGGTTCATTGCGTACACACTGGCCAGTACCAACCGCTATTTTTCCCGGCTGAATCCGGATGCTTATGGAGATCCCCGCAGTTTTTCGCCGCGGAATGACCGCCTGCATGACCTGAATGTGGTTGCGCAGTGGCGGATTTCCCGCCGGTGGGAGCTGGGCGCGGTGTTCACGTATGCAACCGGTCAGGCCTATACACGGCCCGAGGCTTCATATACGGTCTACGGGGCGCGGCTGGTGAACGGTTTGCAGCAGACCGACATCCTGGTTTCGCCGGGCCTGAATCAGGCGAGACTGCCCGCGTATCACCGGTTGGATTTCGGGGCTACCTGGAGCGGATCTCTGGGCAGTTTTGCGGACTATGAGTTGCAGATGCAGGTTATTAATGCATATGCGAGAGAGAATACCTGGTTTATTTTTAATGAGGTGGACGATGACGGTACGCTCTCTTCGGACAGAATCCCTCAGATCCCGGTCCCGCTGCCAAACCTAGCCTTTACGCTGAGCTTCTGATGCGGATACGAATCCTTGTTACGGTGCTGATCCTGACGGCCATCGGCTGCGACTCCAGCGATTTCAGCGTACTGGACAATAAAATAGTCGTGGAGTTGACGCTCGTAGCCGGCGAACCCCTACCCTCTGCCCGTGTGAGCACACTTTCCCCGGCGGATGAGTCTGGCAACTTTGAAGATCTGTCGGTAAGCAGTGCCGAGGTCATCCTCCGCACGGGATCCGCCGAATTACGGATGCCCCCGATCCCCGATAAACCTGGATCCTACGAGTACCTCGGTCCCGAACACATTGTACAGCCTGGTGCCCGCTATGACCTGCAGGTCCGCGTACCCGGTGTACAAACCGTAATCACCGGAACCACAAATGTCCCTACGGCCGTCAAAATTCTCAGCGCCTCACGTGAATCCGGCACCTATCTCTCGGATGAGCAACTGACCCTCATTCTCACACCGGGCCGGGGCACCGACCAATCGCAGAGCAACTTTACGCTGGTCACCCAGGCATTAGACTTTGAAGATGCAGCCGCGGTGCCAAGTGTTTCCGGTGCATTAGAGGATGATGAGGACCTCACGCTGGAAGATTTCCGGATCAGCGGCTCGCCAATTATTACCGAAGGAAACTTTACCCGCTTCCCGAACGGGACGATTGAACTGGTCTATCCATGGATTGGGGTCAGTTTCTACGGGCGGAACATTATTTTTATCAACGCACTCGATGAGAACCTGTCCGGCTTTGTGCGATCCGCCGAGTTGCAGCAGGGCGGTGCAGGCACCTTTGGCCCTGGAGAAATCCCGAATGTGATCCCTAGTCTGTCGGGAGCACATGGCGTATTTGGAAGCCTTGCCAGGGACAGTGTTCCCTTTACGGTCTTCCGGCCTTCGGAGGAGTGATTACAACACTCCGTCCATCGTTTTCTCAATCAGCATGTCTACGATGGCTTTGGTGGCTTCGTCCGGGGTCGCCCCTTTTGTCATCGCTTCGGCATAAGCCCTGCGCTGCCAGTGTGCACTGGTTCCGCGCTTCAGGATTGTGCGTGCGTGTTCCACCTCCTCCACACATCCCAGATCTTCCGCATCCGGCCGGATCGATTCCAATAATTCTTCCACAAGTTCCCGGTACGGAACCATCTGCCCTTTTCCGTAATCAATAAGCTTTCCGTCAATCCCATAGCGCTGGGCGAGCCAGCGATTTTCGTACAGAAGCATATTTGCGTAACTGCGCCATCTCTGATTCTCCCGCCGCAGGCGCCAAAGCATATGCAGCCAGCACTGATACAATGCCGCAATACAGATCGCATCCTCCACTTTCGTACAAATATCTGACACCCGCATCTCCAGTGTAGGGAACCGGTGACTTGGCCGGATATCCCACCAGATCTTGGTGCTGTCTTCAATGACCCCGGCATGTACAAGGATGCCGACATGCCGCTCAAATTCTGCATAGCTTTCAAAATGCTCGGGGAGTCCCGTACGCGGGATCTCATTCCATACCGCAATGCGGTAGGACATCAGCCCTGTATCCTGACCTTCCCAATAGGGAGAAGATGAGCTCAGGGCCAGCAGATGCGGCAATACATAGGTGGCCTGATTCATCAGGTCAATCCGCAAATTTGCATCCTCAATGCCTGCGTGGATATGCATTCCGCAAATCACCATTCGCTGCGCAATGACCTGCATATTCTGGGCTAGAATTTCATAGCGTTCCCGGGGGGTGTGTCTCTGGGTGATATAGGAGGCATTCGGATGCGAGGATGCGGCAATGATGGCAAGTCCGTAGGGATCGACGACATCGGAGACAACCCGACGTAATCGCAACAGTTCTTCTCTGGCTTCCTGCACGGTTTTGCAGACATTGGTTCCCACTTCAATCTGGGATTGAAAGAATTCCTGGGAAACCTGCCCTCCTAATGCCGCCCGGGCATCTTTCAGCATCATGGGAGATGCTTCACGGATCAATTTGCCCGTATCCCGATCTACGATCAGGTATTCTTCTTCGATGCCCAGGCTGAGGGAGGGCATTTTCAGGATTTCGGTTGCGGTAGACATAGATGAAAAGGATTTTGATGGATATAGATGGAAAAATCTGCTGCATGCGCCTGCAACTCGGATCCCCCGCTATTTGGTTCTACTTGACCGGCGCAGGCCCGTTTACGGGTTACGCATGTCCGCGGCATCTAGGATACGATCATTCAGGGTTTCGAGCAAAATCCGTCTTCCTTCGTATTAGCGGACATGATGGATCATCACCTGCTGTGCACCAGATCATGAAGCGTGATTTTATTCAACGGCTGCGTACTGCGCAGACTATTTCCAACAGCGTCGTTTGTGTCGGGCTGGACCCTGATCTAGACAAATTGCCGGAATTTCTGTATCAGGAACATGGATCCGCTGCGTCTGCGGTTCTGGCATTTAATGAGGCGATCATCCGGGCAACTGCCCCCTATGCCTGTGCCTATAAACTCAATGCTGCTTTTTACGAGAGTCTGGGCAGTTGCGGCTTTGATGTACTGAAGCGCACCCTTGGCATGATCCCGAAGGGCAAGATTCATCTTGTTGATGCAAAGCGCGGGGACATCGGCAATACGGCCTCCAAATATGCTGACAGCCTCTTCGGCCTGCTGAACGCAGACGGCTGCACGGTCGCCCCCTATATGGGCATGGATGCCGCGGCCCCCTTTCTGATGTACGAAGATCGTGCTGTATTTATTCTGGTTCGCACCTCCAATCCCAGCAGTGATCAACTGCAATCGCTGATGGTGGACGGGCTGCCTTTATATGCTCATGTGGCCCGCCTTGCAGCTGAATGGGCAGAGGCACTGCCGGGGACCGTTGGATTTGTCGCCGGTGCAACCCATCCCGCAGAACTGCTCCATCTGCGCAAACTGTATCCACACACGCCTTTTTTAATCCCCGGTGTCGGAGCTCAGGGAGGTTCGATGGATGCGGTCGCACAGGCAGCAACCTCCAATGGACTTGTTCTGGTGAACAGCAGCCGCGGGATCCTTTATGCATCGTCCGGTGAAGATTTTGACGAGATGGCCGCCAATGCTGCAAAACAGTTACATGAAACGCTCAATCAGGCCATCCATGCGCATGCGGATTAGAATTGTCCGGCTTACGTTGCAGCGGGATGCGCTACCTTCCTTTTATGCACTGTTCCAGGAAGCGGCACCCAAAATTCGTCAGGTGCAGGGATGTAAACGGCTGGAGTTATGGGTTGACTGCACCTCTTCGCACATCTTGACCACCTACAGCGAATGGGAGTCCGAATCAAGCCTCGCCTCCTATCGGGAATCGGATCTGTTCCGCGAAATCTGGGCTCAGGTCAAACCACTGTTTGCGGCACCGGCGGCGGCACACAGTTACTATCCGGATCAAGAAAATAAATCAATCCATGACGGGATCCTTACTGCCTGATAAGATCCGGCTGTGGATTCCATCATGGAACGCCGGGGGTATGCCTGTTTTCAACGTACGGTATTGCAATTCCCGGATGTCCGTCTCCGGTTTCAGAATCTGTCCTGCAGTTTGCGATGATGCCGGAAACGGCCGGTCTTCCTTACCCTCATCCCGCCGGAAGAAGATGGGAATTGCAGAATAAATTTTGATATGTGCACCGAAAAGATGCCGCTTGCCGTATCTTTAGAAACCGGCAGCCGGTAGTCTATTCAATCTGATTGGGAATTAACATGAAGCTTTTACCGAAATTACTCCTTCGGGCCGCCAATGATGGGGATGCAGAGTGTCAGTTCAACGTGGCAATGATGTACTTTGACGGCCAGGGCGGAGAGGAGCAGGACTATGAGGAGGCCCTGATGTGGGCCCGCCGCGCAGCCAATCAGCGACATGTAGGGGCACAAACTATGGTTGGCCTTATGTACGAGGATGGGTATGGAACTGCCCAGAATTATAGAGAGGCAGAAAAATGGCTCCGCATGGCAGCGGATCAGGGAGATGCTCATGCCGAGTTTAGTTTAGCAATGTTGTATGTTGATGACGAGGGCGGTTTTCAGGATCCCAAGAGGGCGGAAAGATGGTTTCTGCGTTCCGCAAACCAGGGCCACCTTCAGGCACAGGTGGGGCTGGGCATGCTGTATCACAACGGAGAAGTCGGATCGCCGGACTATCATAAGTCTGCAAAATGGTTTCGTCTGGCGGCCGAACAGGGGGACTCTGAAGCGCAGGTCATGCTCGGCATCTTCTATTTAGGAGGCTACGGTATCCCCGAAGATTATCAGGAGGCAGAAAAATGGCTGCGACGGGCAGCAAAACAGGGCAATGCAGAGGCGCATTGGCAACTTGGAGTGATGCACGAGGAAGGCTTGGAATTCCCCGTGGACATGCGGAAGGCGGTAAAACATTACAACCGTGCAGCGGAGATGGGATTCACCGACGCGCAGACCAGACTGGGGGTTATGTACCAGAGCGGGTATGGGGTCAGGGAAGATTTTGAGAAGGCCAGAAAATGGCTTCTCCGTGCAGAGGAAGCCGGAGACATGGAAGCGCAGTTTTTTCTGGGCCTGATGTACTTTGAAGGCGAAGGGGTTGAACCTGATTTTCAAGAGGGACTGCGGCGATGCCGGATTGCCGCCGAAGGGGGATTTGAAATGGCGCAGGCCAAGTTGGGAAATATCTACGAACTCGGCGAAGATGTCCCCCAGGATTACCGAAAAGCCGTGAAGTGGTACGAACGCGCCGCGGAACAGGGAGATGTACAGTCTCAATTCAGAATAGGCAACATGTACTTGATTGGGCATGGAGTGAAGGAGGATCCTGCAAAAGCGCTCAAATGGATCCGCGCTGCCGCGGAGCAGGGATTGGAGGATGCCCAATTTTGCCTTGGCCACATGTACTATAACGGCATGGGTGTCCCGCAGGACAATCAGAAAGCATTGAAATGGAACATGCTTGCCGCCGAACAGGGGTTTCCCCCGTCTCTGACGTATGTCGGACTCATCCACGACCGGGGCGATGGCGTGCCGGAGGATGACCAGGAAGCCATCAGATGGTATCGCCGCGCCGCCGAGTACGGAGAAACGCAGGCGATCACCAGACTGGCCTACAAGTATTACGACGGGGAGGGAGTCCCCCAGAATCAGCGGGAGGGCCTGAAATGGTTTGAGGTGCTTGCCGAGCAGGGAGACAGTTCGGCGCAGCTCCGTTTAGGCATTGCATACTCCAATGGAGTTGGGGTGCGGAAAAACTATAAGAAGGCGATGAAATGGTTTCAGATGGCCGCTGAAAATGATGAACTGATCGCCCAATTCAATATTGGAGTCCTGTACGCGGAAGGAAAGGGGGTCCCGAAAGATTACGAAAAGGCACTTGATTGGTACCGGATTGCGGCGGAGCAGGGATTTATACCTGCCCTCTATAATCTGGGGCTCATGTATTACCACGGCGATGGTGTGCCGCAGGATCCTGTAACTTCCTATGGATGGATTGATATTGCGGCTCAAGAGGGAGAGGAAAATGCACAGGCGACCAAGGAGGATCTTTTAGAAATCCTGACCCCTAAGCAATTGCGTAAGGCAAAACGGCTGTCGAAGGAGAACCTGCGTCGGATTACGGGGGTCATCAAGGCAAAGCGTGAATCTATGGAGGATCTCTTTGATCTTATGGAACCGCCCATCTAAGTTTAGTTCTTGATATTGGCTCATCCTGGGCCGGATTCTCCTGGGAAATTGTCCATGATATAACCCTGGAAAACTCGAAGACAGGACAGGGCGAGTTCTCGTGCAGGAAGATGTTCCTGCACAATTGTTCGCGTTCAGATGCGTGGAAGAGACAGGTGAACGGGAAAGGAAGTGAATAGATGCGGAGTGGTTATTGCGCTATTCCAAGATCATAATCGGGATTATAGACAATGCCAAGGGGGCAACCTGTCGGTGTGCGTTCTAAAGGGGGGATCCGGCGGGGGGGGGGAATGTATTGGACGGATCCCGCTCAATAAAGTATTGTCTGTGAACCGGTCACGCATGGAAGGGATCGGTATCATACAACTGCCATCCCGCACATTTTAAGACGGCATAATGCTTAAGTCAGCGTGATTAACGACGGATATTTCTCAGGCGTAATCTGCAGCGGATAGCGGATTCCTTTATGCGAATCGGAACATGGATTCCCAAAATTCATTAACTTGTAACTCAGATTTTAAGTGAGGTGCCAATGAGACTTGTAGTCCTGATCTTTCTTTCCCTACTGCTGTCGTCAAATTTTTTGGGCATTGCGTTCGCACAGGATATTGCTCAGTTGTATCATGCAGCCGAGTTGGGCAATAAGGCCGCACAGTGGAATCTGGGCCTTGCTTATGCCAATGGTAAGGGAATAGAAGAAGATGACCAAGAGGCATTAAATTGGTTTCGTCTGGCCGCTGAACAGGGGCATGTCAGGGCATTGGATACCCTTGGAGTGATGTACCGGGATGGCGATGGAGTTTCCAGAGACTCTAAAGCGGCTTTGCAGTGGTTCCGACTGGCTGCCGAACAGGGAGATACCCGTGCGCAGTTTCACACCGGACTCATGTATTTCAACAAACTTGATACAACGGATTATGAGGAAGCATTGCGATGGTTCCGACTGGCCGCCGATCAGGGATCTTTGGGGGCTCACTACTATATTGGTTGGATGTATCTCTACGGGCTGGGGGTATCTGAAGACCGAGAAGAAGGATTGAAAGGGATTCGGTTTGCGGCGGATCGTGGATTTGCCCTGGCACAAACGCATCTGGGTGCGATGTATCAGTCTGCGGCGGAAGACCTACCTCACGATGAGGACGAGGCGGTGAAATGGTATCGACTGGCGGCCGAGCAGGGAGAGGCGGATGCTCAGTATAGATTGGCAAAAATTTACCGCAGAGGTGAGCATGTTCCGCAGGATTATGAGGAGGCCGTGAAGTGGTACCGGCTTGCGGCCGAACAGGGAGACTGGAACGTTCAGTATGAACTGGGCATTATGTACTATCACGGTGACGGCATCACACGGGATTACAGTGAGGCAGTAAAATGGTTTGAATTAGCCGGTGAACAGCATCACAACGATGCCCAGTATTACCTTTCTCTCATGCATTACTATGGCGAGGGGATCCCGGTAAATTATGTAAGGGCCTACCAGTGGGTTGACTACGCTGCCCACAACTGCATTTCAGCTTATGAACCGACAAAAAAAATGATTCGATCCTCCTTAACCCCCGATCAATTTGAGGAGGCACAAAATAGATTGCTCAATAGTATTGTTTTCCTTGAATGTGAATGGAGGCTGTACAATTCACCTTGGCCATAAGCCCGGTACGATTTCCCATCTGCACATGCAAAAACTTGCGCTTACATATACAGGTGTCTACTCAGATGAAGTTGCCTGCCTTTTCAGATTGATGTTGCCCATCTGGCAGGTGCTGAACAGGTAGGCCCCGAAATACATCCCACTAAAGCAGACGCGAGCCCCCGCCGCTGATCCCGTTCCCGTCTGATAGCCAATCCGATGGCAACTTGCGGAATTGCAGCATCTTCATGTCTTCGGAGCCCCATGCGAAATTCCGGTGCTGTGGCATGGCAAAACGGTGACACCATGGAATTGAATCTGGATGATGCCGGCAGGATTTAGGGCGCGTGCTGAGCGGCGAGGGAACCCCGGCGGGGTTCGTGTTGTCCAATCAATTTCACAATCTCCTGCTGATTCCCATGACCGATTCCGTAGACTGGGCTGACGACATAAAAGACCGCGGGGAAGCCAAGTACTTCCATGGGAGAAAAAAAATACTTGCTCGTTTCCGTAAACGTCTGCAGTTCGCTGTGGATGATGCAAAGGAGGGAACTACATTCCTGATTCAGGCCGCGCCTGGCGCAGGCAAGACTGCCCTGCTCGCAGAATGTGCGCGACTGGCGAAGAAGCAGAATTGGGATACGGTGGAGGTGGATACCCGTGCACTCTGGAACACGGACAGCATGTGCTTGGCACTGGAGGACGGATGGATGCCTCTTCTTGATGAGATCGCCTCAGAGGGTGGATTTGATAAATGGATTCACGTCCGGGGTTCCGTGAAGTTCAAACTACCGGGGCATACCCCCCAGAGTATCATCGCCCGGGGAAAAGCCCCGCTCTTGCTGATCCTGGATGAGGCACAGGAACTGGGGCAATGGAAGGGGGCAGAACGCACCCAGGAAAACCATGAGCTTGTTCAGACCTTCCTTAACAGGGTCCATAATGGCAAACTTGCGTCCCGCCCTGTGATGTTGATCGCCGGGGGCCTAGGGACAACGAAGCAGGCATTTAAGGACATGGGGGTGTCCAGATTGAAAACCAATTGCCATGTCGATTTGGAGCCGTTAAAGCCGGAAGAGGAGCGGAAAGTCATCGTGGATTGGCTTCAGTTGGAGGGCAAAGCAAAAGGGGATCCTCTGCCCTGGATCAATGCGATTGCAGCAGAGACCCATGGATGGCCGCAACATATCGCCTGCTACGCACAGGTGGCGGCCCTTCAGGTACTGGCGGACCGGCGAAGGATGACTCCTTCGGGATTGAATGTGGTCATGGAGGCGGGTCGGAAGGAACGGGCAAAATTTTATGAGGCCCGGGTGGAGGATTTCGAGGATGACGAACTTCACTACATCGCCCGCATGCTTCGGGATGTGCCCCCGCGCCACAGTTTTACAAAACAATATCTGATTGATGCCCTCAAGGGTACATACGGAGTGGCCAAGGCAGAGCGGTTGTTTCAGCGGGCACTCCACAAAGGCATACTGGATAAGCGCAGTAACCAGTATATGATTCCGATCCCTAGCATGCATGATTGGCTGGTGACCCATTTTGGACATGATCAAGGGGTGTCCCCTATTTTCATGCCCCTGTCGTCTGGTCCCCGTCTCTCGCCGGAGCGACCGCTGGATACGTACTATCCCTCCAAGGAATCAGATCACAAACGCTGAAGATCATGGAATATAGGCGGTTGGACCTGAGAATACACGGGGAACTTATGTCCGTGAGACATTAAGTGACTCACATTTATAATTCCCAGACTCACTGGTTTGCTATGGCATTCAAATCATCCACTTAACAGAGGACTTTAATTGACAGCGACAGGGAAAAGTTACGAACGCCGGACATAACCTGATCAGCAAGATAAGACCGGCAGTCATTTGGCCGTAATCAAACCTCCAGGATTGCCAGCAGCACACTGCTCAGCATCGACTCTCCCCCGGCAGCATCGACAAAATTCCCCTGCCCTTCCTCTGCCAGCTGCTCCAAAAATTCGAGGGCATCATCTGCATAAAAGTTTGCACGAACCGCAGATACATAGTGATCACTTTGAGATGAAAACTCTCTTGCGATCCTGAAGGCCGCCGCAATTCTATTTGAATAGGCAGGATTATCAGTAATTGCGATAATATATCGTTTCTCACTGTCAGGGCGCCATGTCTGACGAACAGCATGTTCCAATGCAGTGGTAACTGCTTCAGGGCCATCTATATTTTGACCATTATCAGGATCTCTCATGCCGGGGGTTAACTGATCGACAAAGGACTGAATCGTGCTCATATTGGTTGTCTCTACGATATCCATTTCATGGATTGGCTGCCGCCATCTACGATCCCCGAAGGCGACGAGGCCAATCCCTACGGATGGGGACAGCCTATCCAGAACCTCCGCCAAAGAAGATATTTCCCGTTTCAGTCCTTCAATCTGGTAGGTCATGCTGCCGGTCACATCCAGACAGATGACCAGATCCAGATGGGGGATCACAAAATCAACCTGTGATTCTGTGGGTTCCTCTTCCACTTCTTCCACTTCTTCCTCTTGTTGCGCTTCTGCGGCTTCCAGTTTTTCCTGGGCCTCGGCCAATTCAGCGGCTAAACTCTCAAGCCTTTCCTTTGAATCGCCTGTATTTGGAAAAAACGGCAGCGAGATCAATGCCAACAGCACAAATGCCCCCATCCCGGAAGCAAACAGATCCAGTGCAGACATTGAAAACACATTCAGTTCCCTGCGCTGCAGTTTCATTGTAGAATTGTCATCGTTAACTGAACATCCCCAAGTATAATCCGGGCTCCTTGCGGTAGGGGATGATTTTTCCCTGGCACCAGTTTCACCCCGTTGACCACCGTTCCGTTAAGGCTTTCCAGATCGCAGATCATTACCGTATCATTTACCAGTGTAAGGCGTGCGTGCTGTCTGGACACGCTATTCTCTACAATGACACAGTTGGCTTGTGCTGACGAGCGCCCGAGGAGAATCCCGTTTGATGTCTGGGCCAAAACTTCGCCACTTACCTTGACACGGATTTCTTCGTTATTCGGTCCAACGCCAGCGAGAAGCAGATCGGGGAAGGTGGCTGATTTCTGCTGGATCACTTCCTCGGCTTCCTGAAGTTTGATCTCTTTATCGGATAACTCTTCCTCTGCTTCACGCCGCCGCTTCCAGAACAGGAATAAAAGTGCAACGGCAATTAGAATCAGGAGTGCCGCAATTCCCCCAATCATCAGTTGGCGTTCCTGATCTTGAGTTCTTTGGGTATCCAGGCTGTCAATCTGGCTTTCCAGGGTTTCCAGACTGTCCAGAAACAGATTATGCTCTGCTTTGAGGCTGTCCAGTGCTTCCCGCGTCAAATCATACCGCTCAATGAGGCTGTCCCGTTCGGTGAGGAGTCGTTCACTTTCCTGTAACACCGAGTCCTTTTTTGCTTCGGTTTCGGTGATCTGGCTTTCAAGAATAGATTTTTGCCGGTTGAGGCGTGCAATCTGTTCCGCACTCTGATTCTGGCTCTCTGCACTTTCATCTTCCAGGCTTTGAATCTCGTTTTTAAGGGAATCAATATTTTCCTGCAGTGTTAAACTCTCCCCCTGTGCCTGAGACAACTGATCTTCCAGCGTTGGGCATGGATCTATCGCCGTACTGAAGGCAATGTTTTCTGCTCTGAGAAACGAAATCATCGCTTCATAGCTCTCACTGACTGCAACCATCATCTCGTCATCATCCTCCCAGATTGATGCGACGGAAATCAGTTCTTCGCACCGGTTCATGACTGGAACCCCGATTTCACTTGGATCTACCGCCATCGTGAATTTATATTGATATTCGATCAAACTATCTGGAGTTACCGCGAAGCTCAACAACCCTTTTCGCTGGATCCCATCTGGAAACGAAAAATGAATGGCGGTATTTGGGTGTGGAGTCTGTGAGGCAACGGCAACAATGCTATCTATCGACAAGCCATCTACAGACACGAGGGCCATAGAGGCGGAACTGGATTGGAGCGTGGCTAGAACCCTGATACCGGTATCAGGATTTTCAATGAAAATCTGATCCCCTTGCTCTACGATTGCCGAGGCGGTCAGCAGAACTCCTTCGGCAACCCAGATCCCCAATCCTTCTGCAACCTCCTCACCGTCATTAAATACGACGACCCTGAATGTCGCACCATCTGTGCGAGTGGTAAATAAACTGAATACGGTTACACAGACCAGAATGCTCACGAAATAATTTCTAATCATCATGGAATTTAACTATACCTGTACACGACCAGTGTTGCATTATCCTGCCCCGGCCGATTATGTGAGATGACAGCTTCCAACACGGCTTCCACAATATCGGAGGGAGACGGCCGCCCTGCGGTTACGATTTCGAGTAATTCGTCCAGTGAACATGTCTCTATACCATCACTGGCAAGAATTACGGTATCCCCCGGCTGTAATTGATGTGGTTCCGCAGGTGCATCAATATACTCAAGATCCGCTCCCTGAACGGCCTCAAGAAGAATGTGTCGCTGATGAGATTGATTCGCCTCTTCCCAGGATATCTCTCCTGCACGGGCACGCATATCAAGCAGCCCGCCGACGGAATGATCTGCATTAAGTCGAATAATCTGGCCATCCGTTATGAGCCAAAGCGGACTATCTCCAACGCTGACCCAATAGAGCAGGTCATGAACAACGACAGCGCCAATTAGGGTTGTTCCCATATCCGACAATGCGGAATTATGGAGTTTCTCTGCATAAATGGCATTGTTGGCCCCATCTAGTGCGGCAAGTAATCGCCTTCGGGGATTCTCTTCTTTACTTTCCAGGAATGTATTACGAAATTCCTCTGCAGCGGTCCGGCCAGCCAGTTCACCTCCAGCGGCTCCTCCCATGCCGTCTGTCAAAATCAGAAGATAGTGTCCCTTTTTCCATTCAAGGTGAGCATAAGAATCCTGTTGTGATTCCCGGCTCCCTTGAATTTGGCCTGAGTCTGCCCAAACGTCCATTCACGTAATCGCTTATTAATCTGCCCAGATGAAGGACTCATCACAGAAAGCAATGAACCGCAGGGTCGTTGAACCCAGAACAATTTTGTCACCATGACTCAGGGGGGCGGCCGTCAATACCGGCTCATCTCCCAGATAGGTCAGGTTAACTCCAACGCCGGGTTGGATATAGAATTTATTGTGCTTGGGATCATAGGTGAGGATGGCATGGGTGTCCCGTGAAATCTCATCATCACCAAAATTGATCCGCACACGCGCTTTCTCCCCTCGCCCCAGCGTATTCTGTCCAGCACCCAGTTGAAGCCCCCTCCCCTCCCCTGGACCATGTATGATCACCACCCATCCGACCACTGGGTCTGATGGAACATCAGCGGCAGTTTCCTGCTGAAGGGCGGATTTGGGTGGTTGGACGGACTTTCGTGCGCCTAGGGCAATTCTCGTTTTTGGCTCACTGGATGAATGCAGAAATGGATCTGCAACAGGTTGCTCTCCCATCTTGCCTCGCGCTACCCGGGTCGGGGGTTCCTCCGGGACATTCTGGAGATTCCGCCCCTCATCCGAGGTAATATCAAGATCTCGAAACAGATCGGTCTTCTTTTTGGGAAGCATAGACGGCACATCTTCCGGTAGCCCGTCAGGATTTAATTTTTTTGCCATGGGGTTAGGATTCCTCCTCGTATAAGCGATTGATTAGATTATCTAAAACGTACTGCCCAATTCCGTTCAGCCCTGATTCTTCACGGCCTTGCGCAATATGCTGCAGAAACACCAGGATTGCCGCCATGATCAAAGCTAAGAAAGTTGTATTAAATGCCAATCCAAGTTTTGAGGTCATCAAACTGAACCACATCTGAACTGCTGCTGAATCTTCCAGGTTGGGCATGTTATTCGCAGCCGAAAGCGCCATTGCAATCCCAATAACCGTCCCGATAAACCCAAGGGTTGGAATCAGCCAGACAATGTAGCGAAGGATATTGTATTTCAGGTCGACCTCATGCTGGATCAACTCCAGGCTTGAATTTACCAGACTATTGGCCTGATTCACGGATCGCCCGATCTGAAACTGCTGGATTGCCCGCAGGATGATCCGTTGAAGCCGATGATTCTTGTACCTTGGCGACCGCATGATCCTGCGATAGATCGGGATCAGATCCTTTGACCTGAGGATACTGGCATCATCATCCGGCAGCAGTCCTGCTTTGAGCTGTTTGATTTCGGAGTTCGCCCGGTTGAAGCGCAGAATCACCTCCGAGATTCCCACGGCAAACATCAGCCACATCAGATTCTGGATCGTAAGGGGGTAGCGTAAACTTCCGCGATCAAACAGAATATCTGCGAGAAACATCCGCCCACTCCCAACCTCGGGTACCGGGAGCAGAAAAGAGAAAAGACCAATCATGCCCGCCCCGGCAAGAAGCGCAATCAGAATCCCCAGCACCCGACTGTTTGATTCTTTCAATTCAATATGATCAAATGCACTCATGATAGAAGTTTCCTAATAGCTTGGTGGCTTGGATTTTTTATTACGGATCCAGCCGATTCGTCTCTATCTTAAGAATCTTGTCTAGTAAGCCACTCCCATCAGCTATGAATAAGGATACCAGTATTATGGATACGAAATGGCCCCAAATTGGAAAAACTCCGTAGTCCATTGCTTCGGTAAATGATGGCGTTAAACTCCCACGAAATGTATCCATGTATAATTGATCTTCAATCATTACTGAAATTCCCAACAAAATGATCAGACCGATCAACACATACCTTGGAGTTACATGGTTTGGCATCATCCTAAGACAAACTTTCCCCCCCAGCCAAGCAGGTCCGATGTCACCTGCAAAAATACCGAGAATCACATATAATGTAGAATGATTCCATGAACTAGGCTGAAACGCCGCTTCAGCGCTTATCATACCAAAGACAATGCCATACATCAGGAAGGACGTAATGAACATTACAGTGCTGGCAACAATCACCGTCCCCAGATTTTTCCAGAATTTTCGCTTGGGGGGCTTCTTTTCTTCTTTTTCTAATACCTCAGATAAATCAGTTGCTTTTTCAGAGCAAGTGATAGCAATGTTAGCTTTATTAAATTTAAGTTGTTCCGTCAGTTGACTACAGTTTTGAATCCGGTCATTCACACTAACAGTCAGGCAACCATCTATAGTCTGAAGTATCTTATCTGAAAACCGACCTTTACCGACTTCTTTCGCCGATGGTAATGGATCCGATCGCCCTTGCATGATCTCAAAGGCTCTTTTCTGTACGGTTGGCGGGTTTGGTGGCGAGAACGGAGGATTTCCGCCTGCAACCACTCTCCACATCACTGCTCCTAAGCCATACACATCTGTCCAAGGACCAATCTCCCCTTCGCCAATCTGCTCCATTGCCGCATAGCCATCCGTATACGGTGCGATGGATTTTGTACGCTTGCTGATCTCGTGCTTTGCGGCCCCAAAATCAATTAAAATAGGAGCACTATCATCCCGGCGTACTAATATATTGGACGGTTTGATATCTCTGTGGCAAATGTCGGCATCATGAACTTTTTGCAACCCAGTCAACAAGGGCAATATCAAGTCCAGTAACTCCTCTTCGGTCAGGGGTTCTCCACGAGATTCACGGTATTCCAAGAGTTTAGAGAGTGACAGGCCTGGCACATAATCCATGATCGTATACGCGGTGCCATTGGCGCGAAATAAATCTCGGCATGTCACAATGTTTGGGCAATCACGGAATCTCTCCAGTTGCTTTGCCTCTCGGAGAAAACGCTCTAAGCCCTCCTCAAATGGATCCTGAAATTCTTGCGTGCTGGGCTGAACCGTTCCGTCACGACGGACGGACAGGTCGGATGGGAAATACTCCTTGATTGCAACGTTAATACCCAGTTCCCGATGTTTTCCCTTGTATACAATGCCAAACCCGCCCTGACCGATCACGGAGAGAATTTCGTACGTATTGAGAATGTGGCCCTGACTCAACATAGTCTGTCTAATCAAAGCCCAAATATACGTTAAGTTGCTCAAATCATACCTTCACTGGAGGATGCCCTCCACTCCCGACAAGAAAGGTTCATGCCTCCCATGTATGATCAGGAATACTTTCGTATCTTCGGTAATCCTAAGTTTGACCTTGCAGAGTAACCTGACGGGAATTTTGACCGATTGGAAAAAAATGCTAAGCCAAGGAGATATCCTTAATGCGTACGAGGTGCAGTCCGTGATTGGGCGTGGAGGCTTCGGAGTTGTCTATCAAGGCAACCATCGGGAACTGGGAATAGATGTTGCGATCAAGGAATATTTTCCTCCAGAATTATCGGTTCGACAGAACCAAACGATCCAGCCCAGCAATCCTGAACTTCAAGAATCATTTGAAGAGGGGCTGAACCGATTTCTTAAAGAGGCGAAACAACTGGAGAATTTTCGTCACTGCCCCAACGTCGTTACATGCAGGGACTTGTTTCGTACCAATGGAACGGCCTACATGGTTATGGACTACATATACGGCCTGCCCCTATCGCTGCTTTTAGAGCAGCGAGAATCTCAATCAGCAGCCTTTACAGAACAAGATTTACTCAATTTGATTCTGCCCCTGCTGAATGGACTGCAGACCGTTCATGATGCGGGAGTCTGTCATCGTGATATTAAACCATCTAATATTTTAGTCCGGCGCTCTGACGGGATCCCTATCCTGATTGATTTCGGGGCAGCCAAACACGAAATCAGCAGACAGACCAAATCATTTGCCCCCTATACAGATGGTTATGCTGCGATGGAACAAGTAGGTGAAGGGAAAATCGGCCCATGGACAGATATGTATGGACTCGGGGCAGTAATGTGGAGAGTGGTCGCTGGGGGAAATCCTCCTTTTACGCCTCCAAATCCAACACCAATCCAGCGAAGAGCCTTTGAGGTGATGCAGGGCCGATCAGATCCATTTCCATCCGCAAAAGAGATTGGAAAAGGCCGATTTTCGGACAAGACACTCCAGGCAATTGATGATTGCCTGATCGTTAATGTGAGTAAGCGGACGCAAAGTTGCAGAGAATTGCTGAATGCACTTGACAAGTCTTCCATTTTCAGAGAAGACGATTCTTCAGGGTATGCTGCGGACTTAGAAGACAATGAAGCAAAGTCGCAAAACTTGGCTTTAGGACAAGACAACAGGAACTCCACAACGGATGATCTCAAAGTGTCGAATGAGAAATTCCTGATCCAAATAAGGCAAATGAGTAGGCCTGCTGCTAAACTATTCAAGGAAGCAGCAAGAATTGTTGTACGTACCCGCCTAGCCTCTGCTTCCCAGATTGCAAATCAATTTTGCATTGACTACACGCGAACTACCGATATCATTACTCAACTGGAAAAGGCCGGTATCGTCGGAACACTAGCCGATGGCAAACCCCGTAACCCATCTTCGTCACCTGATCTGTTAATTTACGGATATTTAGAAAATTTTCACCCTCTGATCTCGCCTGGAGGTGCGTAATCGTATATTTTTTGTCAAAAACCTTATGTAGTGCTATAGGTATTGGAACTGGTTCGCCCCAC
>JAJECV010000075.1 GCA_022821875.1 Rhodothermales bacterium
AGAAGTGTCAGAAGGGAATTACCCCCCCCCATTTTGTAATGTGTTTCATATGTTTTGCCTTAGTGATTTAGTTGAGAAATACTCTAACCGCCCGATGCAGTCAATGTGCACGAACAGAACTCACAGGAATATACACATTCGGCAGCAAAGACACACAATTTCCACACAGACAACAATTTTTACTGGATTCCAGATAAATGCAACAGAGACAATCTACACTTATCGAAACTTCGGATAACGGGGATGCATAATCCATTTCTACGATTATCGATATCCTGAGAGAGCACATCTTTCCGCGAACTTCACAACTCTCCCAATCTCTCACTGAATGGGATGTCTCTCTGATTGTTGATCAGAATGTCAAGGGATGGACTGAGTTTTATGAGGCTCTTACCGATGGCATTCCTGCAGAGCATCTAGCATCTCTCACCCAAGTAGTCACCGCGGCCACCCCCGAGAGGGCAGGGATGCGCTACACAGACATAATGACCGTTCTGAGAAATGATTTCAAAGAGGATGCCGAGACGATCTTCACGAGAGCCGTGCAGCGAGGTGCACTAGACATGCGCAAGGGGCGATACATCATTCCCATCCTCTCAATGGAGTCCTAGATCGTGGACACCTACGGACGGGGACCGGCACCCCGCCCCTGAATTCGCTGAGCCCGATCATGTACTGAAGCATTAAGTCTGGTGGGGGGATTCTATGTGGCTACATACAGCATTTCAATCTTTGGCCTATTAAATCCTGCCTGACTCCATGCTTCAGACACCCTTGATGCCTTCCATTTCTTTGACCCCTCAAGCCTCCCGCAACATCTTCTTTCGAAGGGCATATTCAAGAATATATTCCCGACCTGCCTGCTCCGTTCAGAGTCAACTCTTTGGGATAGATTACAATTGATCCACAAATATCTGCAGTACTTGAATAATTCTCGGACGAAATCCCTTCTTAGTTGTCATTATTGTCCGCCCTGGTTGACGCTTAACAAAACCAATCCGCTTCCAACTCAACCCAAGAACATCTCCTATCAAATAAATCCGTATATTGTGCTGGATCTTTACATGATCCAGCAGTTCCAGTTTATATCCAGTTGTACACCATGATACCAATGAAACATCCATCGTTGATGTGTCGCGCTGCTAAACTAGCGTTGATTTTCTTGCCATTCTGCCTATCTCCCTCGGTTCTTTTCGCGCAGGAAATTCCTCCCATTCCAACAGAATGGGATACGGAAGAGGATAGAGTACCGACAACCGACATAACATCTGGACAGGCATCTGCTGCCACAAATCAGGGCAGCCTGATTGCAGTCGTGAAGATCACCGTAAAAGACAAGGATGCGGTGGATACGATCACAGAAGAGCGCACAGAATTACCCGATGCACTATCCCTGTATAGTAACTATCCGAATCCATTTAACACTGCAACAAGTATTGTATTCGATCTACCGGAACCTGCACGGGTATACGCCGAGATTTTTGACACACTCGGCCGTTTGGTTCACACTTCGCAGACCACGCGGCTTGATGCCGGCTGGAATCACACACTGTCTCTGCATCTGCCCAGCACCAGTTCCGGCGTTTATATCTACCGCCTCGTGGCAGATACTGTATCAGATACGCTTGTACGAACCGGTCGCATACTCCAGGTTCGATAGCGTGTGCTTCCGTACCAGATAGTTCACGATTCTCGCAGAAGCTGATCAGATCGGACAAGCCCACAACCGAGACGATTATGTTCCTGCGAGCGTGAGGTCTTTGGATTATATTTTACCGTCGATACAGAAGATTCGCCATGGTATACGTCAGGGATGTCGCTGTTGCGGATTATTCGGCCCCCGAGAATTGATGATCTTCGCTGCCGTTGGCGACTCAGAAAAGAGAGGGAGATTCCCGTTTTGATTACAGTCAAGGCATCTTCCGCTCTGGTGGGAATTAACACCCGGATCGCTGAACATGATGCGCCCACAGGATCAGATAATCCATTTTAACGGATCTTTTACCACCGTTACGCACTACATCACGTTTAATCCTTCGGAATCTGGACATGTTGTACATCACGGAAGGTTCAGGATGGGACAGATTTTCCACTGAACTCAGCGACCATGCCCGCTTTTTATCCTTGATGGCTCAAAAACTATCCATGCTGGCTTGACGAAAAAAAAATCTTAGCACTCGAATGTCTAACTCATTTAACCCTCGTGTTGCATCTATGCAGCCCTCTGCGACGCTCGCCATGGCTGGACGTGCAAAAAAGCTCAAACGTACAGGTGCCGATGTGATTGCCCTGAGCGCTGGAGAACCCGACTTTAACACTCCTGATCCGATTTCCGAAGCAGGCATCCAGGCCATTCGGGATGGCTTTACACGGTATACCCAGAATCCAGGAATGCCCGAACTCAGAGAAGCCATCTGTGCCAAGTTCAAACGGGAAAACAACCTGAACTATACCCCCGACCAGATTCTCTGCTCCAATGGAGCAAAACAGTCCGTCGCTCTGGCCATCTCTGTACTTGCCGCCGAAGACGATGAGGTTCTGATTCCAGTCCCCTACTGGGTCAGTTACCCCGAAATGACCCGCTTTGCCGGTGCAACTCCCGTCATTGCTCATACGACCGCAGAGGCACAGTACCGGCTGACTCCCCAGACTCTGGCAGATGCAATCACCGAACGCACGCGGATATTGATCCTGTGCTCTCCCTCCAACCCGACAGGCTCGGTCTATACCCGAAGAGAGTTGCATGCCCTCGCAGAGGTACTGCACGAACATGAACGGATTGTGGTTGTCTCCGATGAAATCTATGAGCATGTGATTTATGACGCGGTTCATGTTCCGATTGCAACCCTCCCCGGAATGCAGGAGCGCACCATCACCGTGAACGGATTTTCCAAGTGCTTTGCGATGACGGGCTGGCGGCTAGGCTATATGGCCGGCCCTCTGGAGATGGTGAAGCAGGCTGCGAAGCTGCAGGGGCAGCTTACTTCCGCGCCAGGCAGCATCTCCCAGCGGGCCGGGGTTGCCGCACTGAATATGGATCAAGCCCCCGTCAAAATTATGGTACAGGCATTCCGTGAACGCCGGGATTACCTGCTGGAACGCCTGGGTGCTCTGCCCGGCGTAAATACCCCCAAACCCGAAGGAGCATTCTATCTGTTTCCACAGGTTAGCGATTACTATGGCACGGTGGCTCCATCTGGTCGCACCATCAATTCCAGTGACGATCTCTGTTTTTATCTCCTTGAGGAGCACCTCGTAGCACTCGTTCCCGGTGCCGCATTCGGAGATCCCGATGGAGTTCGTATTTCCTATGCCTCCTCCATGGAAGATTTGCAGAAGGCCTTTGACCGGATCGAGACCGGCCTCCGTCAACTCAAAAGGCCATGAATCCTTTTTCGGTGCGCAGCATAAAACGCAAATCCTTTTCCTGTCCCCCTGACTGCCGAAGACCGAGTTCTTGACCCGTAACCGCTATTTGCTGCATGCCGGGCTATTTGTCGTAACGCTGCTCTCAACCGCGCTCACCGGTGCATTGATGTTCATCGGGCGAAGTGTCGCCTGGGCAGCAGGAGATACCCTTCTCCAGATCGGTGGGATCCCATTTACTTCTGTATTTCTGGCCGATGCATTTACGTTTGGTGGAGCACTGATCACATTTTTGACGGTCCATGAATTTGGCCACTATGTTGCAGGCCGGATTCACCATGTTAAGACTTCGCTCCCCTATTTCATTCCGGCTCCCATGATCGGGATTGGCACGCTTGGAGCAGTCATCAGTATTCGCGAACCGATCCCAAACCTGACGAAACTCTTTGATATCGGCGCATCAGGCCCCATT
Organism: Rhodothermales bacterium; assembly: GCA_022821875.1. Taxonomy (GTDB): domain Bacteria; phylum Bacteroidota; class Rhodothermia; order Rhodothermales; family Bin80; genus Bin80. The sequence goes on from JAJECV010000075.1 coordinate 3,839, forward strand.
GCGGGATTTGCAATGGTCATGATCCTGTTGATCTGGGCAATGGCAACCCTGCCCTCCCCCGATTATATGTTTGGCGTTGGCGGACATGAATCGCTGCTGAATTATATCCAGGTGACCGGAAGCTTTCCCGAAACTCCAATCTCGGATGCTCCTCCAGGAGGCCGACTGACGGTCGGATCGACTCCGCTGTACTGGGCCCTCTCACAGATATTCCCGAACGTGCCTCCGCTGTACGAAATGTATCATTACCCGCTCCTTTTCGCGGGTTGGCTTGGACTCTTTTTTACCGCACTCAACCTGATGCCCGTCGGTCAGTTGGATGGGGGACATGTCATCTATGCCCTCTTCGGACCAAAATGGCATGCTCGAATTTCCCGTGCATTCATCTTAACGATGCTCACATCCATGACGATAGGCGGGGCACTGACCCTCCATGGACTATTCAATACCATCACAGGTAATGAACTGCTGGGGACATTCATGCTCTGGATGACTTTAGCCTCCATTCTCACGATTTGCACCATACGGATCATTCTGTCCTGGTGGTGGCAGGCAACCCTGACGATCCTTGCCATCTCGTCTTTTGCTTCACTTTTCCCGGATACAGTCAGCTGGTTCGGATATTTTGGCTGGCTGCCCTGGTGCCTGCTACTCATCTTTGTCGTTAAAGTCGATCACCCCCCGGTCCCAATGTTAAACCCGCTGACCAACCGGCGTCGCCTGATTGGATACCTTACGCTAACCATTTTTATCCTTTGTTTCAGTATAAAGCCGCTGTACAGTGTATAGCAATTACTTTGAAAAATTCTCGCCGACTTATTTTTCTTCTGGCCCTCGTCTACGGGGCATCCTGTGATTCTGTACCGGGCCCGTTACCTGGTGTCTCGGAGCAAACTCCAATCATTGAAGCATTTTCAATCTCACCCCAGCGTGTTGATTACTCGCTTTTGAATGAATCTGCGATTGATGGAGACAGTGTGCATCTCGTACTTGATTTTGAAGTCACCATTCAGACAAGGGGAACCACGATCTCCCAAGTTACCTATGCGGTACTTGATCCGGAGTTATTCGGGGACCCCATCAAAACCGGAACTCTCATCAGAACCGGCAATAATGTCTATGGGCGCCAGATCAACCTTACCCTGAGTGCACTTGATGTGGATGATTATCCTGTCATCGTCTACATGATTGACTCCTATAATCGCCTGGGCGGCGAAGCCCGAACGCAATTAGAGTACTTCCGCTCATTCCAGGCAAAATCTCCACCGGTTATCGAAAAATTGATCGTCCCTTCCAGGATCCAGCGCCCCGGCCCCGGCGAACCCGACCGCGCTCTCGTCTTCATTGCAGAGGTCTCCGACCCGAACGGACGGACGGATGTAGAACTGGTGGAGTTCTGGAATGACAATGCCCCCGCGGACCGTATCCTGCTCTGCGACGACGGGAATGAGCGTCCGTGTGGAAACAGTACCGAAAGCGGCGATGAAGAGGCCGGAGATGGACGATTTACCCGTACTGGGTTTATTCGAAGTTCCAACAGCCTCGGCCCGAACACCTTTACGTTTGAAGCCATTGACCGTGCAGGGCTTCGCAGTAAGCAGGTCAGCCATACCATTGAGGTCTACGAATGATGTCTCGCATCTACCTGGGAGTTCTGGCTCTTTTCTCGCCTGCTTTGCAAGCGCAGGACCTCGTCTCTACCCCTGGAATTCTGTCTAACGTGATCACCAATCTGGAAACGGATGGCACCTCGATCTGGGTAGGACCCTATCTGGATATATCCCGTGACGGGGGCCTTACATGGCAATCTGCCGATGTTGAACCGTTCCGTGATTTTGAAAATACCGCTTACTCGCTGACCATCCATGATCAGCAGATCTGGGCGGGAATTGGGAAGCAGTCTAGGCAAAGAGACGATAGTGGGCAATTGCGGAATATCAATAATGCCGTCGGGATCCTGTATTCTCCCAATGGCGGCAACACCTGGAATTTCTGGCCTGCGACACCACCCGCCGACAACGATCCCATCTCAACCGGACTGATGGACAATCCGGAAGATACCCAGATCAACTATGGATCCGTTACGCTCACCACCCTGCCCATCACCGTCCCGGCGCAAGCACCGCCATGGGATCTTGATTATGATGTAAACACTCAGACTCTCTGGGTTGCCGGGCAGCTTGCCGGACTTCGGCGCAGTGCCAATCTTGGGCAAACCTGGGAACGTGTCGTGCTCCCTCCAGATACGAGTTCGTACCTTGGACCGGAACTGGGATATGACTTCCCGTTCACGGTACAACCGGTGGGGATTCCTGAATCGCAATTTTTTGGCCTCAATTTTCAGCCGTTCTCCGTTCTGGTTGACAAGACTGCCTCCATCTGGGTAGGGACTGCCGGCGGACTCAACCGCTCAGACGACGGAGGTACGAGCTGGCATCACTATACGACCGACGACGGGATGCTTGGGAACTGGATTATCTCCATTGAAGAACAGTCCAGAGAAGGCCGGTCCCCCGCAATCTGGACCACGAATTGGCCAGGGCGTGGAAGAGAGCAGGGATACGGAGTTGCGGTAACCCGTGATCAGGGAACCACCTTCCAGACCGCACTGCATGGCGAACGGTGTTCCGACTTTGCTTTTGACGGCCCGCGCATCTATGTAGCCTGCTATCGGGGATTATATCAGTCCAGAGATGATGGAATTACGTTTGTGTTTACGAATGAATTTATCGACCGTGACAACCCGGTGCGCAGCATGCGCCCCGGTGCACGGATCTTTGCAGTGGAAGTCACTGAAAACGCTCTCTGGGTTTCGTCAGGGGACGGGTTGTTTAAGAGCGTGGACCAAGGGAATTCCTGGACCATCTTTCGTGCGGAAGTGCCACTTAATCCATCCGGCCTTCCCGGTATCATTCCTGCAGATCAAGTCCGGAACGTATCCACCTATGCCTATCCGAACCCATTCTCCCCCTCAACAGACCGTCTGATCCGTCTCCGCTATGATTTGGCGCAGGCGGGGGCGGTGACCGTTAAAATCTTTGATTTCAGCATGACCCTTGTCGAGGAAATCTCCGCCCCGTCCGGTTCCATTGGAACCAATGAAGTCGCCTGGGATGGTACAGATAAGCAAGGTCTACGACTGGCAAACGGCCCCTACTTCTATGCCGTTCAAGCTCCGGAAGATACGTTCTGGGGAAAAATTCTGATTATTGAGTAGCCATGAGACACTTTCTCTTCGTGTGCTTATTCGGGCTCATCCCCAGTCTGGCGACTGCACAGACTGCCGGACAGATCGTGCGCATGGGATTTGGGGGACGGGGGATTGCTGTAGGGAATGCGCTGGCCGGCGATGCATCCGGGGGCGCTAGTCCCTTCTACAACCCTGCACTTGCGCCCTATCTTAAAAAACAGAGCCTTGGCCTGAGTGCGGCACTGATGACCCAGGACCGCCAGTTGCAGTTTGTAGAACTGCGTACCCCTCTTAAACCACTGGCCGGGATTGCTGCCGGACTCATTCACACGGGTGTTCAGGATATTGACCAGCGTAACACCAGCGGCTATCACATCGGCATGGCTTCCACGAATGAGTTTGCTTTTTTTGCGGCTTTCGGCGTACGTATCGGGCGCAGCGCCTCTTTGGGGATCGGCCTGCAATTATTCCGTAACGATTTACACACGGACCTTCCCGCGGTCCAGACCTTTGGCCTTGATATTGGCATCGGCCTTCATGTCCTCCCCTCTGTGCATGTCGGTCTGGTGGTGGACGACCTTCTGGCAAAATATAGCTGGGACGCGCTCAACCGGGAGGGGATCGGCGTGACGGACAGATTTCCGACGCGTGTACGCGTCGGTGCCTCCTGGATGCTGCTGAACGAGCGTCTACAGCTGCTCGCCGAGTACGAATCAAGTTTTTCTGTGCGGGAGATTCTGGAGCCTGGTGTGATTTTCTCCGGCAGTTCCCCCCGCCAGATCTATACAGCACATGAACTTACCCGACATCATGGTCATTTTCGATTGGGCGCAGAATATACGCTGATCCCCCAATTCATACTTCGCGCAGGTCTAGGACGGATGGAACAACTCTCCACCGGCGGCCCGCGCCCCAGTGCAGGATTTATGGTTGAGCAGCCCTTGGGACTCCTGATTACACAAGTTGCGTATACATTTGTACTGGATTCCTATGCCATGGGAACCATGCATCTTGTTACTCTGCGACTTTTTCTGTAGGCATGCGTGTACTTTTAGTTTTCGGACTGACCTTACTGACCACTCCCGCTGCGGGGCAGGAGACCGGGTTGAGTTTTTTACGGATTGGGGTCAATGCGAGGGCAGGCGCATTCGGGGATGCGCAGGTGTCCAGCGTTCGAAACGCTTTTGCAACCTATTGGAATCCAGCCGGATTAGTTGGGGGGCGCAACTCCGTAGCCGGGTCCCACCGCCTGTGGATCGGTGATGTCCGGGCATATGATGTTGCCGCTCAACTCCCCCTCGGCCCTAACAGCGCATGGGGACTGGCATTGACGGCAACGGATAATGGAGATCTGGAGGCACGTACCCAACCCGGCGAACCGGATGGCCTTTTCAGTGCACAGTTTATCAGCGCCGGTGTGAGTTATGCGCGTACATTCGGAGGCCTCCGCATAGGAATGACGGCCAAGTATCTCCGTGAGCGGATCTTTGACACCCATGCATCCGGGTATGCGGTAGACTTTGGGAGTCAGACCGATATCCTTGATGGGCGGCTGCATCTAGGAGCATCAATCCGAAACCTCGGCCGTATGAGTACACTGGAAACCGAGCGGACCCCCCTGCCACGCCTCATGCAGGGAGGAATTGCATTATCTCCTCTGCAGATCATTGCAGTCTTTGACGAGGCACGCCTCCTTGACATGATGATTAGCGCGGAAGTTTCTCACCTGTTTGATGACCAACTCACACGATTACACCTCGGATGCGAGGTCACGATCATGGAACTGGTTGACCTGCGTGGCGGCTACATCTCCAGGGATGAATTGCGGAGTTATACATTCGGGATCGGATTGTTCTTTGACCGGATTGATGCAGATTATGCGTACATTCCCTTTGAGGACGGATTTGACGGCCCCGGGCATATACTGAGTCTTCTGTACTACTGGTAAGCAATGTTCCGACTGAATCCAGTTGTCCCTGACTCTCGTACTACAAATTCCTTCATAAACATTTGAGATCTCATGGGAATTTTCAGCTGGGCACTTTTTGGACTTATTGCCGGAGTTCTGGCAAAATGGATTTACCCCGGCCGTCAGGGATACGGAATCTTCAAGACGATGATCATCGGGATTATCGGCGGCGTTCTTGGCGGCTGGGCGGGCAGTACATTTTTTGGTGTCGGCACGCTTGGCTTTGACTGGCGAAGTTTGCTCGTTGCCGTTCTTGGTGCAATGTTTGTCATCTGGATCTGGGAGCGAATTCGTAAATAGTCCGTTTAAGTGCAAAACCATACCGGAGTGTAAGTGGCAAGTTCAGGTGTAGAGTTTAGGAATTTCAAGCCCCAGGGAATTGTCTCGTTCCTGCTGGGATTGATTGCTGCTTTTGTGGTCGGGGTTACCCTGCTTGAACTCCGCACCGTGCTGGTGCCTTTTTCTGTGGCGCTTCTTTTGTCGTTTATATTTCAGCCCATTGTGCTCTACCTGAAGGCACGCCGGATCCCGATGGTCATTGCTCTGGTGGTCGTCTTTGTGGCACTTGCAGCAGCGGCAACGATCGTCGGATATATTGTGTATTCAAGTGCACAGTCGCTGGCAACCGCCGCGGAGCGCTATCTTCCGCGTCTTCAGACGGTGGTGGTGGATATTGAAGTACTTCTTCAGAGCACTGCTGCTGCAATGGGACTGGACGAAGGGCGACTGGACCTGAGTCAAACCATTGATCCGTCTATCGTGGCGACACTGTTTCAGAGCGGCATCGGCGAGGCGCTCACGTTTGTATGGAATACCTTCCTGGTCCTCCTGTTCATGTTGTTTATTCTGGCAGGAAGTGGCGAACTGGTGGTAAAAGTCCGGCGTGCCTATCCCGAGAGCGTCGCGGCCCGGATTGCTTCGGTGACCGACAATATCAGTCAGCAGGTTCGCCAGTATCTGGTCGCAAAGACCTTGGTCAGCGTGGGGACGGGGCTGCTGGTCTTTCTGGTCCTCTGGATGCTAAGGGTTGATTATTCCGTCTTCTGGGGATTTCTGGCCTTTCTCTTGAACTATATCCCCAATATCGGCTCGTTCGTCGCTGTGGTTCTTCCGTTCGGGTTTGCACTGCTGCAGTTTGAAACCTTAACGATTCCGATCATTGCTGCCCTTTTGATGTGGCTCATTCAGATGGTGATGGGCAATGTGGTTGATCCGAGGCTAATGGCATTCAGACTGAATCTCAGCCCCCTTCTGGTGATTGTATCGCTCATCTTCTGGGGGTGGCTCTGGGGCGTAGCCGGTATGATCCTTGCCGTTCCCTTGACTGCGACCATCAAAATATTTTTTGAAAATATTGACAGTCTGCGTCCAATTGCGGTGCTGATGGGGTCCGTGAATGGCTCCGAAAGTGCTCCGAAAGATTCATCGAATTAAGACGTATCTGTCGGCCTGTATTTCTGGTCTTGGCACCAGATACTTGTCTTTTCCGAACCCATCCTGAATTCTTGGAATTAGGGAAACACTGTATCCCGTTGCGGGTTGCAAATGGTGTCGGGGTTCTATTATGTTGACATCCACTTCATGCCAGTTTTTTCACGACACAGTTCAGGCGGCCGCATTTGGCTGTGTCCGATTTCTGCGAAATTCCTCTGGCCAACTCGCTGTGTTCTGGAACAGAAGCCAGGAATCCGAGCATTTTTATTTGCGGCATAATACCTGATGAGCGTCTCTCCTTCGACCCGGATTCGTTTGGCCCTGCGTAGCGGCAACCGATGCGCAATCCCATCCTGTCGCCAACCGCTGTCGGAGTATCAGGACGGCAGTCGTGATGTTGTCCTGCTGGGGGCGAAGCCGCTCACATCGCTGGCGAACATGGAGGAATGAATCGAGGCCGCCCATCGGCCCGGTTTGATGCGTCGATGACAACGGAAGAGCGGAATTCACTCTCCAATCTTATTTACGTCTGCCGCAACTGTCATGCAAAGATTGACGCGCATCCTCAAGGGGAAAAGGATTACCCTGTGGAGCGACTTCTTGCGATCAAGCATGCCCACGAAAACATGGTTGCTGCAGCCATGGAAGATGCAATGGTCACCGTGAGTTTTTCTGAACTTGAGGAGGCCACACGGTGGATAAGCGAGATATCGCCTCCCTCACCGGATCATGACTTCTCCAGAATATCCATAGAAAATAAAATCCAGAAAAACGGCCTTTCGGTATCATCCCGGAACCTGATCAAAAACCATCTAACAGCGACCCCTCAGGTGCGCTCATTTATTCAGGCATTGAGCCAGGAAGATCCCAGGTTTCCGGATCGCCTGAAATCGGGTTTTCTGGAACACTACTACAGGCTTCGCAAAGAAGGCATATCTTCCGGTGAAGACCTCTTTGATAAAATGTGTATATTCGCTCGGCGGGGGTTCAAGGATTTCAAGATCCAGCACGCCGCAGAGACCGTATTAGTCTATTTGTTTGAGACCTGTGAGGTATTTGAACAATGATCCACCCAACCAAGCACATACCTGCAGAACAAACCCTGCTTGGTGCCGGGGCGGTGATCTTCGCCAGCCTCCCACAGCCCCGCACCGTGACGAGCCTATGGGAAGCCGTTCGAAAAGATAAGTCGATTGGTACCTTTGAACGTTTCATCCTTGCACTCACGATGCTCTATTCACTTCAGGTCGTACGGTTTGAAGGCGGGCTTATCACACGCCAGAAACCATGATTCACGAGATCCGTGCGAACATGGAATCGTTTCGTCCAATCAAGTTCACATCAGGTCTGAATGTGATATTGGCCGACCGCGCCGAGGACTCATCCAGAAAGGACACGCGCAACGGACTTGGTAAGTCCACCCTGATAGAGATTATTCACTTCTGCCTTGGTGCCAGCGTGAATAAAGGCCGTGGTCTGGCAGTTCCAGCTTTAGAAGAATGGATATTCACGATGGAACTTTCTCTCGGCGACGAACGAATTACCGTCTCCCGGGCAGTTGGTAATCCCAAAACCGTGACGGTTAAAGATTTGGGGAACGACTGGCCTGATATCCCGGACATTGAGTTCACGGGCGAGCGATCCTTCACGCAAAAACAGTGGTGCATGTTTCTGGGAAAGGCGTTGTTTTCGCTCACGCCGCCAGAGGCCCCAAAATACAATCCGTCGTTCCGCAGTCTTATTTCCTATTTCGTTCGAAGGGGGCATCATGCATTTGGCGACCCCTTCTCCCATTTCCCAAACCAAAAGCCATGGGATAAGCAGGCTCATGTCGCATTACTTCTCGGAATGGACTGGCATCTTGCGGTGCAATGGCAACAGATAAAGGATCAGAATACAGAACTCAAGGATCTTCGTAAACTTGTGAAGCGCGGAGCCGTGCCCTATATTCGGAGCAACATGGGAGAACTGGAGGCGGAGCGTGTCCTGCTGCTGCAGGAGATTGAGGAGAATTCTCGTACCCTCGCCAACTTCAAAGTTCATCCCCAATATGAATCCATCCAGCAAGAGGCCGATCAGCTTACCGAAAAACTTCATGCTGCCACAAACGAGAACATCCTCACCGCCCGTCGTCTTAAAGTCTATCAGCAGGCCGTTGAGTCTGAAGAACCACCATCAACGGAGTCCATTGAACAGGTGTATGGGGAAATGGGAGTGGTATTCTCTAAAACGATACAGAGATCGCTTGCAGAGGCAAAAGAATTCTACGCCCTAGCCTGAATTTCCAACCACGTTTTTTCTGGGACAATTTGGCACGGCACGCAAGTTTTTGGGGAAGCGGACGTATTCAAGGGTGAGATTTGTGAGGGTATGGCCTGAATTTGTCATCAAAAATCGTGATTATATTATGCACACCAATATATTTTAACAAATTAATAAATGTCAAGTTCTCAGAATGAAGCGAGGAAAAACCGATGAAAGTGCACTGTAATAGAGAAAACTCGTTTCAATGAAAAAATGCGAATGTATTGATTTACTTGATATAGTCACGATAAAAAGTGACAAAAAAGTGAAAGAATCTTGACTGTAGGGCATCCAATCCCCCCACAGTGTCATTTTAAATTGTCTGTTGGAAATTCAGGCTAGTCATCAAGGATCGTAAACGATTCCTGAAAAAAGAGATCTCTCGTCTTGAACATGACATGACGGAGGCAAACAATAAAATTCGGGAGTTGACAGAGGCCCGGGCCAACCTCCTTCAAATACTCAGCGAGCACGGAGCACTGGACGAAATGGACAGATTACGCGAGCGGCATAGCTATAAGTGTGAAGAATTAGAGCATATTAAAAGACAGATTAAGCAGTTGCGCAAGATAGAGTCCCGTGAGCGTCAGATCGCACGGAATAAGACCGAACTTGCGGATCTAGCCACCTGTGACCATGAGGAGCGACGAGACACCTGGGAGATCCCTGTAGGGTTCTTTAATCTTAATTCTCGCGCACTATATCGAGTACCCGGACATCTAATCATTAATCTGACCGATTCGGGATTCCGGTTCAACATTGAGATCAGAAAAAGTGGGAGCGACGGGATCAGCAAGATGAAAATCTTCTGCTTTGACCTCGCAATTCTCGAATTCTGTGCCGGCCGTGACCTGTTTATTGATTTTCTGGTTCACGACAGCGAAATCTATGACGGCGTTGACGCACGACAACGGGCGGCTGCTCTTGAACGAGCACATGAGGTTACCGAGCGTACCGGAACCCAGTATATCTGTGCGCTGAACTCCGACATGGTCCCTTACAATGACTTCCACAAAGAATTTGATTTTAACCAACACGTTTGCTGCAAGCTAACGGATGGCGAAGAATCTGGAACGCTACTGGGAATTATATTTGACCCCCCTTCGAAGTCACGAAGGGAGAGGAATGAAACCGTGGGGAATTAGACACCTGGAGCGGATTATGGTCAGCCGGTCACAGTTGACTGACAGAATACGGCACATTTCGGATCTGCAGAAGCATCCGAGCCTCCTGACATGGCTGCAGAATACGCCCGCCAGATGCGATACGGCCGCTTGGCGGACAATGATTATTTCACTGGCTTCTATGGGGATGAACCGGATGATCCATTCCGTTTCCAGACCGTAACTTCCAGGTCAAGTTGCTCCCGTGCAAGCCGGATCTGCCGCTCCACCTCTGTGGCGGCCGTTCCACCAAGGCTGTTCCGGGCATTCACCACCGCGTCCAGTTTCAGGCATTCCAGCACATCTGCTTCAATCAAAGGACTCACCTGCCGCATCGTTTCAAGGGGCAGGGACTCCAGAGAAAGCCCTTCCTTCAGACAGAGCGCAACCAGATGCCCCACCACTTCGTGCGCCTCCCGAAACGGCAGCCCCTTACGCGTCAGATAATCAGCCAGATCTGTAGCATTGCTGAATCCGAACCCCGCCGCAGCCCGCATACGCTCCGCATGCACCTGGATACCGGAAAGCATCGCGGAGTAAATCCTGAGGGACATGCGAAGAGTGTCCGCCGCATCAAAAACCCCCTCCTTGTCCTCCTGCATATCCTTATTGTACGTCAGCGGCAAACCCTTCATCGTCATCAGCAGTGCCATGAGACTCCCGCATACGCTTCCCGTCTTTCCACGAATGAGTTCGCACATGTCAGGATTCTTTTTCTGAGGCATAATACTGCTTCCCGTTGTATGACTGTCCGGCAGCGTGATAAAACCAAACTCCTGACTAGACCACAGAATGAGTTCCTCGCTCAGCCTTGACAGGTGTACCATCACAATACTGCTGAACGATAAAAAATCTAATACAAAGTCCCGGTCACTGACGGCATCCATTGAATTCAACGCCACGCCCCGGAATCCCAGCTGATTCGCGGTTGCCACCCGATCAATATCAAAACCGGTCCCCGCCAACGCACCTGCCCCAAGGGGCGAATCGTTCATGCGCTCCAGTGTCTGAGAAAGACGCTCTGAATCCCGGCTGAACATGGCATAATAGGCCATCAGATGTTGCGAGAACCGCACCGGCTGCGCGACCTGCAGGTGCGTATAGCCCGGCATAATCACCTCCAGATGGGCTTCAGCAAGATCAATCAGCACAGCCCGAACGGTCTGCAGCTCTATCCCAATCTCATTCCCCGCCCTCCGAAGCCACAGGCGCAGGTCCGTGGCGACCTGATCATTCCGGCTTCGTGCGGTATGCAGTTTTCCGCCCACCGGACCAATCCGCCGGGTCAGTTCGTGCTCAATATTCATGTGCACATCCTCCAACGCCGGATCCCAGTGAAACTCCCCTGCAAGGACAGCCTTCCGGATCTCTTCCAGACCTGCACAGATCGTCTTCCCCTCCTGTTCCGAAAGAATACCCTGTGCCGTCAGCATAGATGCATGTGCGACAGAGCCTTCTATATCCTCCAGGGCCATCCGCCTGTCTATGTCTGTGGATGCACCGAAAAGTTGCACCAGCCGATCTGTTTCTTCTGAAAAACGACCGCCCCACATACGCTTTGGATCACCGGTGCTGCGTTTTTTTTTCATTAGGGGAATGAATTTTCTGTTCTAAACAGATAAAATAGGTTCCTGCACCGTAAATTGTCTCATTCAACTGCCTGATGACTGTGCGTCTTTTTTGTTTTTTACTCGGATCGTTCACTTCTTCTGCACTCGTGAGCGCACAATCCTCCATGCCCGTTTCCGGAGAGCAGGCCACGCCGGCAGCGGCCGCGGCCTATACAGAGACCCCTCCAATACTCGACGGCACCATCACGGATGACCCTGCATATGCGCAGACAATCCCGATTACCGAATTCTGGCAAACCACACCTCAGGAAGGGCAGCCCTCAAGCGAACGTACCGAAGTGTATCTGGTCTATACAGATCACGCCTTGTACGTAGGTGTGATCTGTTATGATCGTGAACCGGAACAGATCATCGTGTCGGATACCCGCCGGGATGCTCCGCTGGATGAAACCGACAGCTTTCAGATGATTCTGGATACCTATCTGGATGGGCAGAGCGGGTTTGTCTTCGGTACGAATCCTGCAGGCATTGAGTACGACGCACAGGTAACCAACGAAGGGCAGGGAGCCTTCGGCGCACGTCAGCAGACGGGCAGCGGCGGAGGCTTCAATATTAACTGGGATGGGTCATGGGATGTGCAGACCCGTACAACTGAAGCGGGGTGGACGGCTGAATTTGAAATTCCATTTCGGACCATTCGTTTTCCCTCCACGCGTGAACAGACATGGGGCATAAACTTCCAACGGAATATCCGGCGCCATAATGAACGCTCTTTCTGGACCCGTATGCCCCGGCAATTCCAGCTCAGCAGAGTTTCCATGGCCGGCCATGTATCTGGACTGATCGTCCGGCAGCCCCGCAACCTCCAGATTGTCCCCTATACACTTGGAAATGTCACCCGAACGTTTGAACCTGCCGAGTCACAGGTTGAACCGGATGTCGATGTCGGGGTGGATCTCAAGTACAGCCTCACACCAAGCCTTACACTTGATGCCAGCTACAATACAGATTTTGCACAGGTTGAAGTAGATGAACAGCAGGTCAATCTCGACCGGTTCAATCTTTTCTTCCCCGAAAAGCGCCCCTTCTTTCTGGAGAATGCCGGCCTCTTCTCGGTGGGAGTATCTGAATTCAGTGGACAGGAAGTCGAACTCTTCTTCAGTCGCCGGATCGGAATCGGACAGGACGGTGAACAGATTCCCATCCTCGGAGGGACCCGGCTGTCCGGACAGGCGGCGGGGGTCAATGTCGGGCTGCTGACCATGCAGACCCGAGAGGTGGAAGGAGCGGCGGCCGGGACAAATTTTTCAGTCGTACGGATCCGCAAAGACTTGGCCAACCGTTCTGCTGTCGGAGTCATGGCAACCAGCCGGCTTCATCTTGATGCAGACGATTCCATACCTGTAGAAGAAGACAATCAGGCTCTGGCGATAGACGGGCGATGGGGAATCGGCCGGTATACCACCCTCTCCGGCTTCGCTGCACGCACATTTTCGCCCCATCTAAGCGGCGCGGAGCATGCACTCAACCTGAATGCATCCTATCTCTCCAATGTGTGGCGAGTCAATAGCACCTTCACCCAGGTAGCCGAGAATTTCAATCCGGCGATTGGGTTCCTGAGACGAAACAGTGCGTATCGCAAACTCACCGGTCTGATCCTGTATGCATGGCGGCCGGAAAATTTGTTTGGGCTCCTGGAACTGCGGCCTCATATCAGTTACCAGGGATACTGGGACTTTCGAGGATTTCAGGAAGGAGGCCGCTGGCATATTGATAATCACTTTGAATGGAAGAGCGGATTCGAAATTCATACCGGAATCAACCTGACCCGTGAAGGGGTTCAGGAAGAATTTGAGATTGCAAGCAATGTACGCGTCCCCGCAGGGACCTATGATCACAGAGAAGCGCAGCTCGTACTCATCACCAATCAGGGACGAAAGGTGAGTATCCGTACGCGGGCGTTTCTGGGTGGATTCTTTGGCGGTACACGCAGAAATATTTCCAATACCATCCGTATCCGGGCCAATGAGGCCCTGACCACAGAGGTGAATTGGTCGTACAACGATGTGCGCCTGCCGAATGGTGACTTTGTGATCAATCTGATTCAAACCCGACTTTCTTACTCATTTACCCCCCGACTCTATGTTCAGGGCCTGTTTCAGTACAGCGACAGCGCAGGAGATCTGTGGTCCGCCAACCTGAGACTGGGCTGGCTTCAGTCTGCGAATACAGGATTATTTATTGTCTTCAACGATGTAAGCGAATCCAGCCAACCCTTCCATAACAGCCTGGGGCGTACGATCACCATCAAATACAGCCGACTTTTTAATGTTCTCCGCTAAAATGCTGCTCTTTTTTCTTTGCCTGGTCCCCTTGTTGGGGGTGATGATGACGGTACAGGCACAAACCCCTTCACCGCTTCATGAGAAACTGGATCTTCACGCCATGGCGGTGGAGTCCGATGTAATTAACTGGCGCCGGGATATACATGCAAACCCCGAACTCAGTAATCGGGAGTTTCGAACTGCAGCACTGGTGGCAGATCACCTGCGTTCCCTCGGCATGGACGTTCAAACCGAGATCGCCCATACCGGAGTCACTGGATTCCTGAAGGGCGGAAAACCCGGGCCGATTGTTGCCCTCCGTGCGGACATGGATGCATTGCCGGTGACCGAATTGGCAGAGGTCCCCTTTGCCTCCAAGGTGCGTACAACTTACAACGGCATGGAGGTCGGCGTGATGCATGCCTGTGGCCATGACACCCATACGGCCATCCTGATGGGGGTAGCCAGCGTCATGGCCAAGATGAAAGAGGATCTGCCGGGATCCATTAAATTCATTTTTCAACCTGCCGAGGAAGGGGCACCGGCGGGCGAGGAAGGAGGGGCAGAGCTCATGCTTCGTGAAGGGGTCTTTGACGATCCAGCCCCCGAAGTGATTTTTGGATTACATGTCTGGCCGGAGCGGGTCGGGCATATCAGTTATCTGCCGGGCCCGTTTATGGCCAGCGCGGATGAGTTGTTTATCACCGTCAAAGGAAAACAGACTCATGGCGCCGTTCCGTGGGGAGGAGTAGATCCGATTGTCGTGGGCAGCCAAATTGTCCTGGGATTACAAACCATTGCCAGCCGGCAGCTGGATGTCACTGCCACCCCCTCTATTATCACCGTAGGCACCTTTCATGGCGGAGTACGCAGTAATATCATCCCCGATGAGGTGAAACTGTCAGGAACCATCCGTACATTTCTGCCCGACATTCAGGATGAAATTGAAGAAAATATCCGCCGGACCGCCGAACACATTGCCGCTAGCGCCGGCGCGACCGCCGAAGTCCGGATTAACCGCGGATATCCGGTTACGGTCAATGATCCCGACCTGACGATGCGAATGATCCCCTCACTTGAGCGTGTATCCGATTCGGTCAGTCAGGCGGTGCAGATTACCGGAGCCGAAGATTTTTCCTATTTTGCAAACGAAGTGCCGGGACTGTTCATCTTTCTCGGGATTGCTCCTGCTGATGCAGACCTCGAAACCGTCCCAAGAAATCACTCCCCCTATTTTTTTGTGGATGAATCTGCACTCATCACCGGTGTACGGGCACTCGCCAGCCTGGCCGTTGACTATATGGTCCAACCACCGGAAAGCGGGGAGTGAAGAGCAGCAGGACGAGAGGCGTTGTGTACATCCATCCCCGTAAACTCCGTATCACCAACCGGGTACTGGAGCGGTGGGTCCTCCCCTGCCGGTATTCAAACGGCTTCCACCGCATCTGCGATGCGACGCAGCAATTCCTGCCGCCCCCTTCGATCCGCTGCAGAGGTGGCAATGATCGGGAGTTCAGCCCCCTGGGACTGCAGTGCCTCCTGGGCCGTTCGGATACTGCGCTGCATGGTGTTGCCAGATAATTTATCTGTCTTGGTCAGCACCAGAAAACATTCTGCGCATGTCTGCCGCAAAAGCAGCATAACCTCCTTATCCAGAGCGGTGGGAGCATGGCGACTGTCCACAAGATGAAGCACCGCACGTAAGGACACGCGCTCTGTGAGGTAAGCCACGATGGTTCTCCTCCACCGCGCCCTTGCTTTTTTACTTACCCTCGCATAGCCGTATCCCGGGATGTCTACGAAGTACATCCCATGGTTGACCTCATAAAAATTAAAGGTCTGCGTCTTCCCCGGGGTTGCACTGATCCGTGCCAGAGACCTTCTCCGGCATAACATATTCAAAAGTGCACTCTTGCCGACATTGGAGCGTCCAATGAAGGCCACCTCAGGCAGATCCTCCGCTGGCATCTGTGCCAGATTTTCTGCACTCTTGATAAACGTGATCTGCCGAACCTCCATCAATGATGCATCAAATTCCTGCACTTCGGACCGCTCCGCCGATATGCGCCGGGTTCCGTACAATATGCGCACCTGCATCTGCAAGTGCCGCAAACTTATCCTCAGCCGTCCCTTTTCCCCCGGCAATAATGGCCCCTGCATGCCCCATGCGGCGCCCTGGAGGGGCAGTTGCGCCGGCAATGAATGCAACCACCGGCTTGCTCATATGCGCCTTGATATAGGCTGCAGCATCCTCTTCATCCGTGCCCCCAATCTCGCCAATCAGAACAACAGCAGCCGTTTCGGAATCCTCCTCAAACAGTTTTAATGCATCAATAAACCGGGTCCCGATCACCGGATCCCCCCCAATTCCGATGGCCGTGCTCTGCCCGTATCCCTCACGGGTCAGCTGATCAACGGCTTCATAGGTCAAGGTTCCTGATCTGGAAATCACACCAACCGGCCCTTCCGCGAAGATCATCGCCGGCATAATCCCCACCTTGGCCTGTCCAGGCGTTAACAGCCCTGGACAATTCGGCCCAACTAAACGGGTGCCTTTGGATGCTGCATAATGGAATGCATGAACCATGTCCTTCACCGGGATCCCTTCTGTGATGCACACGATTAATGGCAAACCCGCATCAGCGGCCTCCATAATCGCATCTTTGGCAAATGCGGGGGGAACGAAGATGACCGAGGTATTGGCCCCCTCCGCCGTAACGGCTTCCTGAACCGTATTGAAGACCGGGCGGCCTAGATGCTGCATCCCTCCTTTGCCGGGAGTAACTCCGCCGACGACTGTCGTGCCGTATTCAATCATCTGCTCTGCATGAAATGCCCCCTCCCTGCCCGTAAACCCCTGTACGACTAACCGTGTGTGTTTGTCAATTAAAATACTCATAATCCGTTTTTTGATTCAATGTCTATGAAGATGAATGTTCTATTAAATTCATGATTTTCCTGCTGATCGTAAGCAACTCCGCTTCACGGAATGGGGCCCCCAGCAACTGTACCCCTACGGGCAGTCCCTGAACGGTTCTCCCGACCGGAACGGAGATCCCCGGGATGCCCGCCAAATTGGCCGTCACCGTATAGGCATCGCTCAGATACATCTGAAGCGGATCTTTGTCCTGCTGTCCAACCCGCATTCCCGCCCTCGGGTTTACGGGAGTTAAGAGGACATCCACTTTTTCCCATGCCTCATCAAAATCCTTCCGAATTAAATTACGTACACGCTGCGCTTTCCCATAATACGCATCGTAGTAGCCGGCTGAGAGCACATACGTCCCCAGCATGACGCGCCGTTTTACCTCAAATCCAAACCCATCGCTTCGGGTGCTTGTATACATGTCTTCCAGCGAATGCGCTTCACCTGCCCGTCGAAGCCCGTACTTTACTCCATCATAACGGGAGAGATTACTGGATGCTTCCGCAGCTGCGAGGATATAATACGTTGCAACCCCGTATTCTGTGTGAGGCAGCGAGACGGGGACCAGACGGGCCCCTTCGGATTCGAGCATACATGCGGTCTGATCCACAAGTTTTCTAACCTCCCCGTCAAGTCCATCTCCGTAATACTCCTTCGGCAAACCGACCCGTAATCCATGGATTGCACGATCCGCGGAGAATTCCACATGCGGATAGGAACAATCCATACATGTTGCATCACTCGGGTCCGTGCCCGCCATGTGGGAGAGAATCCGGGAAACCACTTCAACGCTATTGGCAAAGGTGCCGACACAGTCAAATGACGAAGCAAATGCAACCAGACCATAGCGACTCACCAGTCCGTAGGTCGGCTTCAATCCCAGAACTCCGCAAAAGGATGCCGGCTGACGTATAGACCCGCCCGTATCGGTGCCTAACGCGGCATGACACATCCCGGCCGCAACCGCCGCCGCCGATCCACCTGAGGATCCGCCTGACACATATTCCAGATTATGAGGGTTCAGTGTAGGGCCATAGGCAGAATACTCGGTCGTTGCTCCCATCGCAAATTCATCACAGTTCGTGCGCCCAATCAGCAGTGCACCTGCCCTGCGAAGCCTTGCCACGGAAGTGGCCTCAAATGGAGGGCGATACCCTTCAAGAATTTTTGAAGAGCAGGTGACCGGCCACTCGGTTGTGCTCAGAACATCTTTGACCCCCAGCACCAGCCCCATCAAGGGCAACTCATTTCCCTCTCTCAATGCCTGATCAATTGCCTCAGCGGATTGACCTACAGAGGACGCATCAACATGCGTGAACGCATTCAGAGATGGATTTTTCTCCTGAATGGTCTCCAGGGCAAGCTGCGCAATCTCTACGCAACTCGCCCTTTTGCTCAGTAACGCACTCCTGCAATCGGCAAACGACGGCAAAGCCATATGCGGTTCCCCAGACGTGCCAAGGCGGAAAAGGGTTACTTAGGCGTTTCGGGAGCAGGGTTTGCTGGATCAGGCCCCTGCCCCTGAGACGGAGGTGCATAACCTGGAGGATTCTGCTGTGCGGGTGGACGATACGCAGGTGGGCGATCCTCCACAGTCAACTCACGGCTGATCTCACTCGTGGCTGACTTAAATTCCCGAATTCCCTTCCCGAGTCCACGTGCAACTTCAGGGATACGCTTGGCCCCGAATAACACCAAAACAATCAGAAAGATAATGCCAATCTCCATAGGTCCAAAACTGAACAGAAACAGGACAGCGATTTCCAGAGATTCAAGATTCAACATGACGTGTTCTCGTTATTGTTAAGGTAGAACTGGTTAAAGATACAAATACCCGCCGTTCATGTTCCACACATTCCTCCCGCTTAGGTTCCATCTCTGTCCAACGTGAAGATTCCAGTTCCTCCATAGCGGTCATTTTGGGCTCCAATAACAGCTTGAAGCGATCTTTCTGATGTATCGGTGCACTGCCATAGCGAAAGATCTGAGAGCAACTATGCTGCCGGAGTTGTCTGCTCCGACACCGGATGCTCTTCCGGAACAGGAATATCCTCTTCAGACGGCGCTGGATGCATTCCATTCAGGAATTTTTTCTGAAAAAGCAAAATACCCATGACACCTCCCACAATCCCAATATCTGCGACGTTGAAGATGGGAAAGAAGGACAGATAACTTCCTCCAATGAACGGGATAGAAGCGGGAATCAGTCCATGCCAGAGATCAAAGTGAATAAAATCCACCACCCGCCCCTGAAAAAAAGGACCATAATCAAAGATCATCCCATAAAACAGCCGGTCAACAATATTCCCGATCGCCCCTCCTAGAATGCAGGCAAGGCTGGATGTATAGGGGAAATAGCCATCACGAACCCGAACCAGATAGACGACAATCATGACCGCGGCAATCATGGAGAACGCCGTAATCATGCCTGCAGGACCAAAATTGATCCCAAACGCCATGCCTGGATTTTCGGTATAGGTAAACTTCAGCCAGCCTCCCACAAGGTCAATGGCCCCGAGATGACCGGAATCCATGTTCAGTCGCACGACCACTTTCGTGACCTGATCAAGTACCAGCACGCCAGCCACAATCCAGAACAGTCGCATATGCGAGTCTACCGCTTCTGCTTAAGTTTGGCCTCAATCGAGATCTCTGTATGAGGGACCGCTTCCAGCCGCTCCTTGGAAATGGGATTTCCCGTCACCTTGCAGATCCCGTAAGTCCGATTCTCAATGCGCTCCAGAGCCCGATCCAGATATCCGATATATTTTTTCTGGCGAGCCAGCATTAGATACAATTTCTCCCGCTCCATTGCGTCCGTCCCGGCATCCGCCATATGGAAACTGTACGCCGAGTCGCTCTCGGATCGCTCACGTGAATCCTTGATCTGCGCCTGCATCTGCGTGATATCTTCAAGCGCATCCCTGCGCTTGTCCAAAATCAGCGAACGGAAATGCGCTAGGGTTTCATCGTCAAACGGCGTCTTTGCAGGGCCATTCACTGGGGATCCAGAAGATGCTTGAACTGATTTTTGAACTGCCATAGTCTAACTTATTTCACTTCGTACCGCAAGGATCACACCGACCGGGTTATCCCCAGTGTAAAGATCTCCTCACCGATATTAAAGCGTTCAACATGCTCTCCTTTTGGAGAAAGAACGAAGTTATACGTGACGGCCAGCGTCTCGTTCCTGACCCGGTCAATATAGGATTCAATGGCCGTGCGCAGCACCTTGGTTGCATGGCAGTCCACATGAATTCGATCCGTCACCGCAAAGCCCGCCGCCTTGCGAAGATTCTGAATGCGATTGATACTTTCCCGGGCAAATCCCTCATGCAGCAGTTCCTCCGTGATCACAGTATCTAAAGCAACCGTATATCCATCTTCCTGACCAACCAGCCAGCCCTCTACCCCCTGCGTGATGATTTCAATGTCGCCCGGCAGCAATTCAAGTTCAAACCCCTCTCCCGTCAGAATTACCGGATCGCCGGAAGCGTAGGCATTTAACTGTCCTGTTTTGAGTGCCAGAATTGCTTCCTTGACCCTGGGCATATTCCGCCCGGCCCGCCGACCTAATTGACGAAAATTCGGGCGGGCGCTTCGACGGACAATGGGATGGGATGCATCAATGTATTCCATCGTTCGTGCATTCACCTCATCTAGAATAATGGGGGCGACCCTTGAAACGGTTTCCTCCTGACAACTTTCGTCCACCACCACCAGGATCCGTCCCACAGGCTGGCGAATATTCAATTTTGCCTTGTTCCGCAACCCAAGAGCCAGCGAGGAAATCACCTGTGCACTTTTCATGCGCGCTTCAAGTGCATGATTCACCAGTGCGAGGTCCTTTTTCGGGAAGTTTGTCAGATGAACCGACTCCGCTGCGCCGGCGGCATTGACCATAAGGCGCTGATACAGCCACTCACTGTAATGGGGCGCAATCGGGGCCATGAGGCGTGCCACCGTTTCCAGACATGTATGTACGGTTTCGTAAGCTGCCCATTTATCGTCATCCGATTCCGTGGGACGCGTTGCCTTTGCACTCCAGAAACGCCGGCGGGATCTGCGGATATACCAGTTTGAAAGATCCATCACGAACGCCTCTACGGTGCGGGCGGCCCGGGTGGGATGATAATCTGCCAGTGCCGAATCCACCCGTTCCACCGCAGACTGCAAACAGCTGAGAATCCACCGGTCCAACTCCGGCCGCTTCTGCACCGGAGGGGCATCCTGCATCCCTGTATAGCCATCGATATTGGCATACGTTGCAAAGAAACTGTAGCTGTTCGTTAAGGTGCTGAAGAGCTTTCGCTCCACTTCCTTCACCCCGTTGATCGTAAACTTCAAATCCTCCCACGGTGGGGAGTTACTCATCATATACCACCGTACCCGGTCTGCTCCGTGCTCTTTAATCAACGCAAACGGGTCTAGCGCATTTCCTTTGGTCTTGGACATCTTTTCGCCCTTTGCATCCAGGAGCAGTCCCCCCACTACGCAATTACGGAACGAAACCTCATCCATCACCAGGGCTGCAATTGCGTGGAGCGTATAAAACCATCCGCGTGTCTGATCCACGCCTTCGGCAATGAAGTCGGCCGGAAAACTCCGTTCGAATGCCTCTTGATTCTCAAATGGATAGTGCCACTGTGCGAATGGCATGGCCCCTGAATCAAACCACACATCAATGGTTTCCGGTACTCGCCGCATCGTTCCCGCGTCTGGTGCCGGCCATGTCAGTTCATCCACAAACGGGCGGTGCAGATCAATATCCTCATCCTGATCCGGCAACTGATCTCCGCAGCGTTCGCGCAGTTCCGCAATGGAGCCGATCACCTCAATGACATCCGGGTCGTGATCGGAGACCCAGACCGGAAGAGGGGTTCCCCAGAAGCGTCGACGGCTGAGTGCCCAGTCCACATTATTGGAAAGCCACTCCCCGAAACGGCCGGTTCCAATAGAGGCAGGCTGCCATGCAATCTGATGATTGAGCTCTACGAGCCGGTCGCGGATCGCCGTGGTGCGAATGAACCAGCTTTCCACCGGATAACTCATCAGCGGGGTCCCTTTCCGCCAATCATGGGGATAGTTGTGGACATAACTGTCCTCCCGTTGCAAAAGCCCCCGTCTGCGCAACTCCCGAATGACCGGCCGGTCTGCGTCCTTGAACCAGAGCCCGCCCACATGCGGCATCTCTGCCATAAAATGCCCCCGCAGATCAATCGGATTCAATACGGGAAGTCCCTCCGTTTGTCCCACCTCATAGTCATCTGCTCCGAATGCAGGCGCAATATGGACGATCCCCGTACCCTCTTCGGTGGACACAAACTCCGCCGTCACAATCCTCCAGGCCTGATGCCCCTGATCCTTAAAAAAACTGAAAAGCGGCGCATACTGCTCCCCCGCAAGGTCACTTCCACGTACCGTTCGGATCACCTCATATTCCTCCTGCAGCATCTCCAACCGGGCCTGGGCAAGAATCAGACTAGATTCAGGGAGCGAGGCGCAGCGCACAGCGACATACTCAATCTCCGGCCCGACTGCCAATGCTGCATTTGAAACCAGCGTCCAGGGCGTGGTCGTCCAGGCCAGAAAGTATGTATCCGGCTGATCCAGAGATCGGAAACGGACCGTGACGCTTGGATCCTGAACTTCCTTGTACCCCAGACTGACTTCATGGGAGCTTAGAATCGTGCCGGATCCCGGACTATACCAGTGAATCTTATGGCCTTTGTAAAGCAGCCCCTTCTCGTAAATCTGTTTGATCAGCCACCACTCGGTTTCGATGTATTTCGTTTCGAAGGTCACATAGGGATGATCAAGATCCACCCAGTATCCCATCTGCCGTGTCAGTTCATCCCATTCCCCTTTATAGGTCAGAACACTCTCACGGCACTGCTGATTAAACTTTGCCATGCCATAGCGCAAAACATCTTCCTGTCCATCAAGCCCGAGACTTTTTTCAACCTCAATCTCTACCGGAAGTCCATGCGTATCCCAGCCTGCTTTGCGCTCCACACGCCGCCCTTTCATGGTATGATACCGGCAGAATACATCTTTAATGGTGCGGGCCATTACATGATGGACACCTGGATGTCCATTGGCGGTTGGGGGGCCTTCATAAAACGTATAGGTGGGCGCGTCTATACGCAGTTCAACACTTTTTTTGAAGATATCTTCGGCCTCCCACCTCTCACGGACCTCCCGCTCAACCTGATGAACATCCGCACGCTGAATTTCTTCAAAACGCTGCATCCCCTCACTCATTGCTCACTCGTGCCCAAGTTTTTCCACCACACCGGCCATAATCGCGGACAACTTCGGTTCTGCAAGACCTGCGGCTGCGATGACATGCTCTAACGTTAAAGGCTGGAGTGACTCAGGAAAACATTCATCCGTAATCACACTCACCGCCATTACACGCAGATTCATGTGTCTGGCAACGGTCACCTCCGGTGTGGTTGACATACCGACAACATCTGCACCAATCGTTCGGAGAAATTTGTACTCCGCTCTGGTTTCCAGACTAGGGCCCAGTACTGAAACATACACCCCCTCATGAAGCTGAATAGAATGGGCCTGGGCAACCTGCATTGCGTACTGGCGAAGATTGGGATCATACGGTTCACTCATGTCAGGGAATCTCGGCCCCCATTCGTCCACATTTGGCCCCACCAGCGGATTGACACCCTGCAGATTAATATGATCTGAGAGCAGCATCACATCTCCTCTCTGATAATCGGGGTTCATGCAGCCACACGCATTGGAGACCAGAAGACTGTCTATGCCAAGGTTTGCCATGACACGAACCGGGAACGTCACCTGACGGGCACTGTACCCCTCATATAGATGTACGCGCCCTTTCATGCATGCTACCTGCACCCCCTTTAGCGTTCCAAAAAGGAATTCGCCCCGATGAGATTTGACGGTTGAGACAGGAAAATGCGGAATGGACTCGTACGGAATCCGGTGTGTGACCTTGATTTCTTCGGTCAACTGTCCCAATCCTGTTCCCAGGATCAGGCCGGCCCGGGGCCGTAACTGCGTGATTTTGCGGATTACCTCCACCGCCGCTTCCACCTGCGCAATCTGCGTTTGAGGATCGGGAATATTCGTTTCCATCTGATTAAGTTTTTTTGAACTGATTTCGCGGTCCAAACAGGGCCGAGCCGACGCGGACATGCGTGGCTCCTTCCTCAATTGCGATTTCGTAATCTCCACTCATTCCCATGGAGAGCCCCGGCCCTGTTAAGTGTCCATATCTGGAACGTATACGACGAAGCAGGCGGAATTCCTCACGCACCTTCCGTACATCTGGCGAGGCCAGTGTCATGAGGCCGGCCAGACGAACCGACTGAAATTCCTCCAGCGGCGCTAGAATCTCATCTATGCGGGTGGGATCCAGGCCAAATTTGGACGCTTCGCCCGACACATTCACCTGCAAAAAGCACGGCAGTACCCGGCCTGCTGATTCGGCATGGCGATTCAGGGTCTGCGCCAGCCGGATGCTGTCCAGAGCATGAAACTCCTTCGCATGCGCGACAACCTGACGCGCCTTATTTCGCTGCAGATGTCCGATCATATACCAGTTTTGATCTGGGAAGTGCGGCGCTTTCGCAACCAGTTCCTGCACCTTGTTTTCTCCAAACTCGGCGAGCCCGGCTTCAACTGCCGCAGCAACGACCTCAATGGGCCAGGTCTTCGTCACTGCAATAAGGGTGATGTCTTTTTCCCTGCGCCCGGCCCGGCGACAGGCACCCGAAATTTTTTCCTGAACCCGATGGATTCGATCACTGATCTGATTCGTCATTTTAACGCATTAACCTTCCGCGCGAAGCACCGCAAGCACGGACCGGTCGTAAACACTCCGGTTACTTAGAAACCCGATGAGCACGGTCAATCCGACCACGGCAGCGATCACGGCAAGAATGGACTGCCCCGTCACTGCCAGCGGAAGATCAAACACGGTCATCGCTAGAATCCAGCCTGCGACTAAAGATAAAATCAAACCTGTTGCGCAGGACAAAAAACCCAGCACAGAATACTCCGCCATCGTAATGATCAGGAGTTGTTTCCTGCTGGCGCCCAAAGTTTTGAGCAGCCCGCTTTCTTCAATTCGCTGTAATCGGCCGATTAAGAGCGAGCCGACCAGAACCAGTACTCCGGCGATGAAACAGAAATAGGCCATGAACTGGATGGCAAAGCGGATCCGATCCAGAACTTCACGAATGATATGAAGAATCGCTTCAAGACTGAGTACCGTAACATTCGGGTAACTTGCGACCACCAGTGACTGCAGGGAGTCCGGGGAGGTGGCTCCCTCCCTGCGACTGGTAATCACATGTGTCTGCGGCGCGTCTTCCAATACATTCGCGGGGAACACCACATAAAAATTTGACCGCATCTGCTCCCAGTCTACGGTTCGGAAACTGGTGACCATTGTGGGAATCAATCTCCCCTGTACATTGAAGACGAGTGTATCTCCCATCTCCAGCCCCAGTTCTGCCCGCGCAAAATCGTCCTCCACTGAAATCGGGACAAAGGCAGAATCCGGCTGATAGGTTCCCGTGAAGGTGCCACGGGCAAGTGATTCGGCATCGGTAAGCCCGGCCCGGTAGGTAGATCGATATTCCCGTGTCAGCGGCCATGTGAATTCCCGTGTGGAATCCTTCACCAATTCCTCCACGGTCTGCTCCCCGACCGCATGGAGGCGCATATTCACGATGGGAGAACTGTCAATGATCGGCCAGTTCTGCTCCTGAATCAGGCGTGTCACGCCGCTGAGCTGATCATTCTGGATATCAAAAAAGATCATATCCGGTCGACCTTCACCGCCTACAGCATCCATTTGTTGCACAATGGTGCTCTCACTGATCAGCAGTACCATAACAATAAAAGTGCCCAGCCCAAGGGCGAGCATCACTAAGATCGTCTGGTTGCCGGGGCGGTGAAGATTGGCAAATCCCTGGCGAAGCGGATAAAACGGAATCCGATTAGTCAACTTACGGGCAATCCACATAAGAATCTTTGCCATGAATACCAGAGCACCAAAAGCAATGATGATAGCCAGTGCATAATAGAGACTCGCTGCCCAGCTTCCTGATTGGGCAGCGGCGATCAGAATCAGTCCACCCACGATAATGATGTAAGCCAGAAGGCGGGCCCGCGCCGGGGTCAGCGGTTCAATACTGGAACGGAGTGCCCGTAAGGGAGAGACCCCGCGCACATCCATTAGAGGCAGGATGGCAAAAATCAGGGTTACAAACAAGCCAACCCCGAATCCCATCCCCATGCTTGACCACGACACGCGAAATGCAATCTCAAACGGCAGGAACGCGCTGATTGCATAGGGGATGAGTAATTGTGCCAATGCACCCCCGATACAGCCAAGCACGCCCGCAATACAGCCCAGTATAAATGCCTGAAAAAAATAAATCGCAAAGACGCTCCCGCCGCCTGCCCCCATACACTGCAACACCGCAATATTATCCAGACAGCGACGGACATGTGCACGGATTGCTCCTCCGACTCCCAATCCGCCGAGCACAAGTGCACCAAAGCCCGCCAGTCCAAGAAACTGGTTGAAAAATCCCAATGCCGCTTCCCAGTTGTCCCGCTGCTCTGCGACCGTGTCAATATCTGCGTTGAAGCCATCCACACGGCGATACAGGGAATCCCGAATGGTCTCCGGATTTTCATCGGAGGCAAGTTTAACGTATACCTCATAATTCACCATGGCCCCGAACCCTAGAAGCATCGTATCCAGCGTCGCAATCGGAATATATACCGAGGGCATGATGAACATACTGACTTCGGTTTCGCTGGGGGCACGCACCAGTGAGCCTGAGATTGCGTACCGCTTCCGGCCAATCTGGACGGTATCCCCTTGCTGAATACCGAGTGTCTCCATCAACCCTTCATCCACCAGTGCGCCTGACGTTTCCCTGAACCCGGCTGCCGCTTCAGCGGGATTGGAGTTCAGTGCCCCATAGAGCGGGTATGCATCTTCTACTCCATAGACACTCACCAGGCGGGACTGGTGCTGTATTGGGAAATAGGCAACCGTCATTGTGGAGACCCTCTGGGTTTTTGCAACCCCGATCGTATCCATGGCCGCCTGTGTGGAATCATCAAATGGCTGGTTATTGGAGAACCGCATGTCGGCCCCCAGGAGTTCCCTTGCCTGCTGATCGACACTGTACTGAAGGCTTTCAGATGTCGAGGACAATGCGACCAGCAGGGCGACCCCGACAATCATAGAGAACAGGAAGATCAGCAGCCGGCGACGGCTTCCCCGACTTTCCCACCATGCCATACGAAGAACCCAGGTACTGCTCATGCGACTGTACGCACTTCTTCTGCGGTTTGATAATCCCGGGCAACCCGGCCGGCATTGAGTTCCAGAATCCGGTGGCAGGACTGGGCAAATTTCAGATCATGCGTCACGACGACCAGCGCTGTACCTGCAGTTCGATTCAGTTCCAGGAGCAATTCTTCAATTCGGTTCCCCGTGGCCGTATCCAGATTGCCCGTCGGCTCGTCCGCAAAAAGAATCGCCGGGCGATTAATGAAGGCCCGGGCGAGGCCAACCCGCTGCTGCTCTCCCCCGCTCATCTGTACGGGATAGTGGTGTGCCCGCCCCTTGAGCCCAACCTCATCAAGTAATTCCATGGCACGCTTACGGGCGCTCCCCCCTCCACTGAGTTCCAGCGGGACCATCACATTCTGCAGTGCGGTCAATGTGGGAATCAACTTGAAGGTCTGAAAGACAAAGCCAACCGAACTGCGCCGGATTGCCGCCCGCTTCCCTTCCGAGCAGTCGTTCAGATTCTTTCCGGCCAGTTTGACGATTCCGGATGTCGGCGAATCCAGCCCCGCGCATAATCCCAGTAAGGTGGTCTTGCCACTACCCGAAGGTCCTACGATAGCGCAGAGATCTCCCGTACCGAGAGAAAATGTGATATTATCGAGAACGGTCAATAAGCGGGACCCACTTTGGTAGGTTTTCGTAAGTTCTACAACATCAAGCATTCAATTTTGGACTATTGACTGATTTGCTGAAAATTAGAACCGCCCTGTGCACGGTCATGTGTCTGCATGTTTTATTATCTGCAGGGCCTGTGGTTGCACAGGTCGCTCCAACGGGGGGCACGCAGATTCGTGTACTTTTTCTGGGAAACAGTTTGACGGCTGGTTACGGCCTCCCTGCAAACGAGGCCTATCCCGCTCTTCTGCAGGCACGTGCAGATTCGCTGCAGTGGCCTGTAACCGTCATCAATGCCGGCGTGAGCGGGGACACCTCCGCCGGAGGGCTGAGGCGGCTCGTCCGGCAACTGGAATCCCCGCCCGACATCTTGATCATTGCATTGGGGGCCAATGACGGTCTGCGCGGACTTCCTCCATCCATGACCAAAAGCAATTTGATCCGGATCATTGATCTGGCCAGAGAGTCCAATCCTGATGTGAGCATCCTGCTTGCCGGTATGCAGGTCCCTCCCAACCTGGGCCCCATCTTTCAGGAAGAATTCCGGGAGGTCTTCCCTTCTGTGGCAGACGAGATGGACACCGAACTGATCCCCTTTCTTCTGGAAGGAGTCGGCGGTGTCACTAAACTCAACCAGTCCGATGGCATCCACCCGAATACTGCCGGGCAGCAAAGACTGGCCGATACCGTCTGGCGTGTTCTGGAACCCGTTCTGCGATCACGTATCACAGGATAGCGGTATTCGAGATATGGCGCATAACCCATTCTGAAGCAGGCTAATGTCAATATTCCGATATGGAAAAAGGATTTGATCCGTTTCCACGGCACCATTGAGAAGATTACGGAGTTTGTTTTCAACTTTACTTCGGTTATCATCATCACCCCCAACACAGCACCATAAAATGCCAAGTCCATCGGCAATCTTTGCAAACATGCCTGCGTCGGCCTGCTGCTATGGAATGATTCTGATTCCCTCTTTATGGAGATTGTAACGAGGCGCCTTTGCCACAGCTGGATATATCATCGCAGTAGGGACCCGGGTTTCCCCGGGCCCCGCACAGAATCGTGAGTTTCCAAATGCGAACTCACGATTCACCCGATGCACAAATCCCCTGTATATTGAGGTTCTTGCAAAACGAACAATCCAGGCTAAAAAGCGCTCCCGGGTGCACTCAGGTGAGCAAAAACCCTCAAGATCAAGGGTTTTGCAAGAGGCTCTATTATAAGGGACTCTAATTCGAATAATCCCAAAACCGGATTATAGATCTTGAGGGTTTCCGTTACACGGACGCACCGGGATTGATGCGTACCTGCTCTACGAATTCGGATAAAATACACCGCAAAAATTCTTGATTAAATGCAGGCGGAGTATCTTCGGAAGACGCAGCCATACATTTAAACTGGCCCCGCATGAAATCAGCATCAAACTCCAAAGCATGGTTTCAGAACCGCTTGTGTCTAACTTCGTAAAGGGACTTATTGAGGATCCCTGAATAATGAGTACAGATATTTCCAGACTTACACAAGCAGGACAAGAGCTTGAAAAGATCCCCGTGTCCTTAAGTTACGACATCATTCGTCTTTTTTCCGAAGGGCTGTACCAAAGCCCCCATAAGGCAATTGAAGAACTTGTAAGCAACAGTTATGATGCTGAAGCTAAGAATGTTCATGTCCTGCTCCCCGATCAAAATGATGAGGACATCATTCCTGCTCACCTGTGGGTGATTGATGATGGGCACGGCATGAATGCCCATGAGTTTCATCATCTGTGGCACGTAGCACATTCTACAAAGACCGATGCGTCCCCTTCTGAGGGGCGGCGTTTACCTATTGGGCAGTTTGGAATTGGAAAACTGGCAGCCTATGTTCTTGCATGGAATCTCATTCACATAAGCCGTGTTGATGATCAATTCCGCCTGACGGTGATGGACTTTCATGTCATTGAGAAATTGAGCGCAGATAACCCCGGTCCTATCAAGATCTCGCTTCGCGAGATTGATGAGCAGACGGCACGATCCTTTTTGTCGGATATAGAAAGACGGGATTCCAATGCATGGGATCTCCTATTCGGAGCTGATCATTTGAACTCCTCTTGGACTGTAGCTGGGCTATCTGATTTTCGAGGCCTTTACGACAAACTCTCGGTTGGAAGATTGAAATGGGTGCTGAGCACAGGATTGCCCCTTCATACAAATTTCAAAATATATCTCGATGGTGACGAGATCAAATCAAGCAAGTTAAGGCCGGATCCGCTTGATAATATTTCAATACGTGAGGAACTGAAAATTGGAACCGTCACTGGTAGTGCTCAAATCTACGAGAACCCCCTGACAGCAGGAAAATCGGTTCGTGTAGGGCGAAGTCACGGATTCTTTATACGTGTCCGTGGACGTGTTATCAACTTGGAAGATGCGTTGTTCGGGATTACCCAGCCGAATCACGCGGCGTGGTCACGCTTTACTATGGAAGTCCATGCAGAAGGGTTGCAGACACATCTGCTGTCATCACGCGAAGGCGTGAGAGATTCTGCTGCTATCCGCGAATTCCGAGAGTATTTACAGCAGACATTCAATCAATGCCGCAGAGTCTATCAAGATTGGCATCAGAATCAGGTAGATGACCTAGACATCCAGGCACTTTTATCCGACACGCCCAGTCATCATATTCTTGAGCCTTTACTGAGTGGAGTTCAATTCACATTAGAATCAGGTGAGGATTCGTTCTATATCTCTGCAACAGGGGACAGCACGGATCAAGATGTGTCCGTACGGTTGGCCGGCCTGCGAGAACAGATCGCTGAAGAACCATTCAAGACAACGAATTTCGTCCAGCACGGCCCTCATGCTGCCGCAGTACGCTATGAGCCTGGGACGCGTAATCTCGCCGTCAATACTGAGCATCCCTTTGTCAATAAACTTACAAACGATGATCGGAATAGAAATCCGGCAAAATTGTTTGCTCCATCCGAAGTGCTTCTTGAAGGGCTCCTAAAAGAGTATGGGACTAGAAAATCTGTGATTGCAGATATTCTCCAGGCCCGGGATCGCGTCCTGAGACTCATGGCAGGGGAAACATTGCCCACCGCATCAGAAACTCTGAGATTGCTCCGCGCAGCCAACCAGAACGAACATGCACTTGAACGTGCTACCGGTTCCGCATTTCGTGTTCTTGGGTTTGAATATGAACGAAGAGGCGGCAATAAACCTGGGCCAGATGGCATCCTCTTCGCACACTTGGGGCGGCATGGTGACAATGATCGTGGCTATATGGGCTACAAGCTAGTATACGATGCTAAGCACACGGATAAACCGACGGTTCAAGCGGACAAGATTGATCCATCAAGTTTAGAAGACTTTCGTTTGAGAGAATCCGCAGCATACGGTTTCTTCATCGCAGACAAATATGCAAGTAAAAATGACTCGGATGGAAAAATTAATCGGAAGATCTTTTCAGAACAATCCTCACAAAATTATGAGTTTCTCACTTTGCTCAAAATTGCCCATCTTGAGCATTTGCTCAAATTACACTTCCGTCATGGTCTGACTCTGACAGACATCGGAAATATGTTCAAGGAGTGTCGCACAATCATAGAAGTTGATGATTGGATCACTAAAATGCAAAGAAAATTCTCGGAAAGCGAAGTGCCTCTGGCCACTCTGGTCGAAATCCTTGAAGGTCTAAAAGAAGATGACAAGGCTGTACCGAACGTCAAAGCGGCCCGAATGGTTAATGATGAACTTAAAAAATTCGAGCCAAATCGGCTGATAGCCCGTTTGAAGGCGGTCGAGATAATTATTGGAGATAGATGGCTGCAAGTAGAAGATTCGGGCGATGTCAAAATGAGTCAGACGGGTATGCAAATCCTTAGAGAGCTTGATCGGCAAATTGGAACACTGGACTATTAGCGTGCATTTTTAGCCACAGTCTGACGATGAAATTGACCACTATCCATCCATTTCCGGCACGCATGGCACCGGAACTTGTGTATGACGCACTCAAATTCCTGCCAGTTAAGGGGCGTGTACTTGATCCGATGTGCGGGTCTGGAACGGTTCCCAGACTAGCTGTCGAAGCGGGGCATGAGTGTGTTGGTGTGGACATTGATCCACTCTCGGTTTCAATGGCACGAGTATGGACGAGCCGTTTCGATCCAGATCACATCAATGAAGATGCAGAGAATCTTGCTCAAGAGGCGAAGTCACTGAACTCCAGTACCATACAGAAACCGGGAGATCCCGAAACCCAGAGATTCATTACATATTGGTTCGCTATGAAGCAGCAAGATGCTCTTGCAAGATTGGCGACAGTTCTCATGCGCTGTGACCGACCCACGAAACCTGCCTTACTGATTGCACTCAGCCGAATCATCGTGTCCAAGAAAATGATGGCATCTTTAGCACGGGACACGTCTCACAGCCGACCTCACAGGGTTGCTCACGAGAATAATTTCAATGTGTATGAAGGTTTCCAGAAATCTGCTCAACTGATAGGCCGAAGACTTCTTCCCGAACGTATCGTTGGGACCGCAGATATTTTATCCGGTGATGCTCGTACCCTAGACGGAATCAAGGACAGTGGATTTGATATGGTGCTCACATCACCACCCTATCTGAATGCAATTGACTATCTACGAGGCCACAGAATGGCCTTGGTTTGGATGGGGCATACAATGAAGTCACTTCGAAAGACACGATCAGAAAGCGTTGGAGCCGAACGAATACTGCCACAAACCATTGCATCATTTGATATTTCCCCCTTTGTAGTTAAGACCGAGGGGGCAACCCTTAGACAATGCCATTTAGGGTGGATTCGCAGATATGCAGCTGACATGAAAGCAGTTCTCGATCAAGCATACAGAACACTCAAACCAAATGGGTACTTAATCATGGTTGTCGGTAACTCATTCATTCGAGGGGCTAAAGTCAATAATGCAGGATTAATAGAAACGCTGGCAATTGAGAATGGCTTCAAATTCCATGACCGTAGAACCCGCAAAATCCCGGCACGCCGACGTTACTTACCTCCTCCTGGTAACAGCACGGGTTCCTTAGATACCCGCATGCGCACGGAAACGGTATTAACCCTTCGCCCGGATAAATGACGAATACCGGAAGGTTCATGAAATGGAGAAAGGCCGGTGATCCTATTTGAAATAATCCCTGTATCACGGTCTAACGACAGTTGTCACACGAGACCGGTATTCTGTGAGTCATAGATCCCCAGCGCGGTCCCAGCGGGTATCACTGTCTAACGACAATTGTCACACGGGAGCGGGGCGAGGTGTGCTATTTTCACGGGCGAGTGAAAAATTCTGGATGATTTCAAGGAACTGCGGAGCAGGGCAAGACCGCCCTGCTCCGCGAATGAATGTGCGCGGATCGCACAAGCACCGCAATGGCAAACCGTTAAGATCCAATTAGATGCGCTGTGGAACCCGACCACGCTCCTTCAGTCCCTTGACGGAAAAGGAGGTGTCGAAGCAGAAAGAGCGCGGATGGAGCAGGAAACTGGAAGGAGGAGCAACACTACCGGGGGACGGAAGCATGAAGGGGAGCGGAGGATACGAATCCAGGGAAAAACCTGCCCTTCGCAACACTCTGGAGGTGCTGAAGGACGGGGAGAGGGAAATTTGACCTGAAATCAGTAAATTTTCAGGTCAAATTGCGAAAATGGGTTATCCCATCTTCGTCACCTGATCTGTTAATTTACGGATATTTAGAAAATTTTCACCCTCTGATCTCGCCTGGAGGTGCGTAATCGTATATTTTTTGTCAAAAACCTTATGTAGTGCTATAGGTATTGGAACTGGTTCGCCCCAC
>JAJECV010000003.1 GCA_022821875.1 Rhodothermales bacterium
GGCCGGATCAAAAAACTTCATCCGGGCCAGTTTCCTCTGAAACCGCTTCAGTTCGGCCGTCCTGCGGGTATCCCTGCGCAATCGCAGCCGTTCAAACTCATGGCGCAGATCATCCAGAAAGAGCGGTTCTATCACTTTCAGAATATTCTTCTCGGTCGTATAGTGTGCCCCCTGTGCGCGGCGCTGCACCGGATCCATCACCGACTGGAACAGCGCCCCGAAGATCGCAGGGGAGATGTTGGACCAATCAAACCGGCAGACATCCAGAAGTGCCTGCCGCATCGCTGAGTTGAAGGACGCAATGCGAAGATCGCCTCGGAACAGCTCTCCATTCACGAAGGGGAATCGTGCCAGATCCTCATCCAGAAAAGCAAGGCGCTCCCCTTCAGGCGTATTCATCACCTGAAACAGATGCCCTAATAAGGGCCCAAGATCAAAACCATCCTCTCCTGTCCGCTCTTCAATAAAATCCAGAAAAATATCCCGCGGCTCGAAGATCCCGGTGTCATCTGCAAACAGGCAGAAAACAATCCGTACCAGAAAACGCTCCAGATCATGCCCCTGATAGCCCCCCTCTTCCAGCAGATCGTGCAAGCGTCCAATGAGTTCGGAAGCCCGGATATTCACGGGATCCTGATCACGGAACACCCGCCGCTCCACTCCGAGAATAAAACTGAATGCCTCCACATGCAGGTGCAGTTCGGAAAGGGAAAAGGTTATTTTCCTCCGCTCCGACAGATCATGGAGCACAAAGGTTTGAAAATCGCAAACCAGAATGTAGCGGGGCCGCTGATGCTCCGGGAGTGCATCCGAATAATCCCCCGCCTGCTCGTAGCCCGCCTCCAGATCACCGCCCCTGCTTTTGTGTTCCACAATCAGCAGACCCGGCCAGAATAAATCAATGAAGCCCGCACGGTTATTCAACTTGGCCACATGCTGCTCATAACGGGCAACGCTGCGACGGCGGACACCGAAGATCTCAAAGAAGTCGTTGTAGAAACTCTGCGCTTCCCCTTTCTCATACACTGCTCCATTCCATTCCTCGGAAAATTGGACGGCACGGGTTCGGATCTCGTTCCAGGAAAGACGCATCAGGTTACGGGGACTTTACGGTAAGTTACGGGATACACATGTAAATGTGCCCTTGGGAGGTTCTTACAAAACTAATAATCCAGGATAAAAAGCGCTCCCGGATGCACTCAAATGAACAAAAATCCTCAAGATTAAGGGTTTTGCAAGAGTCCCCAGTGCAAGTTAAAGTTTTGTATGCTTGGAGATTGAGAGTACCCAGCTAAACAAAAAGATTCCCTCCATAGCAAAGGTAAGGTTTTCCATGGATAACTGTCACATGAAAGTATCCGATACATCTACCTACTGGAATAAAAATGAGATCGAATTGCGGCTACCGGGATTCGGGCTCAGATGCAGATGGTTAAGCCATCCTTTTCGGAGTTTCAACCAATTTGGGGGTTTGCAAGAGGCTCTTGGGATTGGCAAAAACGCATCTCTCAGGTTCAGTATGCACCACGGGTTCTGAATTGGCTTACAGATGATCAATCAAAGTTAACGCAACCGCGTGATTTAATGTCCACTCACACAAACGAATTGCGACATGATTTTTCCCGCCCCGGTTTTTCGAATGCCCAAAAATCAACCTTGATGGATGGAAACTACCGTGATCACGATGCGAATCCCAGTACATCTGCTACCAAATTCAAAGTTCGGCGTTCAAGCGCTACTCTCTTCAATAAACACCTATTTAAAATGGCGATACTTATTGATGGAAAGAAGATTGCAGCCGATGTACGTACAGAAGTGCGTCATGAAGTTGCTGCATGGACATCAGACGGACATACTCCTCCATATCTTGCGGTGGTGCTTGTTGGCAATAACCCTGCCTCGGCTTCCTATGTACGAGGAAAAATAAAAGCCAGCCAGAATGTTGGGATTGCAGGGGACACCTTGAAGTTTGACGAAAACATCTCTGAAGAGGCGCTTCTAGAAGTAATTCATGACCTGAATACCAGCCCCCATGTGAGTGGAATTCTCGTACAATTACCGCTTCCAGACCATCTTGATGCATCACGGGTGATTTCCGCCCTGAATCCAAATAAAGATGTAGACGGATTACATACAGTAAATGCAGGTCGGTTGGCTGCTGACCTCCAGGGATTTGTACCCTGTACTCCGGCAGGGATCGTAGAACTGCTACGCCGGGCAAATATTAATACTGAAGGAAAGCACGCCGTCATTATTGGACGATCCAGTTTAGTTGGACGCCCGCTCGCAAGCCTGCTGCTCCGAAAAGAAAACAACGCAACGGTAACAGTATGCCACAGTCGGACACAAAATCTGCCGGAAATCTGTCGTCAGGCAGATATTCTTGTAGCCGCAATTGGACGTGCACACTTTGTAACCGAAGACATGATTAAATCTGGAGCAACCATCATTGATGTCGGGATCAACCGTGTCGACGATCCCGCCCATGCCCGGGGGTATCGCCTTACCGGTGATGTTGACTTTGATGCGGTATCGAAAATTGCTGGCTATATTACCCCCGTGCCAGGCGGTGTCGGACCAATGACCATCGCTATGCTCCTTAAAAACACAATGGTTGCAGCTAGAGTTCTCAACTGATGCAGGTCGTATCTGAAAACACTCAGATTAGTGATACGGTACAGGTCACCGATACCACCCTGAGTACCAGCGACTCTTTGCAGATATCCGGCACTGCAGACACCACATCTGAGGCAAGCGGGACGATCCCTCAGGTTTTTGCAGATGCGGGGACACTCGTTTACCAAGGCCGGTTCTCCGAAGCCTGGGATGCCATAACGCTGCAGATCGTAAGCGGAGTGACGGATCTGGCACCCAAAGTCGCAGGAGCCCTGCTTGTACTGGTCATCTTTTATACGGCCTATCGAATCCTGCAAAACTTGCTTCGCCGAATCCTGAAAAGAAGTAATGTTGTGCAGGCCGGCCTGCAAACGCTCGTATTGCAGGCCTTCCGGCTCCTCTCTATCGTTCTTATTGCCATTACCGTTCTACAGACCATCGGGATCGACCCCGCTGCACTGATTGCCGGAATTGGGGTTGCTGGTATCGCATTCGGTTTTGCAGCCCGGGATACCGTTGAGAATATTCTGTCGGGGGTCAGTATCCTGACCGATAAAGCCTTTCGTATCGGGGATACCCTGATCGTTAGTGACACCTATTGTGTGGTCGAAAATATTACGCTTCGAACTACACGACTCCGAACCCCTAAAAATGAGGTTCTGATCGTCCCGAATCAGCAAATGGCCAATGAACGAATTCTGAATCACACCATCGCCGGTGCCCTTCGGATCGAAATTCCGTTTGGCATTGCCTACAAAGAGTCGCCGCAGGAAGCCCGCCTTGTCATTCTGGATATCACAAAAGGGGATTCACGCTTAATGGAAGACCCTGAACCAAAAGTTGTCGTCACCAGTCTGAATGACAGCAGTGTCGACTTGAGTTTGTGGGTGTATGTGGAAAACCCAAAAGAAGAACGCCAGATTATTTATTACTACACTGAAGCCATAAAAGAAGCCTTGAACAGGGCAGGCATTGAGATTCCATTCCCTCACATTCAACTGATCCAGGACTGAGATCACGATGAAGATTGGACCGTTCAGGCATAAGGACTCCTGGTGGCCTGGAAATTGTTACGTAACCAGATGGGAAATTTTACCCGGTAAACAGGACCGGGCAGTATACATATAATTTTGCCCGTACATGCACGAACGTCCGTAGCATTCAATCTGAACTCCAGAGAATCCAGCCGACCCCCTGATGCCCAAAATCAAATTCGTCCGGGTGCAAACATTCTGCGAGGATCTCCGCTGACTCCACAACCCGGGGGCCTGGACGATTAAAGTACTGATTACCGTCTGTGACATAAACACGCTGATTCCGTACAGCCGGAAGGTTCTTCCACTCAGGGCTTGAAGTGAGTGAATTCATCTCACATAAAGACCGGCCAATATCAAACCCGCAAGGCATAATCGCAATCACGTCGGGTTCCGATGCCGCAAGTTCGTCCAGAGAAAGGTAGCCTGAGTGCTTTCCTGGCTTACTAAGGAGATTGCACCCTCCAGCACAGTCTACCAGTTCGGGAACCCAGTTGGCGGCAATCATCAGCGGCTCCATCCACTCAATACAGGCAATGGTAGGATGACGGGGTATTTTTTGTACCCTACTGCGTAATGAATGAAGTCGGTCTTGAAGTCTTGAAACCAGCACCTTACCACTTTCTGGATCATCCAACGCATCGGCCACACGCTGAATATCTGTCCAGACATCGCTGAGCTCCATTGGCTGAAGTGAAACAATTGAAGGGGCCGAACGCACAAGTTTACACACCGCCTCTTCCACATCACGAAAACTTACCGCACAGACTTCGCACTGGGTTTGCGTGATAATAATACTGGGGGAAATCCTGTCCAGTAGTTCGGAGTTAACCCTGTACACCGACAGGCCATCTCGGACCATCGTCTGGACCTGATTGTCAATCTCCGCACTGGAAGACTCTGTCCGAATCTTTGAAGATGAGCACACGGGAATCTGTGTAACCGTCGGCGGATAGTCACATTCATGCGATATACCGACAAGGTTGGACTCGAATCCCAAGGCACATACGATCTCTGTGGCACTTGCGATGAGGGATACAATCCGATGGTTCATGATACTCTCCCTTTCAAACGAAGTATTCTCGTATACACATGATAAACCCGCAAAGGACATGTCTACAAAAAACAATTCTCCGGCTCGCCCCCTGTCCCCGATTCCAAACATCCCGGCTGCCATCTGGTTATATCGCTAACTTCTGCGATTGTGCGCAGAAAGAAGAGAATCACCAGCCTTGAAATAAGACATTTGGGGCAGATGAGTTGATCCAATCATGCAGGCAAATATTGTAAGAACGAATGGGATCCCCCTCACATGAACCTGGAATCCACCATGTCAGGAATTACTCCTATAACGGTAAACTTACCGTCTGTATAACCCTGACTTGATTGCGTGACCGGACAGTTTTGTCATTTACGCCCCCTGTAAGGTCATCTTTGAATGGAACTCCTTGCCTATGCATTAGCCGCGCCGGTTATCGGGGTCATGCTTTACCCGGTATTGCATGACAATCCAAGACTCACCAAAATATTTGATCGCTGTATGTATGTGATGATCCCCTTTCTGGTTTTAATACAGGTTCTGGGACATCAGATTGAACATCATGGCTGGGCCCCTGCAGGCATCTTCATCCTTTTGGGAGTCATGGCATTGGGACTCCTGATACCGATTGGCATTGAATATCTATCGCACAGTATTGCATCGAAAACAGAGGCATTGTCTGTGATTGCAGGTTTTCTTGGATTGGGGCTGCATGTCCTCCTGGAAGGCTCCAGTCTGAATACAGATTCATCCACCATCATCATTCCCCTTACGGTCCACCGTCTTGCCGTGGGGCTCATGATCTGGTGGATATTATATCCCCGCTATGGTCTGCCTATTGCGATATTCGGAATTGCCGGGCTCTTATCCACGACGCTGACCGGATTCTTTCTGGCAGATATCCTGCCTCACGGATTTGCAGGCAGCGACTTGTTTCAGGCATTCGTCGCAGGCTCCCTGTTACATGTAATTTTCCATGAACATCACCACGGAAACCCGCACGCACATGACCATTGACTTCCATATCCCCCCCCCTTAATAAGAGTCCACGGGAGCATGATAAGGAATGGAGGCGTTCAATGGAGGTTACCCTGGGTTAAATGAGATGTACCCCCCAAAGTTGAATATCCTGCTGTTTCAGATCCGCAAGCCTGATGATCCGATGCGCATCAGCGAAGTGGCTGCGTTCGCGGAATCCATTGACCGGCTCCCGGAACAGATCATCGCCGTTGACCTAATCAACGAGCCGCCAAAACCTGAGGCGCTGAGGAATGCAGATATGGTATTAATCGGAGGAGCCGGGGATTATTCAGTTCCTGAAGGAGGCGAGTGGCTGGACCGGGCCCTGGATGCAATGCGCTTACTGTACGCCAAACGCAAGCCGGTTTTTGCATCCTGCTGGGGATTTCAGGCCATGGCCGCCGCCCTTGGCGGTTCCGTGATTACCGACCCGCAGCTTGCCGAACTGGGCACACTTCAGCTCACACTCACCTCCCGCGGGATGAAGGACCCCATCTTCAAGAGCCTGGGGACCCCGTTCTGGGCACATGTAGGACATCACGACACCGTGGTGCAACTCCCTGAGGGTGCGATCCACCTAGCCGAAACTCCGCTGGTGGCCAACCATGCATTCTGCATGCCCGATGCGCCGCTCTACTGCACACAATTTCACTCAGAACTGAAAAAAGATTTGCTGATCCAGAGGCTGATGACCTACCCCGAGTACACCAGGCATATCCTGGGAATCCCGGTAGAGGAACTTGTCAACACCCTTCGGGAAACCCCGGAATCTAATAATCTCATCCGCGAATTTGTCCGTCACATCTTTATCAGCTGAGATGAACTTCCCCATCCGCCACTATCTCGCCCTATTGATGTTGTTCCTGCCCCTACAGGTGCAGGCAAAATCACCTCAAAATGGTGCACTGGTGATATGCCGGCGTTGGCATTCTGGACCCGGAAATTTTCAATCGCTTCGTGGGATTAGCCGGTGGTGCTGAGAGCCGCCTTGCGGTCATTCCTGCCGCAAGTGCATCGGACTCGTTCGGCGTTGATTTTCATGGACGCCAGACATCCCGGAATGTCCGGCGTATCCGGTAATCAGGCAAAAATCCCGGCGGCCAGAAACGCACAAAAGGATACGCCCGCAATCAGTGCAGTGTATGGCAGCTGCGTATTTACATGGTCTACATGATCGCATGCAGAGGCCATTGAGGAGATAATGGAGGTATCCGACAGCGGCGATGCATGATCCCCGTACACGCCTCCTGAGAGGATCGCCCCCAGCATGAGGGGCTCCGAGAGTCCGAGTCCCGCCGCCAGAGGCAGCGCCAAGGGAATCAGAATGGCAAATGTGGTCCAAGACGATCCCAGCGTGAACGATACCATGCAACCAATCGCAAAGACCAGCGCCGGCAGCCACCATGTCCGGATATCCTCTCCCAATATCGAAACAATGTAGGGG
Organism: Rhodothermales bacterium; assembly: GCA_022821875.1. Lineage (GTDB taxonomy): Bacteria > Bacteroidota > Rhodothermia > Rhodothermales > Bin80 > Bin80. The sequence goes on from JAJECV010000003.1 coordinate 7,154, forward strand.
CCCATCTCCAGATCACGCGAAACTTTTCCAAGTGCAAACGCCAAAACTAACAGGGCAACCACACCCACTAGACCTGAGGCCCCCTTGATCACATAATCGGTTGACTTTGCAGGTGTCAACAGCATTTCTCCCTGACGTGGAATCATATAAATGACCATCGCCACGATCACGGCAATCCCGACCGCCCACAATACGGCAGTGGAGCCACTTCCCTGCATCAGGTTCCCCTCCCCCGTCACATAGAGGCTGACAAAGATCATCCCGATCATCACAAAGATGGGAATCAGAAAATCATAGACCCGTCCAAGCCCCGGACGAATTGGTGCCAACCCTGCCACCTCATCCGCAATCATGGGGACGGAGTCAGGACGAATCAACTGTCCAGTTGTTGCCGCCCGGTGCTCTGCCCGGCGCATTGGCCCAAAGCTCCAGCCGGTCAGTGCAAGCAGCAGCGCAAACAAGATTGCCAGAAGTGAGAAAAAATTGTAGGCGAGTGCAGCAACCAGAGTATTCACTGCGGTTGTCTGGTATCCCTGAACCAGCAGCAACCCCAACACGAATGCGCCCCAGCCGTTGAGCGGGATCGCCATACAGACCGGCGCACTGGTCGCATCGCAGTAATAGGCCAGCTTTTCCCGCGGTAACTTCAGACGGTCAAAAAACGGGCGGCTGAGGGTGCCGACCACCAGAGAGGTGATACTGGACTCAACAAAAATAAGAAGTCCTGTAAACCAGGCGAGTAATTCCACACCCCTCCGCGTCTTTGCGAGTCCCGCCCTCTGAACAATCCGCACAAAGGCGGCCACTCCCCCCGAAACCTGCACCAGCGCAATGAGCCCGCCGACCAAGAGGCTGAAGAGCAGGATTTTGGTATTGGAGGGCTCTGCAAATACCGCAACCATCACTTCTGCCATCTGTGCCAGCCCTCCCAACGGGTTCCCCCCCGCCAAGATCGTGGTTCCAACCCACAGCCCCGCAACCAGCGACAGGAAGACCTGTCGTGTCCACAGTGCAAGACCAATCGCCACGAGTGGAGGCAATAGAACGATCCAATCCATGTGCCGGACTATTTCCACTTAATATTGCACCCCATGGAGGGGCGCTGGGGCATCGTCACCACGCCTAAATTCAGGAGTTCGTCTATCGCCTGTAAAAAATCTGTACCGGTCGCCTGCCCCGTTCCCGGACGGGTTTCATCAAACCGCCCCCGATACGCAAGACAGTGACTCCCGTCGTACAGAAAAAAATCCGGTGTACATTCTGCGCCGTACGCTCTGGCCACCGACTGGGATTCGTCATACAGATATGGGAACGGATACTCTTTCTGTGCTGCACGCTTCCCCATTGCCTCAAATGAATCCTCCGGGTACCGGGACGCATCATTACTGCTGATCCCCACCATCTGTACGCCTTGCTCCCTACACACCTGTGCAACACGGATCAAGGCATCCTCAACATGAATTACAAACGGACAGTGGTTGCACATAAATACAATGGCAAGCGGAGCGCCGCCCGCAAAATCTTTCAGGCGGAGGATGTCTTTTCCAACAGACTGGGAATTGCTGACAGGCAGTTCAAAGGCCGGTGCCTTTGAACCCAGTTCGGTCATTTTTGAGTAGGTCAGTGCCATTACGGTTCGGTAGTTAATGAAAGTTCAAAAATAGGAAAATCGGCCATACTCGAACTCCTTATACATCTCCTCTTTCACGGACGCGGTGCAGAGGCTCGGTTACGCAGCGGGCAATGCTTGCCAGATGCTCCCCGACCCGACCAATCGAGCAGGCCCCGATCGTGCACACGACCGCCCGATTTGCGGGTAAATCCGAACTGGCCAACAGATCAAAAATTCCCCGCAGTATTTCTGCGATCTTCTTTTGCTCATCCTGCACGGCCTCCGCTTTCTCTATATCTCCTTCCAAAAAACAATCCCTAGCCACATCAAACTGGGCAAGGGTCTGGTTACGCAATTCGCGGATTTCATCCACAGTGGCACCGATACGGGGATGCGTCGCCAGTAAGGCCGCCGACTCCATAACGCGTCCCATACGCCCAATACGCTCTGCTTCCTGAGCCACGGTCAGAAGTTTCATGCACAGGACCAACTCCCGCTTGGGATCAATATTCAAGTGTTCCAGCACGGCCCGACGCACCGAGTGCTCACGCTTACAGATGACCGCTTCCTGCGCCGACAGATCTTCGTCAAGAATTTCATTTTCCAACAACCGCCCACTGGACGCAGCGAATAAATTGCGCCCCGTGTCCAGCATCACCTTGATGTCATCCAAGGCATCCTTAATGAGCGGCGGCTGATTACCCGTAAGAAAATCTAAAAAGCCCATAACACCAAAAGAGACAGATCTTCAATCCCCGTTATACCCCTGATAGAGATGATGTTTGCAAATGTAGCGCTGTACCGGCTCCAAGATCAAATCCTGTACCGATTTTCCCTCTGTAAACCGCCTGCGGATCTGTTCCCCGCGCAGGGATATAACCGGCGCTTCCGCAAATTGCACCCGTCCCCGCAAGTATTCAGGCAGATCCGCACCCGAAACCGGGGAATCCGCCCGAGGATAAACCAGCAGTCGTACTTTCCGGGCAATCACCTCCGGCTGTGCCCAGGTATCAAAACGGGCCAGACTGTCACTGCCGAGAATCAGATGGAATGCTGCACGGGGATGCGTCCTCTGGAGCGCGTCCAGCATCCGTATCGTGTAGGTCGGCGAATCAAGGGTTTTCTCTATCCCGGAAACCCTGAACGCGGAATGTCCTGCAGTCGCCGCACGTACCATATTGAGCCGATGTTCGTAGGGTGTGAGTTCATTTTTTGGCTTATGGGGCGGAGCGTAGGCGGGAACCCACAAAACCTGATCCAGTGCAAACTGCAAACCTATGGTCTCCGCAATCGTGGAGTGCGCAATATGCGGCGGGTCAAAACTGCCCCCGAAAATCCCCATATTCATCGCACACACGCTACAAGGTTGGGCTGTCTGAAATCAATGCATCCAGCCTCTGTTTCGCCAGATCACCGAGCTCATTCGCCTGCCCCATCAACTCGCTCTCTGGAAAAAGATCCAGTAACCTCTGGTAATGAGTGATTGCTTTCTGAAGCCGCTCCGGCTGACGTGCTTCAATACTCTGGGCACTGAATTCTATGTAGCACCGCATTGCCCCCAGCAGGGCATTGTCTGCCAGCGGGGTATCTGGAAATTTATCAAAGACCACCTCATACGACAGTGCCGCTGCCTGATAGAGTCCCCGCCGTTCATAGAGTTTGGCCGCATGGAACTGCTTGTCTGCCAATTTCTGGCGCAATTCTCCAACACGCTGAATGGCAACCCCCACTGAATCGTGATTTGAATACAGCTGAATATACAGGTTGAATACCTCCACGCCCCTTCGCGTATTGGTCTGATCCAGTTCAATCTGCGGGGATCGCTCATAGAAGGTCATTGCCCGCTCAAACTCAGCATCTGCGACCCGTGGATCCGCTCGATAGAGTTCCGTGAACCGGGTATACTCACTTGCCGCCAGAATATAGTCCCGGTTCCTGCGATGGGAACGTGCAAGATAGAGCTGCGCATCAGCGGCCCACTCGTGCGTTCGCCCAAAATCGAATGCACCCTGAAAGTACTGCGCGGCCCGGCTGTAGCGTCCCGCATCATAATGGGAGAGTCCCTTCTCGTACGCATCACCCGGCGAGTCGTAACTCAGACGCCCGGATCCAGAACAGCCTGCCAGCAGCAGGAATGAGATAATCAGAAATTTTTTCATCAAGAAGTAAGCTAATTCAGGATCGCCGGATCCACTGCATTGAAACGTATGTCCCTCCGGAATCATTGTACACTTACCCGAATGACTCCTGTTCTGTTTCGGCTCAGCGGACTAGTTGGGGGCCTGCCGGCGTATGTTCAAACAAATACAGTGCCGTGTTCCGTCGCGCTTCCCCAAACTGGATACGCATCCGAACCCCCTCATACAGTGGTGCACGCTGCAGATCCCCTGCCAGATCGCCGTCCCCTTCCAGATTCTCCAGCAGTAACCCGGCAATATCATAGCCGATGTAGACCCACCGGTCCGGCTCAGATCCTCCATGCGCCTCCTTATATGCCTGATCAAACCTGCGAACGCTCATTCTGGTACTCTGGTAATCTATACCAACATAATACACTTTCATTGCAGTGCCCAGCCTGTCAATGTTAAGTGTGAGCCAGGGGGATGGCCCCAGAATGTAGGGGGTTAACCCCGCCGCCTGGAGCCCGCTCACCCCATTCTGAACAAAGCGGGATGCCTCTGTCTGATCATCATGATAGACAGAAAAGAAGATGCCATCCGCAGATGAAAGGGTATCACGTCCGATCAATTGGGGAAGCCTGTTCCAGTCAAACGAAGATCCCACCTTATAGGTAAACTGAGGCATTAAACCATATGCATCCAGTTCCTCTGTGAATCCATATGCCATTTCCCGGCTTACCTCACTGCCTGCTTCTTCCACAATCCCGATGGTCTCCAGATTCATGTACTCCACCGCCTGGCGTGCGATTGAGCGCCCGCGTTCGGACAAGGTGGCATTCGCCTGAAACACATAGCGCCGACCGTCGGTAAGCGTCGGGTCTGTGGCCAATGGCGCAATCAATACCGTTCCACTTGCTTCGGTCACATTGGCGGCCGCGTGGACCTGCCCGCTGAAAAGCGGGCCGATGATGACGGACACCCCTTCTTCTACCAGAGAGCCTGCGGCAAAGCGTGCCCCTTCATCGGTGCTTCCGGTATCCCTGAACAGGATCTTTACCTTCTGCTCATGCCTTCGGTTATAGGCATCCACCGCCAACTGGATTCCAGCAAATACTGACCGTGTTATCGCCAGTTCGCCGGAGGAAAGGGGGAAGGCCAAACCCAGCCGGATGGCCCCGTCGTTCCACTCTGCATATTGCAGATCCTGCCGCGCCGCGGCAATCAGATCCCTCGCCTCCGCAAAATAGCGGCTATCGGGATATTGGGCCTGGAACTCCTCCATGAGTTGAATCGCCGGAAGGTATTCCCCCAGACGATGCAGCGATTTTCCCGCCATGAGGTAGGCGGCGGTTGTTTTCCTGTGCACACGCCCCCGCTCATAAACATCCCTGAACAGAAGATAGGCCTCCGAATAGTCTCCCGATTCAAAGGAATCCAGTCCGGACTCAAATATCTGCTCTGGATCGGATATGCTGACGGGCTGGGCATGCGCAGCCATGCCCAGCTTCGCCGCAAACAAAATAATCACGATCCCGATCTGAAATGATTTCATCTCTGCTCTATTCCCATTCAATGGTCGCCGGGGGCTTTGAACTGATATCGTAGGTGACCCGGTTAATGCCCCGCACTTCATTCACAATCCGGTTGGCCACATATCCCAAAAATTCCAGAGGCAGTTTGGCCCAGTCCGCCGTCATTCCATCCCTGCTGGTCACCGCCCGGAGTACACACACCTGCTCATAGGTGCGTTCATCTCCCATCACGCCGACGCTTTGGACCGGAAGCAGGACTGCAAAGGCCTGCCACACCGCATCGTAATGCCCCTGGGCATGGAGTTCCTCAATAAAGATCCGGTCTGCCTCCCGAACAAGTTCCAGAGTTTTGTCCGATACTGCGCCAAGAATCCGAACGGCAAGCCCTGGACCTGGAAATGGATGCCGTCCAATCATCTCTTTCGGTAATCCAAGTAAGGTGCCGATCTCTCGAACTTCATCTTTGAATAATTCCCGGAATGGTTCCAGGATTTCGAAGGGATGATCTTCCGGTAATCCGCCGACATTGTGATGCGTCTTTATCGTCACACTCGGCCCCTTAAAGGACACACTCTCAATCACATCCGGATAAAGCGTTCCCTGTGCCAGGAATTTTGGCTTTGCACCTAGTGTAAAGGAGATGGCGGACATCGCTTCCTCAAAGACATGCACAAACGTGTTCCCGATTATGATTCGTTTCCGCTCCGGATCCGTAACGCCCTGCAGCCTCTCCAGAAATCGCTCACTGGCATCCACCGCTTCCAGACGGATATGAAAATGATCCCGAAAGGTTCGCTGTACATTTTCCCATTCCCCGTGCCGAAGCAGCCCATTGTTGACAAAAATACAAGTAAGCTGCTCTCCTATTGCTTTGTGAATCAGGCAGGCGGCAACCGACGAATCCACGCCGCCGGAGAGCCCAAGAATCACATTGTCTCTGCCTACCACATCCCGGATCTCCGCAATCTTCTGCTCCAGAAAAGAGGCCGGTGACCAATCACAGCTGCAGCCGCAGATATCACGGACAAAATTCTCAAAAACCCGATGGCCCTGTTCGGTGTGCACCACCTCAGGATGAAACTGCACCCCATAATGCGGGAGCACCTGATGACGCAGGGCGGCAATCGGTGCACTGGCGGTATCTGCAATCATCTCATACCCCTGGGGAACATCTAGAGGCAGATCGCCATGACTCATCCAGACCTGCGAGCCATCTTCCATTCCTTTCAAAAGATCTTCCGCATGGAAGATATTGATCCGGGTGCGTCCGAATTCCCGATGTGCTGCCGCCTGAATCCTCCCCCCGGCTGCATGCACTAAAGCCTGTAATCCATAGCAGATCCCAAGCAGGGGCATTGGTGCACCATCGTCTCTGCACAATTGCAGAAGTGCCGGATCCAGCTGTGGCGCTCCCGCCTGATAGACTGAACTCGGCCCCCCCGACAGGACGATCCCCCGCACACCTTCCAGATCATGAATTGGAACTGTACAGGGGAGGATTTCTGAAAATACCCCTGCCTCACGTATGCGCCGCGCAATCAATTGGGTATACTGCGCCCCAAAGTCAACAACAATGATTCGCTCATTCATGCAGATGGAAGCGCTTATGCCACATGGTCCGCATACTCCTGAGCAGACAGCAGAGATTCGATCTGGCCCGGATCCGACAGACTGACTTCAATGATCCAGCCCTCCCCGAACGGATCGCTGTTTACGAGTTCCGGATTCGTCTCCAGTTCTGTGTTATGCTGATGGATGGTCCCGCTTACCGGAAGGAAGAGATCCGACACGGCCTTGACGGCCTCAACCGAGCCGAACACATCCCCCTGTTCCATCATCTCTCCTTCCGGCTCCAGTTCGATAAAGACGATATCCCCCAGTTCTCCCTGCGCAAAATCGGTGATCCCAATCGTCACGGTCTCGCCGTCCGCATGGATGCGGACCCATTCATGCTCCTCGGTGTATTTCAGTTCTTCGGGAAGTTTCATCAATAAAGATAATCTTAAGGGTTTACTTGAGCATTTGTGTCTCCACGAAATGCGTATTGACTTCGCCGGACAGGAATGCCGGATGCTGTAACAATTCTTTATGGAACGGGATCGTTGTTGCGACTCCCTCCAGCACAAATTCATCCAGTGCACGCTGCATCCGCCGGATCGCCCATTCCCGGGTCGGTGCGCAGGTGATCAGTTTCGCAATCATGGAGTCATAATGGGGAGGGATAACATATCCGGCATGTACATGGGTGTCCATCCGCACCCCCGGGCCTCCGGGGGGATGGAACTCAACAATCCTGCCTGGGCAGGGACGAAAATTTTTACCGGGATCCTCCGCATTGATACGACACTCAATGGCATGCCCCTGGATCGGGATCTCCGACTCAGAAAGGCGCTCGCCCATGGCGATCCGGATCTGCTGCTGAATCAGGTCTGCCCCTGTGATTTCTTCCGTGACGGGATGCTCCACCTGGATCCGCGTATTCATCTCCATGAAATAAAACTCGCCGCCTGCATCCAGCAGAAATTCCACGGTCCCCGCACCTTCGTAATTCACCGCTTCGGCACCCGCAATTGCGGCCGCCCCCATACGTGCACGCAAGTGTTCATCTACGGCAATGGAGGGCGCTTCCTCCAGTAGTTTTTGATGACGGCGCTGAATCGAGCATTCCCGTTCCCCGTAGTGGATTGCATGGCCTCGTCCATCCCCCATGACCTGAAGTTCAATGTGTCTTGGATTCTGGATCAACTTCTCAATATAGATATCCGAATTCCCGAAGGCCCCTTCTGCTTCCGCCTGTGCCGACTGAAAATGGAGTTCAAATTCTTCCGCCTTCCAGACCGCACGCATCCCGCGCCCGCCGCCCCCTGCACTGGCCTTAATCATGACAGGATATCCAATGGATTCTGCGAATTTCTTCCCTTCTTTCAGCGATGGCACGACCCCATCAGAGCCTGGAACGACCGGAACGCCTGCGGTACGCATCTGATCTCTGGCACGGCTCTTGTCTCCCATGACTGCGATGGTTTCCGGGGAGGGGCCGATAAATTTCAGATCATGATCGGTACAGATTGCGCTGAACAGTGCATTCTCTGCCAGAAAACCATACCCTGGATGGATGGCATCTGCACCGGTGACCTCGGCCGCTGCCATAATCCGGTCCGGTTTGAGGTAACTCTCGCCGGATACCGCAGGACCGATGCACACCGCCTCATCCGCGTAGCGTACATGCAGCGCATCTTTATCCGCTTTAGAGTAGACCGCGACGGACTTTAATCCCATTTCTTTACAGGCACGAATTACTCTCAGTGCAATCTCACCCCTGTTCGCAATCAGGATTTTTTTCATACGGGGATCCAGATTATGCAGGATCAACAATCAGCAACGGCTGATCATATTCAACCGCATCGCCATCACTGACAAGAATTTCCAGCACCGTCCCTGCAATTTCTGATTCCACTTCATTCATCAATTTCATTGCTTCCACGATGCACACCGTCTGGCCCTGACCGATCCGGTCACCAACCTTTACAAACGGATCTGCATCCGGTGCCGGCTTGGCATAAAAAGTCCCTGGTGTGGGAGACAGGATCGGGATCCCTTTTGTCGCATCAGGCTCCGGGGGGGACCCGGACACCGCCTGCAGCGGGGTATTCTGCTGCGCTGCACCGGCCGCCGGCGACAGGTCAGCAACAGCGACCCGGGTTGGCGGCGGTGCCTGCACGGCGGATGGGGCATACTTGCGAACCAGAACGCGCACCCCATCTGCCTCAATTTCCACCTCGGCGGCTTCGCTCTCCGATGCCATCGCAATCAGTTCACGTATACGATCAAAATCGGCCTTGGACCAGTTTTTAGAAAAAAATTTCGGCACGGACTTAATGGTTGATTCCTGGTGATTGGCGAACTACTCTGTAACTCGCGTAATATAGTCTCCGGTGTCTGTATTGACACGGACCAAGTCTCCTTCGGAGATAAACAGTGGTACATTGATGGTGGCACCACTCTCTAGTTTTGCCGGTTTCGTGGCTCCGGTCGCCGTATCTCCCCGAACACCGGGATCAGACCGAATGACGCGTAATTCCACACTCTTGGGGAGTTCGGCCAAAAGCGGTTCTTCGGTTTCTGCATGAAACAGGATATCAATGGCTCCCCCTTCTTTGAGGAACTCCCGTTTCTCCACATTTTCTGAAGGGAGCGAAAACTGTTCATAGTCCTGCATGTTCATGAAATGCATCCCAAGTGCATCTTCATACAGGAATTGATGTTCCCTGCGTTCAATCCGTGCATCTTTCACCTTTTCACCGGCCCGGAATGTCTTGTCTACAACCCGGCCGGTGCGGACATTCTTCAATGTCGTCCGAACAAACGCTCCCCCCTTGCCGGGTTTGACGTGTTGAAATTTGACAATCTGCCATAGCTCACCTGTAATTTGCATGGTAAAGCCATTCCGAAAGTCTGTCGTATCTGCCATGACTCGTATCAACTGTTGCGCACACGGACCGTAAATATACGGCCTGTTCGCGTATTGTACGCATGCTCCACTGTAGTTTGCGTCAAACCGGGATCTTACTCAAGTCTGGAATTCGGCATCCCGGGTCACCATGTCACATGTCTCAACTTTGTCCTCTTCGGGACAGTTTATGCCCGGGTTCATGATTTAATGGCGGCTTATGTACATGAGTAATCTGGAACCAGGCCCCTTTCTGGTCAAAGGTACAGTACGAATCAATCGGGGAAGTGACCTGCATTTCTTACTGCTGCACAACACCATACCCGTCTGATGCCCTACCGGTTAGAGTTTGTAAGACAAAGCCCCCCGTTGGTTCAGAGACACTGGACAGATCATCTGCGTAACACTGCTCCAGCACTCACCATCCCCTCAACGCTTGTTATTCCAGAAACCCCGAAAATCAGGGACATGGAGCACAAGTGCAAAGGGGCCGGCAGAACAGCCGGGCAGAACCGTGCAACGGAAGTCCGGAGTAAACAGTTCCATATTGAAGGCGGGCCGGGGATTCACGGAACGCTGTTTCAGCGAACATAGAGATCCTGAGCAAAATGAATCTTACCATGCCGTCCATACATATGGGCGTGGCCATTGCATGTCAAAATCCGGGTTTCTGTGTCTGGTGTGTGAATAGAAATCTACGGGAATGTAACGGCAGTATCTCAATGCCGGAGATAGATTCCGGCAAGCCTGATTATCGGCCGAATGAGATCACGCCGATGTCGGACATTTTATGGCTGAGACAAACCTGCAACCGGGCAACAGGGGATGAAACACAAAAACTTGAATCCTTGGGGGCCCTCACGGATACAAGCCGAAAACAACCTGCCAGCAGAATCACTGAAACCAGAGTTCACCTTACCGTGACATGGAACCTCTCTGGGTAAAGTACCCAAAGCATATCCTGCGGACAACCTTCAAGCAATGCAGGATAACCATTGGCATTATCGGCAGATTATGAGAGACGGATTCAGTATTCAGTACAATTCATGGAACCTGAATTTTGAGGTCGGGGTACCAGCGACCTGCGGCAGGGATGGCAATGTTGAAAATGAGCGTTTGTGACTCGCAGAAAAAGGCTGATGACCACAAACAGATTGCTGGAACAGTTATGCGGACAGCATCGTAACATGCAATAATAATGTTTCGTATCTTTGCAGATAATGAGGCTGTGCCCCCAATGACAGGATTTGCACTTTACTTTCTCGGTGAGAGAAATACATTCGTATGGTTGCTTTAAAGGACAGGCTGCTTCGTGACGTACGATGTTGCTCCATCTTCGCTCGTTGAATCTCCGATTGATGAAAGGATTCCAGGATTGCAACAGGATGCGCAGCATTTCAGCGATACTTGCTCTTGCATGCATTGCGATGTCGGCGTTTGGGCAGAACCCTACGAATGTCTGCCCCTCCGTGTTGACTGTGCCTGCCGGTGAGTCCAGAATGATAGACTGTGACCTTGAGCCGGACATGCTTGCATATGAGTGGGAAAGTTCCAATCCATCCTGGTTGCGGTATTTGAGTGATGTCACGGAGATGTCTCCCCATTTTAACGCACCCGCAAATGTCAGCACTGCGCAAATCTTTGAGTACCGCCGGTTCGGACGTGACGAAGAGGGAACGGTTGTAAGTCATGCATCAGTATCTGTTACTGTAAACCCGGCTGGCAGCCAGTTTCTTTGCCGTTATGACGGGGGGCCGGGTTGCCCATCGCTGGATAATACTGAGCAGCCATTGCTGGATCACCGATGGGCGCCGGACGCTCCGGATCTACCTGCAGACACTGCGCCCCCCTCTTTATACTGTGACCCCCGAGTCACGGCTGAAAGTGGCACAATCGCCGAGATTCGGTGCACCGGATCGCATCCATCAGGGGGACAGCTAACCTACAGGTCCGAATTTGACTGGCCCCCCTACAGTGAGACCAGAGTACTTGCAGATGGATTGTTTGACTACTTTATTCGTGTGCCGCTGATTGATGAACCGGCAGCGGTTCGGATCCTTGAGATTACGGCATCCGTGCCGGGCGAAGATGTACAGGTGTCTCAGAACGTAGAACTTCATATTGTGAACCGGAGTCCGGCCCTGCTCTGTGAAGACATGCTCGTACAGGAATCTGTGGAAGCCGCCTTCCCGTGCTCAATGACATCGGATCGGGAGATTGAATATCAGTTTATTTCGAATCCACCTCTGGTACAGCGAGGGATGTACGATTACTGGCCGACCTTCTTGGTCCCGGAAGTAGACCATGACCAATCGGTTCCCGTTATTGTACGGGCCTTTGATATCAATTCGGGGCATGTGGTTGAAGCAGAGTTTGTGGTGAGAATTCAGAATGCCTCCGGCCCGATGGATTTTTCGGTTGACTGTAATCCCACAAATTCCGAAGTATACGAGGGGGCGCCGCCCCTCATCATCACATGCACACCAATTGATAATTCATCGCCGAGCCTGGTATGGAGTTATTCGGCAGAAGGAGATACTCCATTTTCCCCCTTCCGTTACTTAGGACGATCAGAGGGCAGCTGGAGATTTGAGTTTACTGCCCCGGCCAATGTGGATGAAGACACATTTTATGAGTACAAGTTGACCGCCACCGATCAGGCTGATGAGACCACAGGCGTGTCCGACATTGAGATTCTGGTATTAAACACACCGCAAATTACGGTTTCCTGCGAGGATGCTTATGCGCGTACCGGCGATCCACCTCTGGAACTTTCGTGTGAAGCCGGCAACTCCAGGGAACTCCCGCTGGATTATCAGTGGACCTGGAGTCCCCGAACTCCGCCGCTGCGCCTGCTGGGAGACATAGATGCGACCCCCCTATTTGACGTTCCAACCGCTGCGGAACAGCAGCAATTGAGTTTTGATTATGTCTATGATGTAACGGTTTCGGCAGCAGGTAATGCAGATGTTCCAGATCTTCCAGAGGCTTCTACGACCGTAACCGTAACCGTAGATAAAATTCTGGGGCAGCTGGGGCTGGATTGCGTCAGCCCCATTGAGGTCTACGAGGGGGATCCCGATGTTCCCATTGAGTGTTCAATTCAGGGACTCGTCACCGAAGACATAGATGTAACATGGACCTGGCAGGCACTGGGAGAAGATCGCCTCAGGGAGGAAAACGGAACGTTTATCTTTGAGACGCCGGAATCTGTCCCTGTCACGACAACCTACAGTTATGATTTTCAGATCGACGCACCGCCCCATTATGAGGCCTCTGAGTTGGAACGGGTTGATGTGATCGTCCTGAAGAGACCGATCCTCTCACTGAATTGTCAGGACTTGACCGTGAATGTAGGAATGCCCCCGCAACCCATCCTGTGCGAAGTAAGCAACGATCAGGATGCGGAACCGGATTACATATGGCAGTGGGATCCGACCCTGCTTCTGTCGAACACAGATACCGGCATGCCGATCTTTGCCACCCCCGCCCGGCAGCGGGCATATTCCGAAGAATATCCGTATAGCGTTTCTGTGCGCACGGAGATTTCCGATCCTGTAGAAACCACGGTTTCAGTCACCGTGATCAATCCCGACGCAGGACCATCCGAAGAGATTGCAGTCAGCACGTCAGAACTAGACCTTGGGGTCGCCGGTCCGCAGGGGCAGATCTGGCTGGATCCGGCAACGGAGCAGGTATCCGGCCTAGTCTATGAACGAGGCGGCACGCACTCCGGGCGGATGATGATTCGGGCGCAAAGTGATGTCACCGTATCCATTGAGCAGCTTCAAGCTGCCGCCCTGCGTCAGGTAGACTCGCCGGGGAATTCGGGCGGAAGACACTCCGATGTACTGACACTTACCCCCCAGTGGGCATACTCGGAGTCCTGTATCCAGTTTGCCGCCAACACGCAAGCCAGTCAAACCGTGCAGACGAGTCTGCAGTCCGGTGATTGTCATGTGATACGAATCGGGGGGACCGTTGAACTTGAGGGGGCAGAACCGGGCAGGTATGCAGGTGAGGTTGCAGTGGTCGTTACCGTTGACGAGTTGGACCAGCTGTATTCCATTCCGGTGGTACTGACCGTGGAAGCAGAACGGCAGGTCGTTGTTCTGGGACCGGGAGGAGTCAGTCTGCAACCGGTTTCGGCAACAACGGAAGCACTGCAGTGGAACCAGGGGATCGGTATTCAGCCGCAGGTTGCAGTGCTTGGCGCTAACATGCCTTCGGGAATCTTTACGATGACGAATCCTTCGGTTCATTCCATGGAGGTGGAGGTGTCCACTGAATTTGGATATCGGGAAACCCGGGATGCAAATCCGTTCTCGGTGCCGGCAACGGATGAGCTGGGGGATCTGGCGGAGCTGGTTTCTGTACATCCAAATGTACTCCTGCTGCTGCCAGGAGAAACCAGACAGGTGCGCTACACCGTACCTGAGCAGAAATTAGCCCAAATGGAAGATCGCGGCTACGCGGCACTCTTTAATTTCACGGTTACATCCCGTGCGTACATTGATCAGAGTCAAGCCCCTGTAGCGGAACAGTCTGCGCGCGTTACATTCCAGGCTCCCGGCGTTTATATCCCGGGGCAGGGCCCCGAGCAACTTCGTGCAACCGTAGAATCACGCACGGATCAAGGCGCAGTGATTCTGGTTGAAACGGATACATCTCCTTTTTATGGCAATGCGATGATCGTGGATGAATCCGGAAATGAACTGGGAAGGTCGGAAATTCTGGTGTACACACGCAGTCGGGTGCGTATTGATTGGAACGCTCCCCCTTCAGGTGAGTTGACACTGCGGTTTATTCCTCAGAATCCGGACCATGTTGCACCAAGTGATCTATCTATCCCGGCGAATGATTGAGTTAATGCTCTCTGATATCTCACATTGTACCCAATTCAGGCACTTCAGAGTCAGGCGCAGCCATCCATGGACATGGGCTGGCCCCGTTGTACGTAATCTCTGTTTTGCCGGCTGGATGATGCTCCTCACGGTTCCGGTATACGGGCAGATTGCCGAGGTGACGCAACGTGTACTCCCCGTAGCGGAATTTTCCGATGTAGAGTTCATCAGTACATTTCTTGAAGAATTTTTCATCTTTCCCGAAGACCCCAATTACACCTCGGGACTTTTTTACGATATCACACAGGATGGCTTTGGAACGAATGATCTGTTAGTCCTTTATCCATCCGAGGAGCAGTTTCAACTGGGTTCTTATCTGCCGGAGCGACTGTCCTCTGTGCTCAATACACAGGGCTTAGCTACAGACTATGAATTGTCCACCACCCGGGCACTCACGGAAGTGATTATCGCAGAGGCTGAAAATGAAACGAATCCCAAGAAGGCCCTGGCAGGTGCACTTCTTGCATCCATACAGAACTATTATACAGAGGGTGAATTCCAGGGCTATATTTCGCAGCGGAATGAAGATCTGAGTATCACATTCTGGGGCTACACGGAGGATACATGGACATTTACCCCCAAAGCGGCGCAATGTGTAGAGCCGCCGGACTCCGAGTCTCTGTTGATTGTGGCTCATAAGCAGCCGGAAATACGCACCTTCCTGGATATTGACGGATGCGTGATTGTAGAATCTTCCACCGCCGGGGGAGAGGTTTCCTCCCGGGTATGCAACTAACGAATTATGGACGACGATCGTAGCGATTTATTAGTGTTTATTGACCTTGCATTCGTTCTGTTAGTGGGGTTCCTGATCCTCACAGAAACGGATCCCAGACTGAATGTGGCACTTCCGAGTGACCCCGAGACCGAATCCAATACGGACGAGAGCGGGCCAACAATTTACAACCTGTACTTCAACGGGAGCGCCCAATTTATTGTGGAAGACAGTCAAAGCACCATATGCAGTCCGGTTGGTGTCCAAAATCTCATCGAATGCATGAGACAGGTAGCAAGTGCCATGCAGACCACGGTGTTTGTGCTTATCCCGCAGGGAAGAGCAACCGTACAGACCATGGTGTCGATTCTGGACCTGTGCTACTACAATGACTGGACCTGTACCGTAACAAACTGACGATCTGCCTGCCATGGCCCATCAATTTTCTGAGGATCTAGACCATACTAGCCGCCGTATCTCCATTGGTGTCTTTGTGGTTTTGATCGGGTTTTTCGCCGTTGCGTTCCGTTTTGTACCCGTTCCCAACCGAGATGCGGTGGACGAGTCACTGGATATTCTGATGCTGGAATCCTTTATGATGGAAACAACCGCAGAAGAAGAGGCGGCAGAGGCGGAGGAAGCACCTGTCGAAGTTCAGACGGAAACCGAGGATGAAATTGAAAATTTAGATGCCCTGCTTGAAGCATTTGGGGATTTATCTCTGTCTGAGGTTACGCCAGAAGATTTATCCACATCAGATCCTGCTGCCGGCGACCCGTTAGGGCTTCAGGCAGATTTAAATATAGATCTTGATTTTGGATCCAGTGATCTGGGGGGATTCGGTGACGGTCGTCCAACCGATCTCAATGCAGACCTGCTTCCACAGTCTGGCGGCGGAGGGCAGAGATTAACCTTGAATCCGAATCTGGTGTCGGGATCCACTTCCGGGAATCGGCCCGGATTCCGGACCCGGGATAATGCAGGTATCGGGAACGGTGAAGACCTTTCCGTGCGTGAAACGCAGCCGGGTGATCTGTTTGATGAGATCATTGAAGAAAGGCCGGATGAGGGATTAAACCTGCTGGAGATGCAGCGCGAAGATGCGGTGGTTGCGTGGTTTCAGGCAAATGAGGGGCCTCTGGATCCAGGTGTCCGGGCATTGTTTGAAGAACAGGCATCCGGCTCCTTCACGGCAAAAGTCTTTGCCGAGATTGGGGGGCAGACGTTTCCTGTGCAGTTGATGTATTCCCAACACAGCAAGAAACTTCATATCGCCTTCAGCGAAGATAAAGATCTATTCTATTTTATAGATCCGAAACTGCGTAATATTGCAAACTATTATAAAGAAGGCGTGGTGGTACACGACGAACAAGTAAGAATTGTAATTGTGGAGAGTGAGGAACTCTCGGTTGAAAGCCCGAATGCAGTTCGGGTATACAAACAATTTGTTTCATGGTGGATAACTCAAGTCGGACAAAATAGATAGAGACTCATGGATGAATCAATGGTAGATATCGTTCTTATTCTTCTGGCAGCGCTGGTCGCAGTGGCCGTCATACCGGAATTTGACATAGAACTGCCGGTAAGTCAGGAGATTGATCAGGACGGAACGGTGTTGCGCCCCCTTCAGATCTCAATTAAAGATACGGGCCAGCTGTACCAGTTAGATGGCTCAAATCAGGAACAACCCCTCTATTATGAGCAGTTTTACGAAATGCTGACCACTACGGAGCCGACCCGGGTCGTGGAGGTTCATGCAGACGAGGGAGCCCCCGCAATCTATCTGCTTGAGATCAATCGAGTCATTCAGAAAGCAGGCCGGAATTCGGTGTTTTTAGTGAAAGGCGGAGGAGGAGGGGCTTAAATGATGAAAGGTTTTATGCGATTAGCGCTGCCGCTCTTACTGGTTGTTTTTCTGTTCGGATGTGCACGGACTGCACCGATTGTTGAAGAGTTGCCCCCTGAACCGGAAGTGATTGAACCGGACTTTGTTACGCCTCCGCTGCCTGGCATAGATACGCTGATCATTCAGCAGGTGATTGATGACTTTGACAGCACCTTCGTCCAAGCGGAGGCCGAGGCCGAGGCGCAGGAGAAATTTCTGGAAGGCCAACGACTGGTTATACATGCAGAGAGTCTGCTCACGGTGATTGGCGGCCCCTCCGTCTTTGACGGAGCGTCCACCTCGTCCGAGGTGGATACCGTTGCCTTTCAGGAAGCGGTTCAGGGAGCCCGGAGTGCGTTGGCGCAGGCTTCACAGGCACAGGCGGCACAGGACAGTGCACGGGCACAACTGCTGTTAGCCACTGCACAGGAGAGGCTTGAAGAAGCGGTGTCAATTAACCCGCGGCACGAAGAATCCCAGTACCAGCTGGCGCAGGTGTATTCTATTCGTGCGAACTATTTCCGGCAGCAGGCCGACCGGGAGCAGTCCCTGGAAATTCTTCGCGGACTGGTGGCACTTCGGGCCAATGAACATTCACTATGGGCCGAAATCTCGCTTACGCTGGATAATCTTGAGCGCTATCCGCATGCAGCCGTGATGTGGCTTCGCGCGGCAGAAACCGTTCTGGATGATTCAAGACTTTCCTTTGATGATGCCCCGGTGGATACAAGTTCAGTCTTTACCTACAGCGTGCGGGCATATCGCTCCTTTGTTAACAGCCGGAGCGGTGAAGGGGTAGAGCGTTCCCTGACGCAGGCCCTGCAGTATCAATCCAACCCCGAGCAGTATGACTTCATCAAACAGGAACTGATCTGGTCGCAGTGGGACCACCTGAATCTGGGAAGCCGGATTGTCTTTGACAGTTTACGCCAGGCCGCGACCGAAAACCCCCTCTCAACGCTCACCGGTCTCGGTGCATTGATTCCAAGGCTGGAACGACCGGCCGCAATCTGGGAAGCCAGTTATAACCATGCCATTCTTTCTTATGATAATGGATTCCAGGATCATGCACTGGACACCCTGAAAATTTTATGGGGACGCGTGAGCAATCTTGATTCAAGCGCAAACAGAGAGCATGTGCTGCATTCAAGTGGGGAACTGATCATGGGGGCACTGCCCTATGTCACATTCCAGGAAGATATTCGAGCGGCCTACGGATCTGTTCTCTTTGAACGGGGCCTCTCTCATGTTCAGGATGGTAATTCCGGGATGGCATTCACGTATTTCATGCAGGTTGCGGACATTGAAAGTGAATACACTGGAAAGGCCTACATTGAGGCCATAAAACTGGCCCGCTACAATCCGGAACAGGCATTGAAAATTGAATCCAGGGTGGAGGAGATTTTCGATGAACTGGAACGGGAAGATCAACTGGCATACCTGCGTGAAATTGGGAATCTCTACCGAAGACTTGGTGAAAACGAGAAGACCAATACGCTTCTGATGCGCTTCCGTACGATTCGTGACCAGACCGTCAACTGATCACCGGATAACGTATATTCATGGCGAAAATGCAGATTCAGGGCTTCTCGCTGAGATCTCTTTGGGTGCTACTCCCCGGGATATTCGCGATTTCCGGTGTCGTTGCCCAAGAGGAGCAGCCGCAGCGTTTTCGAGTCATGCAGGAATCTCCCTGGGTGGTCAGTCCCATGTCCGTTGCCTCGCTCTCCATGCGCCCTGTACAGGCTTACTGGGATCCACAGGAGGGAAACTACTTTATTGATCTGATTGCATTTCTTGAAGTGATGCAGATGTCCGTGGAGATTGACGGTCTGGTCGTTCGGACGATCTACCGTGACACGGTCCATGAAACAGATTTTCGTCAGGGCATCGTTACGCGGTATACCGAGGAAAATATTCAGCGCTCCGACTCACTGGAAGCCGACGGCTATGTCTATGCGGGCGGGTTTGACACCGATTTTTTTGATGCGGGAGAAGGCTTCCTCCTGACACCCCCGAATCTGCAAAAAATCTTCCCAGATGGCACCCTGTCCTATGATCAGAGCAAATTACTGATCCGGCTCTCGCAGGAATTATTTGCCGAATCGGAGTCCACTTTCCGTGCACGGGGATCCGCCCCCACACTTGGACTTGGTCCTATGTTATATGGCCGGCACCGGCGTTTTCTCGGAGGTTCCCAGATTGGATACCGACTCAACCGGATCCAGCGGTCCGGAAATGATGTCAACTATTCGGGATTCCTGAACGGGCGGGCTAGCGCCCTCTGGGGACAGATTCGCTCGGAGGGAATGATCACCTATACTGATGATCATGATTTCCGTACCTCCTTCGGACAGTTGAACTATTTGATTGATCTGCCCCGATCCTCCTATGTTACGCAGATCGGTGTGGGCCGTACGAGAGTGGATCAGTGGCCGGTACGGCAGAATTATGATGGAATGTGGATGAGCAACCGCCCGCTTTCAACCCGCCACCAACAGCGTGAAGCTGAAATCAGCGGCATTGCAGAACCAAACGCACTGGTATCTGCACTGGTGGGGGGCGTGGTAGCGGATCGTGTCCAGGCAGATGGGCAGGGACGTTACCGGTTAACGATTCCCGCCTACTACGGCACCTCACGCGCAGAACTGGAGATTGTCCCTGCAGGCGGCGGAACCCCGATCAGGGAAACCCGCTACCTCTTTATCACCGAAGACCTAGTCCCGGAAAACAGGCTGTACTGGGATCTTCAAGGTGGTCGGGACCGATATGACGAAACCGCTTACGGGCATGCACAGGCCAGTTACGGGATCTCTACAAGTCTGACCGCACTCGGCAGTTACACGCTGGCCGACACACTGCAGACCGCAACCCTGGGCCTTGTTACAAACTATGCGCAGTCCATGATGGTCAGTGCCGAGGTCTCCTATCCTGACTTTGCGACCCGGGCCACCTTGCAGATGTTTCGCAATCAGTTCCAGCTTCAGGGAGAGGCATCCTTTGCCGCAGAGTCAGGGTTCACCTTCTATAGACAGCGTCTGATCGGCCGGGTCGGATGGAATTCCCGGCGACTGAGCACCTTTGTGTACGGAAGCCGCTTTGAATCCTTCAGCGGCAGTGAATCCATGCAGCTGGATGGTTCTGCAACCCTCCGGCTCTCCCGTCGCACCAATCTGGTCGTTGCCGCCGGTCCCCGATCTACCAGACTTGACCCCGATGCTCCAATGGATTCACGCATGCACTGGCGAAGTTCACTCACTCGCTATGCAACCGTGGGGGCCGTACGCGGTCGAGTTGGATTCCAGGGATATGGAGGACAGTACGAGGATATTGATTTTGCGGGAGGAACGATTTATGCATCGTACCGGTCGGTTTCGTTTGGTGCCCGGATTGGCTATGACTTCCCGGCAGAAGGGATGAATGCTTCGTTATCCATACGCATGAATGCACCCTGGGCCAGTTTCTCAAACCACTCGTCCTTTGAAGTTGACAATCCGTACAATCAACAGAATGTATACGGATCGGTGACACTTGGCCGTGACCTTCATTTTTCCAGGCACCCGCAGGTCTGGAGCAGTGCACAGCTTCGCCCCTTTATTGACCGAAACCGTGACGGCCGGAAAGATCCGGGCGAAGTTCATCTGGACGGATTGGACATCAACGTTGTCCGTGCCCGTACAGAATCCATTGAATCCGGCGGGATCCAGGCAGATTTCCTGGCCCCGAGCACCCTTTATCAGGTCGTCATTGATCCCCGTTCTCTCCGAGGGCCGGAACTGGATCTGCCAACGGGAACGACCTTCAGTTTCATTTCTGATCCAGGCACCGTAAAGCATATTGACATTCCCGTCCATGAAAACACGGTCGTTGAAGGAAAGATTGAAAACCTGCCCCTGAGTTCCCCGACCCTGGCTGTAGTGGTCTTTTATCAGGGAGACGAGGAAGTTGCCCGGTCTGCAGTTTCGCAACAAGGCCTGTTTACCGTGTTGCTGCCGCCGGGCCCCTATCGCCTTGAAGTTCATGATTTGCTGGGTAGCGAGGATTTAAGTTCCTATACGCAATCCTTGAACATACAGGCCGTTAACACACAACAACTTGAGATCCGTTGATCCTTATTCACTTTACTTACTAATGCTAATACATTTCATTGCTTTACAAGCTGCATCCGCCACGCTGGTGCAAGACCAGACCGCTCTGAGCAACACGATTCCCACATCACTGTGGGACATGATCGCCTATGCCCGCGGGTTTGAATGGCCGCTAGGGATATTATTCGTTCTTGGTCTATTCGTCCTTACCTCTGCGTATGTCCGCCAGTGGCGTCAGTGGGGCGGAAGTCAGGGAATGTTGCAGATCGACCCGGACAATATTTCTGCAGACAGTTTTTCCCAGGCCATTCTTGAAGCCGAAACCAAACCAGGAAATCCCTACTTTATTGCAGGCAGCAAGATTGTTGAGGAGTTCAGACGCGGTGGCACGGCACCGAGCATGGTGGATTACGCGTTCCGTTACATTGATTTGGATCGTGAGAGGTATGAGCAGACGGACCGATACATCAGCGGTGTCGTCTATCTTGCGCTCAGTCTCGGATTACTTGGAACCCTGCTTGGGATCTTTGTATTATTCATGTCCGGAGAACGTCACGAGGCATCCGACCTCGTTGGTTTGGGGATCGCGGTGGTTTCCACGATGTTGGCACTTGTGGTTCGCCTGATTCTGTGGCCGCTGAACATCTTTTTACAGGCAACCCTCAGAAAACGATACAATACCCTGCGAAAATGGACCATTGCCTTTTCGTATGCCATCTCATCCAACCAGAGATAGTATTGCGTTTCGGGGCAACCTGTCACATTAAGCAGCGACCAAACGTGCACGGGTTCCATCTGGATCCGTGCATGTACAGGGAGGCGGTCCTGATGGTATTGCCGCCAAGTGGGGATTGCGGCGGTTCGCTTGGCGAAATGCCCCCCTATCCCTGATGTTTATTGCCGGATTTTGAGACAGACAGATTGATCACATGTGCCCGGTCTGTCTGCCAGCAATCATACGGATACAATCACGGTAGCAATCCTGGAGGTGACGCGGGCGGGATCCTGCGGGTTATGGGCCCGCTGCTCTTCGTAGATTGTCTGCATTTCATTTCGCAGACGCTCCGCCGACTCAAGCCTCCGCATTGCTTTGCCAGCCACGACCTTGCAGGAGGCATATTCGGGGACTTGGCCTGCTCTGATTTTCTTCCGAATACGTATTTTTTCTTCCTTCCAATCGGGGTTCAGTAAGCGAGTCCAGTGCTCTATCAGTCGTTCCAGCGCCTGCAGACTCAACTCACCAAACAATTTTTCGGCCAGCTGATCATCTCCTTCCTCGTCCGGTCTCAAAACAACTGCCAGTGATTCCAGAGGAGCAAGCATTCGTTCCGGTCGCAGATCCCATTCCCGGAACATGGGCAAATGATCCGTAAGTTGGTCAAGTGCCCGCTCCATTGCCTCGCTGTCCGGAGAATCCCTGTGCCGGCCAAGTTGCACAGTCCGTGCGTATGACTTGCGAAGCAGGTGTGCGCAGCGAATTTGATTTCGCACCACCTCATTGGAGTGTATTGCCAGGAGTCGCGGAGTAGAAACGTCACCGGTTTTGATGCCTCCCATCCCTTTGAGATGAAGGATCGTCGTCTTCTCACCCGATGGAAGCACCGCCAATTCTGCTCCCCAGACTCCCTGGATTCCATCCCGGTTTCTTGTCAGATCCGCCACCCTTGCATATGCTGCGGGACTCAGTTTATTACGAATTTCTGTCAGGATATCGTAATAGTTGTTCTGGCGCGGTTTTCGGGCATCCTGGATAAAATTCAGTGCATCACCAAAATTATGTGCCGTGACATCTGCCCCCTCGGCTTCTCTGGCAGACCCGGATTGCGGGCGGGCCGCCAGTGAACGGTTGATCTCTATCCGTCTGGCAGCATTGCGATCTGATGTCAGCGGGGGCGTGGGGATATCTACCAGATGATAGTGGATATCATCTACGGGGCTATTGATGCGGTCAATCCGGCCGAGCCCCTGGATCAGATGCACCATGCTGGATGCCACACTGATACTCACTAGTGTGTCACAGCTCTGCATATTTACCCCCTCCGCCATCTGATAGGTCATGAAAACAGAGACGCTTCCACTGGTACGTTTCTTCCCATCTTCCGAAAACAGGTCTTCAATCATGCTTCCGCTCCGTGAGCGTGTGTAACTTGGCGCCGTCACATTCAAAACCGCCTGGAGGGCCTCCCGCTCACCTGCTCCCCCTACATCCTCCCTCTTTGAAGCGATCACATGAACACTGTCGTGACATCCTTCCTGCGACAGGATTTCTGCGTAGACCAGAAGGGGCAGTACACGTTCCGCCAGAAACACCACGCGGGCATGTTTTTTCTGAATATCCAGCAGGGCCTTTACACATTTACCGTGCAGGATTTCCATGACCGGAGATGCCAGCAATCTGGTGAGGCTTTCGCATTCCGGGGTTGGTTTCCGGACGGGATCATCTTCGGGAAAAATTTCAATCTGCCCGGGAGGCGGCGGCTTCCGGCGGTTGGCTTTCTTTTCAATTTTCCGAAGGTTTTTACCGATCTTTCCGTGCTGCATTTCATACCGCGCCACGAGCGGGCTCATGCGCAGGAGGCTGATCAGGTTGCGGGCGTGAAGTGCACTGTCCCGCACCGGCTGGCGATTCAGTTCACCAAATCTTGAGTACTGTCGGACCAGCTTTGGAGCATCTCCGGTAATGGCTGCAAGATGCTGTACGATCTGTGCTATTTTCACCTCCTGAGTGCTGGTGATCTGTGTAGCAGGATGGCGGCCATGGTTGGTGATATTCGGATACAGGCCACACCTGCCTGTGGTCTGTTTTGTTCTTGTACCGATGTCATCCCGTGAGCACAGTACGACATACGGAGCAATCAGGTGAACCAGCTGCTCACGGATCTTTGCCAGCTTATCATTCTCCAGAATCGGATCCAGCAGCACCTCAAATACATCGGGACTCATGGAAAGCCCCTGGCTCTTTCTGGAAAGTTTTCGGATCTGGCTGACGAAGTCATCCGGCATGAAAAGGGAAGCACGCTTTTCCTGGAAATGGACAAGGCTGTCCACATCGTGATTCCCCAACTGTGTCGCAGAGAGGAACACGGTCCAGGCCGGAGGTGCGGTTTCCATGGCTTCGGCCCGCTGTGATGTATCGGTCAGCCCCGGTGCCACCTGATGACTTTCGTCGACCACATGCACCGCGGTTCGTTCGAGCGCTTTGGGATTGGCCTTCAGTTCGGTATGGGGGATGACTTTGTATCCATCGTCATTCTTTTTCCAGCGCTTTGCGATCCGGGGTGGAGAGATCACCATGGCTCCGCGCCGATTCATCCTGCCTGCACTGCTGCCTGGGACGATATGATGGTAGGTTTCAGGGAGAACATAGGCCAGGTACTTCCCGACCGGTGTTTTTCCCGACCCTGCCGGAGCGCAGATAAAGGCAACCCCATGTTCATAAATGGTTCCGGCAGCCTGATAGACGAGGTCAGCCTGATAGGGGAAAAGTTTTTCTACCCCCGAAAGCCTGTGCTCATCAAGCAGGTCGCTCCGCCAAAATGGAAACCCGGTCTGTTCTGCTATAGAGCGGGATACGGCATCCTCGGGGGACACCGTTCGCAAGAGGGTCTTCAGAATGGCAAGCACCTCCTGATTGCAGTCCACGCTTGCTTCCTGGATCCTCTTCGCAAAGTCTGCCCGCTCTCTGGCCGCAGCCACGACCTCCGCAGAGCGCGAATCATATCTCAAGTCATCTGCGGATTCAATGTTATAGCGAAGCCCCGAGTAGGAGAAATTGGCACTCCCCTGGATCACCCCCAGCTCACTTGAAATGAGCTTGGCATGCATACGGCCCTGCCCTCTCCAGCCAAGTTTCTGCCGCGCCAGATCACCGTCAAATCCACGGATATCAATCTCGTTACGTGCAATCGCCTCAATCGCTCTCACCGCCCTCAGATCGGAGGAATCGTCCACCTTCAGGCCATGGTGCTGCATAAAGTGCCGGCGAACCGCTTCAGGAACGGAGTATCCTCCTGAAAAATGTGTTCGGCTGCCCGTATCTACTCCATAGACCAACTGGATCCGGGGGCGCGGATGACGTTTCGGATCCTGAAATACTTCCGATAACTCGTCCATGATGATGGACAGTGATGACAGCAGGTCGTGGAAGCCGGTAACGATCAAACATTCTCCCGTATGCAGGTGCGGGCGCACCAGATCAATAACCGATTTATCAAGGTTGTCTGCGCGGGGAATGCGGGATGGCCGGGAGGAGAAAAATCTCATTGAACTATCGGCGACACACGGAAAAACATATCCGGAATATCAAAAATCCGGGTCTATGCATGCACAACGCATTGGATTGTACAACTGAAGAAGTCGGAATCCAATTCATCCTGCCGGCCAAATGAATACGAAATAAAGCAATCTGGCAATGCGGTGCAATTCATGGCTGCCATTTTTCATTCTTTGGCTGGAGATGGTTCGGTGAGCCAGCCGGCGTACTCGTTCATGACATAATGCGGACGGCCCTTGACCTCCTCAAAAATTCGCCCCAGATACTCCCCAAGAATTCCAAGCACCATGAGTTGGACTCCGCCCAGAAACAGAATCAGGACCACCGTGGAAGTCCATCCTTCGGGCAGATCTTTTCCACTCATAAATACCCCCAGTGCATAAACGAGATAACCGAAACCCAGCAGGGCCGCACCTGCCCCCAGCCATGCTGATAATCGCAGCGGGGCAGATGAAAACGACAGCAGCCCGTCCAGAGCCAACCGTGTCAGTCGCTTCATGTTGTAACTGGGCTTGCCGGCATGCCGGGCCGGACGGGCATACTTGATCCCCGCCTGCCGAAACCCCACCCATCCGCGCAGCCCCCGAACAAACCGGTTATGCTCTGGCAGTGCATTGATCACCTCAACGACCCTGCGGTCCATGAGTGCAAAATCGCCGGCATCCCGTGGAATTTGAATATTGGAGGTCTTCTCCAGAAGGCGATAGAAATTATGGTAGCAGATGCGTAAAAACCAGGATTCCTTGCGATTGGTACGGATCCCGTACACGACATCAAACCCTTCGCGCCATTTGGCGATGAACTGACTCAGAAGTTCCGGTGGATCCTGCAGATCGGCATCCAGAACGGCAATCAGGTCTCCCCGGGCGTGCTTCAACCCGGCGCTGACCGCGACCTGATGTCCAAAATTCCTGGAAAAACTCAGATACGCCATCTGCGGATTCGAATCGCAGGCTTTTTGCAAAAGTGAAAGCGTTCCATCGGTGCTCCCGTCATCAATGAACAGGAACCGCGTCGGGATCCCTAAATCCAATACCTTGAGTGCCTGAAGTAAGTCCGGCAGCACCTCCTCCTCATTGTAGCAGGGAAAGACGAGGCAGATCTCGGGGGCAGTCGCGTGTCGGTCAATCATGGGTCAGTAAAGGGATCTCCGTAGGCTCCAAGGCCAAAGAGTGCATAATCGTAGCGGGCCGGATCGTTCCGGTCGAGGTTTCGGCATGCTTCGGTGAGCTCCATGACAGCTTTCCAGTCGTTCATGTTACGGTTCAGTAATCCCAAGATACGCGCCTGACGGCCGGAATGTATATCCAGGGGCAGTACGAGTTGTCTGGGCTGGACGGATTTCCAGAGTCCCAAATCTACCGGCCCGGGTCGCACCATCCAGCGCAGATACAGAGAGAGACGCTTGCAGGCACTTCCACGGCTCGGACGGGCAAGATGTTTCTGTAACCTTGCCGGGGTGTCGGGATGTGCGGTCATCATGCGTGTACTAAAGCGTTCTATGGCAAAATAAAGGTCGGTCTCCTGCGGCTTACATCCGAAGATATTTTCAACGGATCCAAACTGTCGAATCAGAATACTCAGGTTCTGTGTGAATGCAAGACAGTCTTCGGGTTGAAAGGTGCGGTGTACAAATGTGCGTAATGCATCACCATCCCGAACCGAATCAAAATTCATCACGAACCTCCAGGGCCGGAACTCCATCCGGGTGCAGAGCTCTTCCAGCTTTGCCAGAATCACACCGCGGGACCCCCATGCCAGTGTTGCCGCATAGAGGCCGATAATCTCCTGATCCGACGGATCCGTGAACGAATGACACAGTCGGATCGGATCATCCGCAATAAAGGAAGGAGACTCAAAGTGAGTCACCAGTTGATTCAGGTAGAAAAGAAACGGTCTGGCACACAAAATCGGATCTATGTTATTCAGTTTGGCCATCACAGGAATTAAGAGGAGATGGGAATCCTGGCCCCTCCTGACTCAAGTGATTTTTGTGCGGCATCCAGCAGGCGAACCACCGCTAGGCCGTTGCGTGCATCCGTACGCGGCGACTCACCCGTACGAATACAGTCTACAAAATGAGCGCACTCCATACGTAATGGCTCCGACATACGGATATTGGGAATATGGATATCTCCGACGCGCATTGTCATGGATTCGGCAAATCCCACATACCCGGGCGAGTTGACTCCTTTATCATAAATACGCACCTTCTCCGCACTGCTCATCTCATCAATGACGGCCATTTTTTTACTCCCCACCAGCGTGATCTTGCGGATTTTATGAGGATCCAGCCAACTTGTATGCAGATGTGCAAGCGCACCATCCTCAAAAAAGATCGTAGAAAATGCAACATCACAGACATCAGGCTGCAAGTACGCCTGTGCATGTACAGCGACTGCTGCGGGGTTCTGCTGCAAAAATGCCAGAGCAACCGAAAGGTCATGTGGTGCAAGGCTCTGCAGTGCATTTTCCCGCTGACGTACAATACCAAGATTGACGCGTACACTGTACATGTAGTAGATATCACCAAGTTCCCCGCTTTGAATCAGCTTTTCCACATAATTGAATGCCGGATGATAGAGGAGCAGATGCCCGACCATACAATGGCAGCCGGTCTCATCAGACAAGGCGACCAGCGCTTCCGCCTCCTCTGCACGCTCCGCCATGGGCTTCTCTACAAATACATGGTGTCCGCGCTCCAGTGCAGCACGGGCAATGGAATAATGGGATGGGGTCTCGGTTGCGATGACCACCCCATCCAGGTCGTCACGGGATAGAATTTCCTGAATCTCCTTGGTAACGGCAATCATCGGATAACACTCTTCGACAAACTGCCTTGCTCCAATATCTGCATCACAGGCGGCAACCACCTGGCAGGCGGGAATTGCATCAAAATTTCTCAGCAGATTTTTGCCCCAGTAACCTACACCGATCTGGGCCAGTCGAACTTTATGCATGGATCAGACGGGTTGCATGGTTGATTACCTTCTCTGCGACCGTATCCTGCTGGCTCGTCGTGAGTTCGGTATGCATGGGCAGGGCCAGCACTTCCTTGCAGGCCTGCTCTGTTACGGGAAGCACCGGCGGGCTGGAGTCCATTCCGAATACGGGCTGCCGGTGCAGTGGTACCGGATAGTAAATTGCATGCGGAATCCCGGATTCCGAGAGAGAGGAAATAAGTTCGTCCCTCTTTTTTACGCGAATGACATACTGATGATAGACATGGCGGCCCCGGGGAGCTTCATGAGGGCATACCACTTCGTCCACATTTTCAAAGAGCGCATTATAGTACGCAGCGGCCGTCCGTCTTCGCCGGGTAAATGATTCGAGATGTCTGAGTTTTACTTCCAGGATTGCTGCCTGAAGTGCATCTAGTCGGCTGTTGAGTCCGACCATCTCATTGTAGTACTTGTGTCTTCCGCCATGATTGGTAATCGTTCGGCACCGGGTTTCCAATTCTGCATCAGAGGTAAGAATGGCCCCTCCATCCCCATATGCACCCAGATTTTTTGAGGGAAAGAATGAGCAGGTTCCCATGATTCCCAGACCGCCGGTGGGAGTCTCTTTATACGTTGCACCAATCGCCTGTGCGTTGTCTTCAATCACCGCAAGGTTGTATTTGGAGGCAAGTGCATTGATCGGATCCATATCCGCAGACTGTCCGAAGAGATGTACGGGGACAATTGCCCGTGTTTGTGAGGTAATGCATGCTTCAACGCTGACGGGATCAAGACAGAACGTGTCGGGATCTATATCGGCAAAAACAGGCACCGCCCCTAAAAGGGCGGCCGCCTCTGCGGTGGCAATGAAGGTAAAGGAGGGGGTAATGATTTCATCCCCGGGCCCAATGCCAAGCGCCATGTAGGCAATTTGCAGCGCATCGGTCCCGTTTGCAACCCCGATGGCGTGTTCCGTTTTCGTGTATTCCGCAAGTGCCGCCTCAAAGCGGGATACCACCGGGCCGCGAATAAAGCGTGCCGAATTCAACACCTGCGCCAGTGCAGCATCCATCTCATCCTTGATTCTCAGGTACTGCCCCCTGAGATCCACCATTTGAATATCGTTCATTCTACTGGTTCTCCAGCCATTGATCTTCAGGAACCCTGCGAAGGAATCGTGCGGGTACCCCTGCCCACAGTTCACGCGCCGGAATATCATGCGTCAGAACCGCACCTGCGGCCAGCATTGCATCCTGCCCAATTGTTTTTCCAGGTAAGACGGTCGCTCCTGCACCGACTCGTCCACCTCGCAATACCGTGATCCCCTTGTAGTATTTTTGGCGATCTCTGGTTCGTCCAGCAAAATTGTCATTGCTGGTCGTTACGCCGGGGGCAACAAAGACATAGTCTTCCAGTCGGGAATAGGCGGTAATGTATACATTGGTCTCTAATTTACAATGTTTCCCGACCGAGCAATCATTTTCCACCGCGACACCCCGACCAATGATGGTGGAATTCCCGATTGTAACCCGCTCCCGCACCGTTGCCAGATCGGCGACCATTACATGCGTCCCAAGCGTACAGCCATGATACAGGATTGCATGATTCCCAATCAGACCATGGTCCCCGACTATGAGGGCTTTCTGATTTTCCGCTGTCGGCAGCGTACTTTGCTGCGCCCGCATGGGGCTGGCACCTAACACACAATGATTTCCAACCTGAACACCGGCTCCCAGACGTGTTCCTGCCAGAATGGTCACATGATGACCAATTCTACAGCCTGGCCCCAGTTCAACCCCCTCCTGAATGACGCAGCCCTCGCCTAGAATGGAGTTTGATGTACACATCTGGATTCGATCACAAAAAAGCCCGTAATCCCAAGCGGACCACGGGCTGCAATTGTTTTAGAATTTAAACAGGGGGCTAGAGCGTATCCAGATAATGTTCGGCTGACTGCTTATAACTTCCATAAACAGCATTCTGAAACGCTTCTCTTGCAGCATCCCGATCATTGATACTCACATAGGCTTCGCCCAGGACATAATAGATTTTTGCCTTGTCGGAACGGCTGCCGGAATGGATTTCCAGTGCCTGCCGGGCCGCAGAGATTGCGGCATCTCCTTCTCCTTTCACATAGTGTGCCTGCGCCGTATAGAAATGCACATCCGCATCGGCTTCCAGGAGTTCCGTCAAAGATGCCAGCGCAGCGAGCGCTTCATCGGCATCCGCCCGCGTGGCATTGCGCTTTCCCAGGGCTGCGGAGGCGATACTGATGAAGTTTTGACGAATTTGCCGCTCAGCCGCCAGGCTCGTCTTACGATCACCGGGTGCATTCATGACCTCTTCCCATATGACCAGTGCTTCCTCGGTACGCCCCAGTTTATTCAGGGCCTGTCCCTTGCCATAGTGATTTTTGATGTAAGCGGGATAAATACTTTCACCACTTGAATAGTATTGGAGAGCGGCCTCAAAGTCTTCCGCTTTGTACGCTGCATTTCCGAGTTTATAGTCAATTTGAGCGGCAACATAACGAGCACGCTGTGCGACTTCCGCATCAGATGCCGCATCCGCACCGGAGGCGGCGCTGGCAAATAGATCACGTGCAGTATCCAGCGAACCACTCTTTGCCGCTTCTTGAGCTGCATTAAAATCTTCCTTGTATTCCTGGGCACTTACCGTCACGGTAGTAACCAGGAATAGAGACAGCAGAGAAAATACGGACAGGATAGGATGAAGAGATTTCATTCTACAAAGCATTAGGTCAGTTTACAAGAGTTAACAGTTTGCGAACGCAGCAGCGTTCGTGCCCTCCTACCGCTTTACCTCCATCAGGTTCCACGGACAGGAATTACCGGTAATTAAGCAAAAATCTTGCCGGCTACATATCTATGGGGCGGCGTTTCAGAAAAACACCCCTTCTCTCCCTGAGGTGACCACAATCGTTCCGCTCCGAAAGTACGGATAATTGCTTCAGGCACCGAGTACCGGCGAATTGTCATTCTGACCATAGTGGACCGTGTCAAAGTGACCGACTTCAATCGGGTTTCCCGGATCAGAGATGTCCACGATCCGAAGCCCCTCCACATAATTGGTCTGGTACACTGTATTGCCCCGAATGTAAAGATTATGATCAATCGCATTGGATGGACCAAAATATTTGCCGGCCAGGATTGGATCTTCAAGGTCACTGACATCAAAGAGGAGGATACGGGTGGCTTCAACCACTTCGGTGGCTTCATCCCCGTATCCATCCGAAAATTGATTTATTGCTCCAATCGGAACCGAACAGAATCGTCTGATATTTCGAGAACTTCCCCGATTTCATATGGTGTCGGAAGACAAGAGAACTGTCGCTCATTCAGTCCAACAGCAGGCCTCACGCACACCGCGTCCAACAATGCACGGGAATCACGCTGAGGTTATCCCGCAACCAGAGCAACGACCGTTGCCAGCACGCCCCCAAGCACGGCAAATACAATTCCAATAAACCAACGTAAATGGCTCATTTCCGCCTTCAGCCTGCGATTCTGTGCATCCATCTTTGCCTCCAGGCTACTGTTCTGCGCATCCATCTTTGCTTCCAGACTGGATTCT
The DNA here is from genome assembly GCA_022821875.1 of Rhodothermales bacterium. Classification (GTDB taxonomy): domain Bacteria; phylum Bacteroidota; class Rhodothermia; order Rhodothermales; family Bin80; genus Bin80. The sequence continues at coordinate 39,269 of JAJECV010000003.1, forward strand.
AATTGCATATGACTGGACTTGATTTGCTCAATAATAGGGGTAGACAACATGTTGAATAAGGATTTAGTGAACGCAACCGCCTCTTTGCCAGAACAACCCATCTGCTCCAAGAGAGTAAAGACATACACATCTTTCTCAGTGGACGATGGGAGACCCGTTTTATTCTGTTTCGGCAGAACTGCTTAAATTCATTTCAGGGTAAACGGTTCCCTGAAACTGCATCTGATTAAGTCTCAGAAATAAACCGTGAACCGACTGCAATGGAACGTATTGAACACCCTTGACTGTTGCGACTTTGTGTTCCATCCGATTCAAATACAGTACTCATCCGAAAACCCTGTCTTGGCGATTCGTTGTTGGGGGGATGTCCAGCGACAACTGAGAAGGCGGATGATGCCGACTAAGAGGGGATTTGGCATCTGATATGTTTTATCCATCTTTCCCGCAGGCGAGCCGGAGACTCTAATGGAACCTGCACGGTGGCAGTCTACCATACTGCGTTCGCAGGCATCACATCCCCACCACCCTTCCACAGATGGGCAACGAGGTATAACTCCCTGATCAATCTAACAAATCACCTGACGAAGTGCACCAAACACAATCGGAAAATTATTGGATATTGGGATCAGATAACTGGTGAAGAAGCCCATCTGCAATTACGTAGGCTAAAGGTGCCAGCCCCCCGTCTTGATCGGCTTTTTTGAGCGCCTCAAGATATCTGGAACGATAGGGATCTTCCCTTAAAAGTTCGGGAAGAATAGGATCTCCAGGAATCCACTTTCCCATATGGAGGCACAGTACAAAATAGCTCGAAGCTCTGGCGGTCCTGCCATTCCCATTAATAAATGGGTGAATATGGTTGATCCGCCACAACACATATGCGGCTAGTTCTATTGATTCGGATTCCGTCCAATTTCGGTTGACGCGATTCACCATATCATCCATAAGCGTCGCAACCCTGAAGTGCTCTGGCGGATGATACTCTCCCACCTTCACTTCGCATGGCCTGTACTGGCCTGCATGCGCGTGCAGGCACCCGATTGAATGGAAATTGAGTGCCTTAATCACCGTTTGTGACAAAAACGGAGTGTTAGAACCTAATGCGGCAAGAACCAGCGAATTCAGGAAATTAATCTGTATTTCTCAATTGGCCACATCCAACGCCTGATATACTGGATGATCCTCATTGTGACCAACAAGCTCATGAAGAATCATGGTGCCCAATAACTGCCATACCGGCGATCAAAATCTTTGGACAGCCTTTCCCGATCTTCAGGTGTTTTGGCTGCCCCCAAAGCATAACTCTTTATCTGCCTTCGATATTCGTCCGGTGTCATTTCGGGAGCGGCCTTGATTTTGGCAGCAATTTCCGCCCTCCTTTTTTTCTCAGTTTCCGGTACTTCGATGTCACGGGGGTTGTAAACAGGATTTATGCTCATTGTGCCATTATTGTATTCTAGATGTTTTCATGATGATTGGGACCCTCCGCCCTGTTGAATCAAATGATTGAACGCCATGTTCCGGAAAGGGTTCACGGGCGGACCGTTTATTTTCAACTGCGGGTTGATGATCCTCAAAGTGCCGACGACCGGGCGCGTTCCGGGCGGCGTGGCCGCAGCAGAACACCATCCACATGCATCTGCACGAAATATACACCCAGAATCTCTAATGCACTGTCCACCGTAGTTAACAATCTCTGCACTGATACCAAATACATTCTATTTTCTGGAATTTAGACCTGCCCCTGCCTCTTTCCAGATCGCAGGACGACCAATGCAGATCATCCCTTATTGTTTTGGATCCAACTTCATACCGGTACAGATCACATCTTCGGTATCCAGACATGAACATCCTCAGTATAGATAGATTTTCGGACGGATACTCATCCCCTTCGTCATTCAGGTAGAAATACCGGTGATCCTCGGTAAGCCCGCCCTGATGCGTGTAGGCAACATTCGGGTAGCGTGCGACGGAGAGCGCAACCGGTGCGTCTTTGTCGGTTAAATCTGCGTTGGATAATGCATCTCCATTGGAACTGAAACATATTTCCCGTCCCTTATACGCTTGATCCAGGCCATTGCAGGTCACGCACTGTGCATCATGGGCGGCCCCGGTTCCGCACCCACCGGTTCGCGTATCCGCAAAGCAGCCGGCAAACACGGGATTGAGCGGATCCTGGATATCAATCATGTGCAACGCCCCTCTAAATGTTTCGCCTCCCGAATCACTACCAGCGGCATAGGCATACCCGGTTTCTTCATTGACGATAAGATTATGGGAGCTGTCGACGCCTTTGCATAGCGCCGTTTCGGTGAATACCTGCGGTTCTAGGAGGTCTCTGAGCTGAGTAAGATCAAAAATCTGCATGTGATGTGCCCCCGCCCCGTCTGAGACAATGAACGCATGATCTTTAGACACCTTGATGTTCCGCCAAATGCTTTGATTCGCAGTGGATGTTTTTGGAAGGTCTCCCAGATAAACCGGATGATAAGGATCGGTCAAATCAATGAATGAGGTCCATCTGTACGCACGACCAGTGCATACTCACGTCTGGTTTCAGGGTCTTCCCAGCCCCATACATCATTGACTTGAATCCCGCGCCGGGCCCCAATCTCCTGCCGGGTCAGGAATGAGATTATATCCACCTCTGCACACGGAAACATCCCCGGCGGCTCCATGCTCACACTCGGTAACCTTTCCAGTATAGATGCAATTTCACTGGCAGTATTAAAGATGACCTCATCCATATGAATCCCTTCCCCCGTAACCTGAACCGGAAAAACCGCCCCTTCATAATTATCGTGCCCCACTGCAACGAGTCCATTCCCAGCAGCCAGGCCTGCTCCGAATTCACTGCGAAACTGCAAAGCATCCGGATTGAGCACATCCGATAATTCCATCTGAGAAAGCCCCAAGTAATACACACCTCCGCGACGTTCGTTATGGCGGGCAGCCGAAATCCATAATTGGGAATCGTGAACTGCCAATTGTTCTCCAAGTCGCTAGACAAAGCCATGTTCATCACGAGAATACAGATACATATCACCTTCCGGGGCTGCGCCTCCTGCCGTGCCTATCAGTAGACGGTCTCCCTTCAGTGCTGGAGAAGCACCAAACTGATCATGGGGCCGGGTAAGTGTTTCGGACAATTCCCAGGAACCATCCTCAGAGCGAGAATAGAGATACACTTCACTTGCGAGCGGGGCACCGAATGCCAGCGTTGTGTGTTCGGCAGCAAGGCTTCGGCCAAAGCCTGCGGCAACTTCTCCACCGGGCGTGAGAACCTGCATCTCATTCCACGTACTGTCTTCGGCCAGTTCGTGAACAAAGACATTATCTGGAAGAAGGAGTTGTCTGGCTTCACCGACAAGTATCTGACAATCACTGGCGGCGACCGAGCCACCGAACTGAAGTGCATATTGAGCATAGAGTGTCTCCGGGGTGCACACAGTGATCAGTCTAAAGGCAGAAAAGGCCTGTCTCATGTTACAGTGAGCAGATTCGGAACCTGAAATACGAATCTCAGCCATAACATTGATTTATCCCGCGGACAAATTCGGGAACTGAAGCCGAATGGTTCCAGTCATTCCGAGACTCGGCGGCGGCACCGCCCCCGATTATCGCTCCATATCCATGACGACCAGGACGCAGTTCCGAGTGTGGGCATCCAGTTCCAGACAAACAATTTCGTGCATGTGAGTAAAGATTTGATGAAAGATAATTGACAATGCAAAACGTGCCCTTCTTTTCGTCAGCCCCCTACCAAAATTTCCAAAGCCCACCAAATCTATTAAACCATTCAGTTTCGCCATCGTATCATGCCGCAAATCCCTGCCGACTTTGCTTAGTTTGCTTAGGAGGTTTCCAAGTCACAATAAGTTTGATCGGCGTTTTAAAGGTAAACATCATGAAAATAACCATACAGAACCTGGGTGTTCTAAAAAAGGCGGCATTTGAGCTCGGTGACCTGACCTTGATTTGTGGATCAAACAACACGGGCAAGACATATGCGACTTATGCCCTGTTTGGTTTTCTACTTAACGGGAAGAGATTCATGAGAACCGAAGTTTCTAATCAAGAAATAAATGATCTCATGAATAACGGTGCAACGCAGATTGATATTGCAAGACACGCCAAAGGGGCGAAGAATATTCTTTCACAGAGCTGCCAGACATACACTCAGTATTTGCCTCGAATCTTCGCGTCCAATCCGAAACATTTTGAGGAAGCCCAGTTCAAGGCGGACTTGGAACTGGATTTGGAATCAATCCTACCCTCCCCTTTCGAACGAAAAATAAGGTCTAGAAAAAGCGAAATTCTCTCATTTAGAAAACCTAAGGGGAGCCGTGATTTGGTGGTTTCCCTGTCGGCGGAAACCGAAAAAATCGGGCTCCCCACAGAGATCATTAAGGAGGAAATCTCGGAGGTCATTAACGAAATAATCTTCGGACAGTATTTCCCTACTCCCTTTATCGCTAGCGCGGAGCGTACCGGTGTTGCAATATTCAGCAAGGAGCTTGATTTTGCCAGAAATCGGCTACTTGAGGAAATGGCCCGATCAGACAAGGATATTGACCCAATGGAGTTGCTTTTTAAATCCTATAATGATTATGCTTTGCCGGTGAAGGCAAACGTAGATTTTACGCGCAGGGGTGCAGATATCCGCAAGGAAGATAGCTTCATTGCTAAGGAACATTCTCCGGTTCTGGAGGAATTCTCCGATATTATTGGCGGTGAATATATTTCAGGGAGCGACAACTCAATTTATTTCAAGCCTTCGCGCAAACGCCTCAAGCTGACTATGGCAGAAAGTTCGAGTGCAGTGCGCTCTATGCTGGATATTGGTTCTTATTTGCGTCACATTGCAAAACCAGGTGACTTGCTGATGATAGACGAACCGGAATTGAGTCTGCATCCTGAAAATCAGCGCCGAGTTGCCCGGCTTTTCGCTCGGCTGATAAATCTTGGAATTCGAGTTTTCATAACCACTCACAGTGACTATATCATCAAGGAGTTGAACACATTGATTATGCTTAATCAAGATAAGCCCTATCTAAAGCGAATTGCCGAGAGAGAGGGGTATCGGAACGAAGAACTTGTTGACCCCGATAGAGTAGAAGTTTATATAGCAGAAAAAGCTTTGATGAAAACAAAGAGCAACCATAAAAGGAGAAGCCTGCACTGGACCCTAAGGGAGGCGGAAGTAAGCCATGAACAAGGAATTGATGCCCGCAGTTTTGACGAGACCATAGATAAGATGAACGAGATTCAGGATGCCATTATATGGGGGGATGGAGAATGAATTCAGACCTTGATATCTTGCGAGAACTGATCAAAGACGAAGCATTGGTGACCACCAAGGAGGGTTGGAATGGCAAGAATTTTCTCGAACTGAAAGAACGTGGAGGAAGGAATACATCCGAGTACAAAATAAAGATACGCAACATACCCGAAGATACCATCGCAATCAAATCTGATATGTTTCCTCCCCCAAGAAACGTTTTTAGAGGCAACAGAGGCGAATGCAAGAGGGCGGATTTTGTTATTATCGCCAGGGATGGGGAAAGAAATTGGATAATTTATATCGAAATGAAGTGCGGTAAGTATGGTCAAGAGCGACATATAAAACAACAGCTTCAGGGATCTAGATGTTTTGTTGATTACTGCCGCATAGTTGCCCGAACGTTTTGGAGGAAACCAGGATTTCTTGAAGAGGGGGATTATCAACAGCGATATGTTAGTGTGAAAAACATTGGTATGGACAAAAGGCCATCAAGGACAATCAGAAAACCGTCCCTACACGACTGTCCTGAAAACATGCTTAAAATCAGTGCGCCTCGTTCAAAGGGTATCTGGTTTAAAGAATTGGTAGGGGCGGCAAATTAGATAAATGTGTATGCTATGATACACATGGACTCTGGTCGCATAACGACATTAGTCTAACTGCAAGTTATTGAGATTCCTCTCATAGATATTATTGCGGGGGTATGCCTGCGTGACAGGCTGCCTTTCAGACACCCCTGCGCCGTACTCCTCCCACGTCACGCCGTCCACTCCGGGGGCCGCATCACGCTTAATCACGCAATACGCCGCCTTCAGAGATTCCTCGTTGATATGGTGGTGCAACGTTGTAAGTTTCTCCTTTGGATTCCGCTCCACATACTGCCGTAGCCACTCCTTCCGTTGGTGCACACGCACCCAATTCTGTGCTTGGTGTGTGGGTCGGTCGTTGTGGCTTCCCCTAGGGTGAAGGCCTTCGCGCCCCATGCTCCGCCGGTTGCCCGTTCCCCTCCTAAATTAAGACTTTTGAGCGACCGCAAAGAATAAAGTTATTATCGTTAGACAGCGGGGAGCAATTATTTTCCCAGAAAGCCTCAAATTACTCGGAATATCGTATCTTTGCGAACTGAGACAGGGAACGTCCAACCATGGCCTCTTTTATTGGTGCGATTTATTCAAATCACGATGGGCAGGTTTTCTGGTATGGTGTGGAAATGACAGAGGGGGATGATTTCAATAGATTCCTGACCAAAAATGTAGCCTCCCGTCTTTATGATGAGGAGGGGCAGTCTGAATTTGAAACTCATCTGAGGAGCCTTGGAGATAGCGGTTTTGTGCAGGGAAATCTGGACGGTCTTGTTACATCCAGCACGGAGGAAATTGGGACTGGTTGGCGCGTTGGCGAAGCCATTGCGGAAGCATTTCTGGCCCAAGAGCACAGTATTGTCTGGCCGTGGAATATGAACCGTGACCGGCGAAATTCCAGAGCCAGTCTTCCCGGTGCGGATCTGGTTGGATTCAAGGTTGACGGTTCCAATGTCCAATTTGCGTTTGGAGAAGTAAAAACATCCAGCGACTCAGGTAGTCCTCCTGGAGTTATGAAGGGGGACAAGGGCATGACGAATCAACTCAAGAATTTGTCGGAAAACTACTCACTTATAAGAAGACTAATCGAGTGGTTGTTTTACCGCTGCAGAGGGGGGCCTTACGAAGATTTTTTTAATTCCGCAATGAGCATGTTTGTCGGATCAGGGAAAAAGGCATTTTCCCTGTATGGTGTCTTGGTTCGTGACACGCAACCCAATGAAACAGATCTGAGTCAAAGCGGGCAAACACTGGCTAGGATCCTGAACCATCCAACCATTTGTCATTTGTTTGCAATTTATATTCCCTGTACAGTTGATGGCCTTCCCCATCGGGTAACTGGAGTTAAACAATGAGTCTTGAGATCCTTGGTCGGTTAAGTGATTTACGGCAGCAAGCCTTAAAACAGGCACAGCACGTACAGGTTTCGCAAGAACTGCTGGAATTTCCTTTTGATGCTGATGATGACTTGCTACAGAGAGCGGCAACACTTCTTGAGGTTGCTGTGCATGATCTTATTCACAATGGGCAGGAGGAGGATGATAAGAATCAACAAGAATTAAGACATACCGCTGCGGATGCATTTCGATTGTTCAGGACTTTGCCCAGACCAGATGATAAATTGGAAGCGGGTATATTTCTGCTGCAAGCGGGAGCAATCGCGGTTCTGGGTGATAAGGGAGTAGATGCGGCTCGTTGGCTTCGGGAAAACACCTGGCCGGACCTACCGGTTGAGTCACAAGACTGGGGGGAGCGAACCTGGGCAACAGTTATCGATGTATGGCTTAGACTGATCCGTAAAGACGGTTGGACTGACCGTGACCTCGTACTTGAGCGAATCTCCAGTTTACGGGAGGCGCAGTTAATATTTGAAAGAGAGTATTTGCAGAGTCTGGACATCTCGGACGCGAAAGCGACCGCCCTTGAGTTGATCGGTCTCTATCATCTAGCCAAAGCCGCAGAAATCCTCGCCCATTACATAACCGACGGTGTTGTAGACGGAGAATATCAAATCCAAGAATTACTGGAGACTCGTTTTGACCGGGTATTGGCTATCTGCGAGGAAACACAGATGATTCAATTGGAACCGTTGGCCAGACTGCTGGCGGCCAGTGCTGCTCAGATGGCCGAGAATTCTATCTGGACGGTCACGAGGGGCGTTAATTCTCGTGTGAGCCATTTTGTCAGGAACCTTGTTGATAGAGGTCGGGGGGATAAGGCTATATTTGATGTACTGCCACCTCAGCGGCGTGTTCTGGCAGAAAAAGGATTGCTTGGTTCAAGTCGTCGTGCGGTTGTAGTCAACTTGCCCACTTCAAGTGGCAAGACGATGATTGCCGAATTCCGAATTCTCCAGGCCTTGAATCAGTTTTCTATGGACAGGGGATGGGTGGCGTATCTGGTGCCGACGCGTGCACTGGTTAACCAGATTTCCCGGCAGTTGCGCAGAGACTTGGGCAGTCTTCGGATCAACGTTGAGCAGGTTAGCCCGGCACTGGAAATTGATAACGTAGAATCGGAACTCTTGTGCCAGAACGATCCCGAAAACAAGTTTGATATTCTTGTCACGACTCCCGAAAAACTGAATCTCATGCTGCGTCAGGGTTGGGAAACGAAAATCGGGCGCCCGTTAACTTTGGTGATCGTAGACGAGGCACATAATATTCAAAATGCGACCAGAGGACTCCATCTTGAGCTTTTATTGGCCAGTATAAACAGCGAATGCCAATATGCTCAATTCCTGCTGCTTACCCCATTTATAACGAATGCCCGTGAAGTCGCCAAATGGCTGGGTGGTCACAGTTCCGAGGATATCAGTCTGGCCGTGGATTGGCAGCCCAACGACAGAGTAATTGGGATTATTCAAGCCGAAAAAACGGAGGAAATACGAAAGAACAGCTTTGATTATCGAGTCCGCATGGAAACCGTCCACACGTCAGAGAAAACGCTGGTGGTGGATGATTTGCTTGATCTCCAGAACAATCAGGAAATTGCCTCTACCTACAGTCAAGCATCCAATAATGCTTCCACGCTGGCCGTAATCGCTGCTCAAAAATTGCAGCAACGCGGACCGGTTATTGTCATGCATATGCGGCCGGATTTGGTCTGGTCCTTGGCTGACCGACTCAAAGTAGGCCTTAATAAGAAAGCACCGACCGATAACATTTCTCTGGTTCAGAAATTTTTGGAACTGGAACTCGGCCATGAGACTCCTTTGATTGATTTGCTTTCCTATGGAATTGGTGTTCATCACGCCGGGCTTCCTGACGAAGTGCGCACTCTTGTAGAATGGCTGTTTGAGGAGGAAGAACTCAATTTTCTGGTTGCAACCACCACGATAGCCCATGGGGTTAACTTTCCGGTTTCAGGGGTTGTGATGGCCTCCCATCAATATCCCTACGGAAAAGATATGCCGCCGGAAGATTTCTGGAATATCGCCGGGCGTACCGGGCGGATCTCTCATGGAACACTCGGGGTTGTGGGACTTGCCGCTAAAGATGACACCAAAGCAAAAAAATTGCGGGAATTCATCAACCAGCAGTCCGGCGAACTTAATTCTGCTCTGATTGAATTAGTTCTTGAGGCTGGTGAGCATCTGAGTGATCTGACGGGGATTGTCAAAGAAAAGCCTGAATGGTCTGCGTTTGTTCAATACTTAGCACACACATATCGGCAAATGGGGCAGCCGGAAGATTTTGTCACCAAAACAGAGCAGATACTTCGCAGTACTTTTGGCTTCAGGAAACTTAGGACAGAAGCCCCGTCCATCGTGAATCGTTTTCTGGAAGGTGTACGTTCTTACGCCCAATATATTCAGAAATCTAGACAGACGGTCAAACTTGTTGACAATACCGGCTTTTCCCTAGAGAGTGTTCAAACTGTATTAAGTGCATCCAAACAAAAAAGTATTGGAATAGGTGTGTGGAACGCGGAGTCACTTTTCAGTTCTGGGAACCGGGATCTTCAGAATATGATGGGGATTCTGTTGGATGTTCCTGAGTTGAAGGAAAACCTGAAATCCGTCATAGGAGGGGCAGGCCCAGATGGCGACAAGTTATCTCGTATCGTCAAGGATTGGGTCAACGGTGTGTCTATTGCTTCAATCGCCCAGGGGTACTTCATGGAGGATGGTGACGATAACGCAGGGCCGGTCACTACAGAAGCTATGACGAAGTGTGCACAGAATTTATTCGGAAGCCTGATACAGACTACGGCCTGGGGGCTTGGGGCCTTACTTTCCGTTACGGGAAGCAACCTGACCGAGGAGGAATTGCGTCCACTGAGCAACCTGCCTTCGCGCGTCTATTACGGAGTGAATGACGACCGGGCAATTGCATTGAGGTTACTTGGCGTTTCCAGATCAGTTGCAGTAAAACTCGCCGACAGTATGGGCCATCTCCTGGATCAAGGTCAATCACTCCCGAAGATACGGAGTCATCTGCGTGATATGGATAAGCCAACCTGGCAGCAGGTATTAGGCGAACAGAAAGGTGAAGTATATAGAGGTGTGTGGCGTATTCTTGAAGGATTACCACCAGATTAAACGGTAGGTTTCAAGTACAGAGTGCAACAGAATATACAGTTCTGGTGTGTGTTGGATTACTATTCCGATGAAAGCAGTCACTGATTGCTTTGTCTGTGACACTCACAATAAGAAGTCCTGTTACAAAATCCTCGAACCAACCCCCGCGAAGCAGCAATGGAAATGGGGGCGATCAAGGTGGGTAACATCAATCTGATTACCCGGGCAACATCAATCTGAATCTACACACATTCTACGGGGATAAAAAATTCACTGCATCTCAATAACATCAATCAGTTTTCTTACGAGAACCCGTACAAGGCATCCCTAGCACAGCAAGGATCTAATTCTTGATTCCCCTCACCTATCTGATCTTGCGCCGTATCACGAATTATTCCTGGATGTACGGAAGAATCCCTTTCAGAGCGTTCTCCTTCGTATCTTCACCCTGAATGGGACGCACCCCACTTTTTCTACCTCTAGTTGCCGCAAACGTAACCTTACCATCAGGCAGGAATTTCATTAAGGCAGAACCTTTACTCAGGTGCCATTCAGCCTGTAATAATCCGTTGGGGCATATTCCAATTTCAGGATAAGGGATTGAGATGTTATCACTTGCGAAGAATTGAGCAAGTTCGCGTAACGAAGATAACCGCATGGGAGGATCTTCTGGGTCGTTATCCGATGTTATTTCGTGCAGATATCTGAGACGTGAAACGATTTTGGAACACCATGTGAGACCATCAAGAATGTTAAATACATCTTCATGGCAAGTCGCGTCTCTAATTTGAGCGATACGATTGGTCCATTCCTCAGCAATACTCTGTTCAGAAGCTTTGGGTACTCCGTGAGTATTGTGACCTGATTCATTAACTGATGTCATAAGATAGGATTACCATTTAGATTGTCTTCTCTGCTAATGGAGTCTGTCCAGATAGCGATAGAGTCCACTTTCGAACCGACTTGTCTGGCGGAGAAGATAGAGGCCTAATGTCCTCATTGTAATTTGCTGAGTCAATATCTCGATCACCGAAAATGGCCTGATCGACATTCATCCGATGGTCCTGATTTTGAGAATTGTCCTCAGCACTAAAGATGTCTGATATTTGCATGAAAGTTGCATCTCTGTCAAAAGGTAGACCCGCTGCTACTAGATCTGCACTTAAATGATCCATCACGCGGAGAAAAGGAAAATCATTGCTTATGAAAGGAGACAAAGCTTGGTCAATTTCCACGACCGTGTTAAGGAACCGTATGCGATAGTAGCCAACCCAGACCTAAAACGAAATGACCTCGACCATGAATACTGCACAACCTAACAGCCCACTGTTAACATCCAGATGTTGTACTCCGTAGGCCCCGTGAGCCGTCAGGCTGCACAATAAGTTCAACTTGCATTCACTTTCCGTCAACAAAGAACTGTGGATCAATCGGTCCCAACTGACAGAAATAGTTCATGTAAACATCGGCCGACGACGATCCAAATACTATGCCGGCAGACATGGCTTGACCGGGATTATGAAGTCAACACATATATAGTGATAGCGAAGAACTTCTATCATCTTTTCAACCGAATCAACCAAGCCAAACCCGTATCCAGTAAAATTGTAAGCTTATCGTTCCTGTGATCTATACTTTCAACTCCATCTCTGGCTAGGAAGATAAGTCGCTATGCATTGGTCAATAAATTGGGGAATTATATAGAAGACTGTAGGTCTCACTTAGTATTTCCTCTTTTCACCTACCCAGATTTGATCTTCGGAGTTCTGCCGCTGCGCAGAAATTCCCGGCGCATATCCTCACGTATTGCCTCCCCGCCGTATTTTGGATTGGTTACGGGTTTATCTAGAATTTCGTAGGCTTTGCCTGAGCGGTGATGTGGAGTTGAATGACTGGTCGATTTCATGCGAGAATTATTGTGGTTAAATTTCATCTGGATTGTTTTCACGTTGTAACTGTTCACAGGTTACACGAAATTCGTGGATATTGGAATACGATAATTGGCGTTCCTGTGCGGTACGTTTATATCCCCGCCAGTATTCAAGAAATTCTTCTTCTGAGTGAAAAACACCATTCCCCATTTCAAAATCTTTCATGACACCATTGATGCTTCCAATATTGGCAGTATTGCCGCTCCCTGCCCGATCTCCTGAAATCCGCCATTTTTCCTGCATAAATACTTCCACATTATCAAATGGGACAGGGATTTGTTTCAGCGTGTCAAATGAGTAAATACGACTGCTTGTGACTTGTTTCTGCTTAATTCGTCTGTAAACAAATCCAATTACCCAGTGCTGGCCATATTCATTGAATGGATAAACAATATTTTTCCCTCTCGTCTCAGGGTGAATGTAGCTGGTGTAACTGCCAAGAGTGTACTGAAATTTGGATTGCCCTCCTTCTCGATATGTGGTTTTTACATCAAGGGCGATTTTATCTTGATCTTCCTCATTGTGCATCAAAGTGAAATCAGGATAATGGTTCTGTTTTTCAGGTTCAATCAACTGAACGCCTATTGATTCGGCATACGCTGCAACTGCCTGACGAGCAACAATCTCAAATAGGGTACACACGAGATTTGCGATCAATAACACCGCATAGAGAATATCCATTTTGGACTTCTGCCAGTGCATTCAGAATAAAATTCTTCATCCTACAACGAGAGCTTCAGTCATTCCGTTTCGTAAATTCTCCGTAGATCCCAAATGATAAAAATGCGAAAAAATCTTAATTGTATAATCTGAAAATTCACTATGTAGGTGTGTGTGTTTCCTGTACTTGTTTTCAGACCACATAGAATAGATAAACGGACATGGTAAAGATTTTAATACATTCTCCATATCAGATGAATTTTTATTACTCCAAGAATTAAAATAGTCCGTAAAACGTCCGGAATATGGCGGGTCACAGTAAACAAAATCTTTATTATTTGCTTCCGAAAGGAGGTTGCGCCAATCAGAACAAACAAACTCCCATGATTTCCCCATTATGGTACTGGCTGCTTTCTGAACTTGATTGGATATTTTCGTGATATAGGCAGGGCGGAAACGTTCTGGTTTTCGACAGAAGGGAGTATTAAAATATCCCCGACTGTTGAAACGCATTAGACCATTGAAGCATGATCGATTCAGAAACAGGAAATCATGCGGATCATGTCTTTCATTAAAACGTGCACGAATTCTGTAATAATGCTTCTCGCCATCATGCAATAGATTATCTCCCTCATGCTCAAGAAATATGCGGACAGTGTCTGGAGTTACATCCCCTTTTTGTAACGCCCGATAGAACCGGATAATATGAGGATTCTTATCTCCAAGTAACGCTCGCTCTGGTTGGATATTGAGCGGGACAACTGCAGAACCAAGAAAGGGTTCTATCCAACGTCCAGATTCTCGCCAAACAATACTGTCGCGAATAAATGGGATTGCCTTTGTTTTTATGCCCTGTATTTTCAGTGGTGGGGCTTGAACGGTACTTTGGTTCATGACTGCACCACTATGCGGTAAGGTCTTCAAACTTGCACCGTTCCCCGACCATACCCTGAACGATGGACTTCGTCTGATCAATCGTATCCTGTTCGCGAATATTATGTTTCCCCGTGAACTGGTTTGTGTACCGGTTCAGGTGCTTGATACTCATACAGTGGTACGTACTGGGGAACGCTCTTTTTAGTACAGTCCAGAAACTCTCTGCTCCATCCGTATGAGCAAGATGACTGATGATCGTAGCTTTTACCATTTCCCCTTGCTGTGATTTACCCAGAAGTGTTCCGTATGTCCCTGACAGTTTTGGTGCTTACCGGTGAATACTAGCGACATGTGGAGGGTGCCCTTCGTAACACGTTGAATCAACATCTCATCAGGGCTTACCGTAGTACTCATAATTCATACCTTCAATTAACTGGATATATTTTCAACAGGACCAGCACCCGTACTGGTAAATTACGCAATTCTACGAATATCGTTCATTCCACTCATAAGGCACGAGCCCGTAAGAGTCTAACGACAGCAACAGATTCCGTCGGTGTCACTGAAAGCCTCCTGACAGGGACTGCACGGCGGTCTCCCCATCAATGTCCCTAACAGCCGGCCTCCGAATGCTCCAAGATGGGGAATGTCTGGCACCCGAAACTTCATCCACGCAAATCTTATCGGGAAGTGCTTCTTCTCTTCGGTCAAGTCCACATGTTACCGCACGTTTTATAATCCCATCCAATCACCGGCCAGCTCACACCCACTTAACGGGCTACCGCCGAGATCGTCTTCGTCTCCTGCCATAAATCAATCCCCATTGCCTCAAACTCATACATCACACGAGTACACGCAGAAAACCACGGAACGGTCGTCGTGCAAATTTCACAATCCGGACACTTTACACAATGGATGCGACTCACACACGCGTTATGTAACTCCCCGTATCCAGATGACTTCACATACGCTTGCAACGATCCTACACTGGACATATCTCCCACACTTCGGACAACGAAGCTCCGACTCATCCGTGCAACGCACATGAGATACACCTCCTCTTTCTATGATCCGCCGTGATCTCCCGAATCTCCCACGGAGACCGTATCCCATATACCGTACTGATCTGTTTTGATTCTATTTGCATTCCATGAACGACAAATTAGAAATTCGATCACATAGAGCCAACGGAACATCCCCGAAAATTTAGCACTGTTCCGCAACCGACACCAGACCAAATGGAATGCTGTTTCACTATATTTATCAAAAAGCTTCTAATTAGAGGGCTATGGAATAATTTTGAGTGAATAGAGTTGCATTCCCAAACTTCAATCGACAATGACACAATCCCCCAGGGATATGGAACCTAAGAATTCGGAACAGCTAAAACAACGACAGAATTGATCAGGTGATGATCTGCCGTAACGCAACTGGGAGGCTAATGGTATGCCTTTAACACTTGTTAAGTCGGAAATTGAGTCCTTGCTGATAGAACCCAAGATTCTACCTAGCAACTGGGATACTGCGATTAACCTTCGGGCCAAACGCGGCCATTATGAATGTCAGTTAGGCGTGACAGGTGAAAATTCAAACAGATTCTTTTTAATGCTTCGAAAGAGCATGTGTAACGAGTTGGACTTCTCTGTAATTCTTGCAGTGCAGCGACCTCAATCTAACCGATTTTTTAGACTTCGCAGATATAATGGACTAAGCCACGAGCACACGAATCGCATTGAAGGTGAAACCTTCTACGATTATCATATTCATTATGCTACTGAACGGTATCAAGAAATAGGAATGCATGAAGATTCATTTGCAACTCCTACCGACCGTTACGCAAACTATGAAGGAGCCATAGACTGTGTAATATCTGATGCCAAATTTGTGATTCCACACGGTACACAATTAAACCTGTATTAATTTATGCCAACGATGAACTTGACGGATATAGAGCACTCATTTCACGAAAAGGTGTCCAGGAAGATCAGAATTCAGCAGGAAGGCCTTGATAGATTTCGTGTATTTACCCCCTTCATGTTTGACGACGGTGATCATCTCCTGGTTGTATTACGCTCCAGAGATGACCGGATTGTGTTGACGGATGAGGGGCATACCTATATGCATTTGACTTACTCCATGAAAGAGAGAGAGTTACTGACGGGTACACGCAACACAATCATATCCAATACTTTGTCCACATTCGGGGTCCAAGATATTGGCGGTGAATTAATTCTTGAAGTTCCAAGCCATCAATATGGAGACGCATTGTTTTCATTCATTCAGGCTGTTCTAAAAATATCAGATGTGTCCTTCCTTCAACGTGAACGTACTCAATCTCTCTTTATGGACGACTTTCGATCCTTGCTTATCAATACCGTAAACCAAAAATATTTAGTATTCGACTGGAATGATCCAATTCGAGATCCAGCGGGAAAGTATGTGGTTGATTGTCGAATTAACGGAACAACGGTTCCGTTGTACATTAGTGCCCTTAATAATGACCGTAAGACCAGGGATGCCACGATTACCTTGCTACAATTTGAAAAATGGAAAGAACCTTTCCGGTCAATGGCTATTTTCGAGAATCAGGAAGCGATCAATCCTAGGGTGCTTGCCCGATTCACAGATGTATGTGACCGACAATTTTCAAGTCTTGCACTAAATCAGCATCGTATCCAAGATTTCTTGACTATGAACGTCGGATCAAATTTGGCATGACGTACATGATACGAGCCCCGTCAACTTGATTAACTGTGACTAATCATGGTGCATCCCCTCCCCTCCTATATCAGGGAGAAGTTCAGACATAACTGGAATGAAAGCGGTCAGGCAGGTTTCGTACCCACGGGAAAGAAGTGCCTTTGTATTACGCACAACGGATCATGACCAAATATGAAGAGCTTCAGGGAGTGAGTCAAAATTCTCAGATGGCTGAGATCATATCAAAAGGCTCGATGATATTTGCGGAGTTCCCGAAAGGAGTTCCGGTCACCTCCGAAATAACACCAGAGTCTTAGGAAATCATCCCCAAGAGGCTCCTGCCAAACCCCCTGCGAATCCCGTCACCTGCAACCTTTGCTGTACTTCCAAACACCAGTTAGGGCTCCAAGACCTCGCAATTCAAACAATCGCATGGTTTGGGGGTTATGTAAGATATTCAAATACACAGCGATATTCCGACGTGGTTTTTCTGCAAGATCCTGACCATTGAGCCCATGGTTTCTATGTTCTCAACGGCAGGGATGTTATAGTCAACCTGAGAAGTCACAAAAAAGGCGATGCCTGACCCTAGAAAAGTTTACGAGGATCCATCAAGTTATCTGGAGTTCCTCACCAGCGGCTCTGATGACAAATTCGAAAGTCAGCATTTTGAACGTAAAGAAGTTAGCCGGAACAACATTGATGTTACACCATCGGAGTTAAACAACGTGCGCAATGGGATCACCAAGACAGTCTCAGCTTTCGCCAACAGCAATACTGAAGGGGGACTGCTTGTTCTTGGCATTGCTTCTAATGGCACCATCTCTGGTATTGATCATCTCTCGGAAAGTCAGAAAAACAATCTGACCGATTTCGCTTCCCTGCTCCATCATCAAGCAGCGGAGGCCAAATTCCACGAATGTAACGATAGTTCTAGCATCGGAAAAACCATTTGCCTCATTTTCGTCCCTTATTCAGGAACAGGCATTTGTGAAACGCCAGGACAAAACCCCAAGGCCTGGATCAGGCAAGGACCTCAAAATATCTCCGTAACGCAAGATATGCGTGACCATCTAAGAGACCGCAGGCGGCTGCTGGATTTCGAGAAGGATCTTTGCTGCGAATTTAATCCTGATGATGTAGACAAAGGCATTCTAAAGGAATTCCGAAGCGTATTTCGCCCTCAAGCAGCAATAGAGTTTGATGACGAGCGCCTTCTTCGTGAAGCTGGAGCCATACTTCCCCGGGATGGAAAGTATTGGTTTACGCACGCGGGGCTCCTGTTTTTCGGAGTAAATCCACAGAGGATCCTGCCAGGGGCATATATTCGCCTGCTTCGGTTTGAAGTTCCTTGCAGCAAGTTCCAGCAAAGGGGGTTGCCGACTTTTGAACGAAAATTTACGGGCCCGCTTACAAAACAAATCCGAGATGCCCGTATATTTTTCAGAGAGGCAGCCTTCTTCAAGCGCTATCAGAAGAGAAGATCTGGTGGCGGCTTCATTGAGGAACCAGAATTCCCTCCCACGGTAATTGACGAAGCAATCGTAAATTCAGTCGCCCATCGTGACTATAGGACAGGTATTCCGATTGAATGTGAAGCGTATCAGGATGCCTTCATCGTAAAAAATCCAGGACGAATTATTCAACGAAACAAGGATTTGCCAGATAGTTTTTCACTTTCCGACATAATTCTTGACTCGACACCAAGAAACACCCAATTGCTTGAGTGGCTCAAGGTCATGAAATATCCTGACGGTGCTGAATATGTCCAAGCGATAAGTGAGGGCACAAAACAGATGCTGAGGGAGATGAGAGGCCTTAACCTTCCAGTACCAGAATACAGGTTGGGGAGACACGAAACTCTTCTTAAGCTCGAAAACAACTCCGATGAACGTGAAGCTGCTATTCGTGTCGCAAGCCAAATCAAATCCACAGAGTTTGCAAACCTCTTCCCGCTGTGCATCAGACGGGGGGACAGTCCCGTTACCCATGAAGTGCTCAGTGCTCATTACGGGGAGTTTTTAAAGACACTGCGTGATGTTCTGAGAGGAAAAGATTGGTACATAGACCGGTTCGGGTTCAGTCGCATAGTGGCACACAGGCGAGGTGATGAGCTTGATACCCCTCCTGATGTCAAAAGAATACTGCGGTTCTATCCTGCTTATGAGTTTCAGATCCGGCAATACCTTGAACATTTTTATCTGTGTCTTGACTACAAATGCCAAGTACATAACACTCAACGCCTTAGCGCTGTCGGCAAACAGTTTGAAGAAGACAAACTGACCAATCGTCCCTGTATCGTAAAAGACATTGGCTGGAGAGAGGGGAAAATCGTGGAATTCAATTCGGAGTTCGCCAGAATTTTCTTTTTCGATACAGAATCAGAACAGTGGGTTGAAACGAACTCGGTCATACCACACTGTTCACTGGAAATGCTAAAGATGTCACTTCAGGAAGCAGGGGTCCCGTTTGACCTCTCGCGGACCATCAAAGAGTACAGTCTTGCCTCAAGAAAAGGTTCCGCCAGAGAGAGAATCGGCAAGATAGAGTACATGGCCGGCCATATTGCGAAAACTTTGTTTCCCGTGCAATTCAGCGACATACTCGTTGATATTACCACGGAACCCTTGCGACTTGTTGAACACGGGGAGGCCACGCGGAAAACTTTCACAGTTCATCGATTGCCTGAACCGAAAGTAATGTTCAGAGAATCTCACTCGTCTCCCGATGTTCGTAGCGGTATTAC
Source organism: Rhodothermales bacterium (assembly GCA_022821875.1). GTDB lineage: Bacteria > Bacteroidota > Rhodothermia > Rhodothermales > Bin80 > Bin80. The sequence goes on from JAJECV010000003.1 coordinate 58,569, forward strand.
AGAGTACGGAGCCTATGATACCGATGAAAATAGAATTGAGATCATACCGGTCTGTCTCAGATCAATGACCAGCAACATGAAGGAGTTGATCAAACGCCTGCAATTCGGGAAATTCAGATATCGAGGGGCTCAGCATACATTTACCACGAAATTTTCATATCCGTCGATTGTGGGCGTGGACCATGTGAAAGATACCGAGGCAGAGATCAACCGTCTGCTGGAAGAGCATCCAGACTGGGAAGGCAACACCAGATTGGACCGTATTTTTCTGGTTCATGTTCCAGAACATAACTACGCAAGAGATGACCATACATCCCCTTATTACAGAGTCAAGCGTCTCCTGCTCGAAAAGGGGGTGCCTTGCCAAATGGTTAATACTCCAACACTCCAGAATGCTGACTGGAAGGATTTAAACCTAGCGCTTAACATCGTAGCAAAATGTGGTGTTCGGCCATGGGTGCTGCCGGATGCGATCCCTGACGCGGACTTTTTTATCGGACTTTCATACACCCAGTCACGAGACGGCCAGCGTATCATGGGATTCGCCAACGTCTTTAACAGTTACGGAAAGTGGGAATTCTATTCCGGCAATACATCTTATTTT
>JAJECV010000128.1 GCA_022821875.1 Rhodothermales bacterium
TCAAAGCCGATGGCCATCACATTCCTGGTTCCCGACAGGTTCAGGATCACCGTCTCCCCTTCATACCCGTTCAGCGATACTTCAAACACATCAATCTCCTCCTCCCCCTGTGCCGCTTTTACCTGAATATTATGCAATCCAGGCTCAAGAGCCAGATAATTCGTGGCATCGCCAAACTTGATATTGTTTGCCAACAGCTTCGTTGCCGCATGGTCCGAGGTCATATCCACCGTACGCACATCCACTTCTCCCAGATCCGCCGACCCATGCACCAGAATCGCATCCACCATGTTGTCGGCCAGAGAGGTCATCCGGGTTTCCAGAATTTCAACCATGGGGGCCGTTGCTGCACCGTGTGCAATCACGGCATAACTGGCCTCATGTACAAGCGTGGGCAGATCAAACGTGATGGCCTGATCCGCAGGTGCGCCTGCAATCTGAATGCTCGCCGAATGTGCACCGGCGGCAACCACTTCATAGCCCGTGGCATTCCGGAACTCCAGACCGCTCTGCAGACGGACACCGTCTAACGACAGGTCAACCGGAGCCGGAAGCGGTACATTGTGAATGAACTGAACCCGGGACAGGCCCCCCGTCAGTGCATCCAGATGAATCGGATTCTCAAGCCCGTTCGCGGCAACCCCCAGGATCGCACACGTTCCAACGTCCACACTCATCTGGGTCAGGTTCAGCATGCCGTTCACATACCCGTTCTCCGCAAAGGATTCTTCGTCCTCTCCGATGATGGCAGTTCCTGCCAAACGAGGATTACTCCAGTCACAATCCCACTGCACCATACGCAGTCCATTAACATCAAACACATTCTCAAGGCCGCCGGCGGCAACCCGAATATGCGGATTCTGATCCATCGCCTCTTTGAGTTCCACCTTCCAGAAGATGTCTGCATATACATCCAGCGTAAGCATACCGTCTGGAACAGGAACCAGAATGTTCTCGTCCGGCCATGCTGGCATGGCACCTTCGGGCACTACTGCTGGAGATACCGCAGCTGTATCTGCCTCTGCCAGATCATCCGGCAATTGCAGAATCAGCGGACGATAGTGCGCCCTGTCGCCATCTATGCCTCCCACCGGGAACAGGTAGCCACCGCTCACTTTACCCAGACCCGAATTCCCTCTCTGAACAAGGCGGGACAGACGTCCTGAAACGTACGAACTCCGGGATCCCATCCTGATGGCGGATTCACTGCCCAGCGCAACATTGCTCCCTCGAAGATCCGCTTCGATCTCTGGACTCATGACCAACCATGTATGCATGGGATCGGCAATGGTGACCACTCCGCGCTTCAATGTCAGTGTACTCCACACAGCACGCCTATTGCGAACGACAATAGTCTGCATAATATTGCTTTCAATCTCAATCCCCTCTGGATTGTTAACCACTATACTACCAAGTTCTACCTTGGGACCAGTTTTTACCGACTGTTTCCTGTTCCCTGAAAACTCAACGGAATTTGGGAACCTGAGTACGGGCCAGAGTGGCGGTGCATGAAATTCCAAATCTCCGTCAAGAATCAGCCTTGAGCCAACTACGGGGGTACGTTGATTTTCAAACGGCTGCATAAAAAATAAATGCGCCTTCTCCGACACGAACAGATCACCTGTAACCGTTAGAGAATTCCCGCTCGACATCCATAAGCCGGACCACCCGGGAACATTAAAATCAGCTTGCCCCTGATTCTCTCCTTCATTGATGGTAAGATTTCCTCTGATCTTTACATGGCGATTGTTGGAGAGTGGGACCCAGAGCCCACCTGCTCGACCTGTGGTAAAATCCCCTTTTACGATCAAAGAGTCAACGTAACTTGCTATATAGCCAGAATCAAGGAGCACATCCCGGTTGACCGTTACATGACGTGCAATCCCAAAGTTATTTCTTTTTGGATATAGGTACATATATCCATTCACAGCGGACAAACTGTCTATGACCAATGCTTCCCGCTGCTCGGCATAGATAAAGAGCCTTCCAACATCATTGTCTGTTTCTCCAGATTCCTTTGGCGTTTTTGTTCCGTCTAGAACAATCGTGTCCAGTGTATCTGCGGCAAAAATGAACGTTTCCCTGCTGCCTGGCGGAACACGAATCGTCCCCCTCACGCTGCCACTCTCCATTTCACTCCCATTAATGTCCAATCTGACCCGGGGCGTTCTGTTTCTTATTAGACCATTCTGCTTGATTTTGGTGGTTTCCGGGCCCAATTGAAACGTGCCCATCCCCACATCAATCACACCCTTTTCGCCTACCTTCACCATGGCAGACTCCGTTATATAGCTGCCAGCCGGCCCTTCCGTACCTTTTTCTGTCCGATTCCGTCCCAGTACCTGCAGGTCTCCATCTCCGGTCATCAGTTTACCCGCCTTCATTGCCGTACCAACCTCCAGTGATCCATGCACCATCACTTGATTGCCGTTCGTGTGCAGTTCCCCCTCCGCAATCTTGAGAAACTTCTCCACACCATCAAAATTGGACGCACCCACCGTCAGGTCCCCCATAACGCTGAGCGTCCCATTGATGACATCCAGTTTACCACGAAGTGACAGATCATCTTCCACAGTAATCTTCGCCATCTTATCATGAATCACCAGATCCCGAGCCCCTATGAGTTCCGTCGCACTTGCCGTGCGTTCACCCCCGGTCCTGTACGTCAGCGTATACCCATCCTCGGCACCGGCTTTCTCTCCCATATCCCCCGCAAAATCCCCCGGCTCATTCCGATCCAGTTCCAGCATCCCGTCTTTGATATACAGTTCCTCGGTGACGGTGATCGTCTTGGTTTTCGGATCCTCATCGTCCACCAGAATCACACTTCCGCTGCACAGACCTAATGTTTCCACCTCCATCGGCTCCTCTATACGCATCGCCGAGCCCGCCGGCAGATGAAAGGAGACAACCTCTCCCTGACCTTCAACAAAAGCCTCATTCACAAAATTAATCAGAGGCACTTGGTCCGTGCTGCTGCTGGCATAGGCGATCTTGGTGATAAAGGATCTGGGATGAAGCGTTCCCTGGATTCCTTCGCCTCCAAGAACAAGTCTGCCCTGGCTATACGTCTGGACAGCATCAGTGGTAACGAGTTTCCCGCCATCTCCAATATGAAGATCGTCAATACGAATATTTCCGTAAAAACTAGGGACAGTTGGATCCGCTAACCTTTGAACACTTGTCTCTTCCAGAACGACCAATGATGGAATAATCAAGGGAGTTTCGCTAACTATTATCGTGTGAGGCCCGGCCCCCGTCAAGGTTAAGCGATTACCCTTGCCCAGCCCGATATCCTTTGATGTACACATTCCGTCAATCTGCGCATCTGCCGCCCTCCCCATTTCGATGTTTAATTTATCCGTGCGATTTCCAACGTAGGCATATATATCGCCATCCAGGTTCAAGTTGTGAATCAGATAGTACACGGGATCCACATTTGGATCATTTCCGTCTACGACACGCCGCCCATCCAGAATGACTTCCATTCCCCCCTCCGCGTACACATCTCCTTTGATGTGAGAGGTGTAGGCTTTATCCGCCACACCGGTTGTATCTGCCAGAAAAAGAACTCTGGTATGACAAATATTATCGCTGTCGCTCCCACCACTTACCGAATAACCAAACCGATGTACTAGATCCTTCTCAATGGTTGCATCGCCTGCAAACTGAACTCCCGATACGTTCATCCCGCGGGAAGCGGTTTGTAGTACATTGAACCAACTGACCCAACCCTGATCACACTCATTCTCTGCCCTCCGAAAGAATGGTGATGTATTAACACTCTCTCCCCTCCGAACGAATGGTGATACCGGCATAATATTCGGGTTCCCGAAGTTCTCTGCACTGATGACCTCCGGCAATGCGCCCGCATCCAGAATGACGCTGCCCTGGATCGTTGACTTCTTCTCGAAAATTATCCGGGCATCATTCCACTGCTGAACATCCCCCGTCATCTCTACATCCCGCCGGAAGATCAGATCCGTCGTAATATCCTGATCTGTATCCTGATCATCGGAAAGACTTCCCGCCGCAAAAAGTCCGCCAACCTTCTTCAGACTGATACACACATTCCCGGAAGCAATCGCATAGATATCGTTCCGGATCTCCCCGCCACCACGAACCTGCGCACAGCCCTTATCCTTCTTCAGATCTGTTGCATGCGGCCTGTACTCGGTTGTCCGGTGCAGGTCAAATCCGGCCGCTCCCCGCTCATCCGCCGTATTCAGGTGCGCAATCCACAGCGCCCCCGTACCCGTAATCATGCCGTCCACCACCAGCGTATCGGTTTTCTGCAGCGGAACCCGCAGCTCCACCGTCGAATCCATGTCCTCCTCCTTTGTGCCTATCGTTAAGGTGCCTGATTTTACATCTAAGTCCTTCACGACAAGCGTCGGTGCCTGATGGCCGTCTTCACCGGTATCCGCATCCATCCCCTTAACGGTCAGATTCCCATCTACCACCAGTTTGTCTATGGTCGCATTCCCCGTTGTCAATGCACCCGAAATCGCCCAGCGTCCCTCCGTATCCATACCAAAGGGCTGCGTGTTGGTCACAGCGTCCGACAGAGTTACATCCTTGAACTGAACACTTACCTCCACATCCCCCATCTTGTAGGGGGTAAATTGGCCCGCCGAAGACAGAGTCACGGTCCCCGTAAACTCCAGCATCCCGCTGACCAGCCCGCCGCCGCCTCTCTGATACGTCGCAAAAGTGATCGCTTCGTCTATGGTGTGATCCCCGGAAATCGTCACCGAACCGCCGGCCCTCCGAACCCGGATCGCAATCGTATCATCGCCGCCGCTCACCGCGTCTAACGCAGCCGTCAGCGTACATGGAGTTGTATTATCGTTCGCGGTACAGGTACCACCGCCACCCACTGTGTCCACATAGTAGGTGTCCTGAGAAGATGCACTGCGGGGAATGACCAGAACGGTCAGCAGTGCTAGAAGTGTCAGAAGGGAATTACCCCCCCCCATTTTGTAATGTGTTTCATATGTTTTGCCTTAGTGATTTAGTTGAGAAATACTCTAACCGCCCGATGCAGTCAATGTGCACGAACAGAACTCACAGGAATATACACATTCG